>NZ_FNUD01000002.1:1132325-1437150 GCF_900106095.1 Pseudomonas deceptionensis | reverse complement strand
GAGTAAGCCATCAGCGTTCCCCAGCTTGGTCACCTGCTTGTTTGGCCTCTCCCGACGGGAGCAGCCAGAAAATCGTGCAAACCCCTTGGTTTGCTCCACCGCACAGGGTGGTTACAGCACGTTAAAGGCGCCAACCGAGTCGGCTGCCAATAACGGAAAAAGGCCGGTGGCAAGAGCCACCAGCCATCAGCCTCAGCTTAACGCTTGGGCTGGAGACGCAAGGTCGATGCTTACTTCAGCTCGACTTTAGCGCCTGCTTCTTCCAAGGTAGCCTTGGCTTTGTCAGCTGCGTCTTTCGATACAGCTTCCAGAACAACGCTAGGAGCGCTGTCAACTACTGCCTTGGCTTCTTTCAGGCCCAGACCAGTCAGCTCACGAACAGCCTTGATCACGTTAACTTTCTTCTCGCCAGCTTCCAGCAGCATGACGTTGAATTCAGTTTGCTCTTCAACAACAGCAGCGGCAGCAGCAGGACCAGCAGAAGCAGCAGCAGCGGAAACGCCGAATGCTTCTTCCATTGCCTTGATCAGCTCAACGATTTCCAGAACGGATTTCGAACCGATTGCGTCGATGATTTCTTGAGTAGTCAGAGACATGACTATTGATTCCTGTATTGGGGTGACAGCCTAGGCGGCCATCGAAATAAACAATAAACGCTGAAAGGAGTCGCTCAGCCTTAGGCTGCAGCAGCTTCTTTCTGGTCGCGAAGGGCCGCCAGAGTACGAGCCAATTTGCTGGTAGCGCCTTGAATCACGCTCATCAGCTGAGAAATTGCTTCGTCACGGGTCGGCAGACTTGCCAGTACGTCGATCTGATTAGCTGCGAGGAACTTGCCCTCGAACGCAGCTGCCTTGATCTCGAACTTATCCTGACCTTTAGCGAACTCTTTGAACAAACGGGCAGCAGCGCCTGGATGTTCGTTGGAGAATGCGATCAAGGTCGGGCCTGTGAACACGTCGTTGAGAACACTGTATTCAGTGTCAGCAACAGCGCGCTTGAGCAGGGTGTTACGTACAACACGTACGTAAACGCCAGCTTCACGAGCCTCTTTACGGAGTCCGGTCATAGCGCCTACTGTCACACCGCGGGCATCAGCCACAACAGCGGACAGGGCAACTTTGGCAGCCTCGTTGACTTCAGCGACGATGGCCTTCTTGTCTTCGAGTTTAATTGCCACGGGTTTAACTCCTGCTTGTTACCGTTTCATCCAACCGAGGTCGGATGTCGTTTTGGTGTCTGATTCGGTAAGGAACCGGGAGCACCATCTGCGTAGGCTTGACGTTTAAGGCTTGCACCGCCTACGGTCTTGGATAGCCCCCGCCAGGCAGGGACCCCAATCTTTCATTGGCGCATCAAAACGCGCCAATTTGTCTTACGCGTCCAAAGAACCTTGATCGATGATCAAGCCTGGGCCCATAGTGGTGCTCAGGGTAACGCGCTTAACATAAATACCTTTCGAGGAAGCTGGCTTGATACGCTTCAGATCAGCGATCAGGGCTTCAACGTTTTCCTTCAGCTTGACGGCGTCGAAACCGATCTTGCCAACGGAAGTGTGGATGATACCGTTTTTGTCGGTGCGATAACGAACCTGACCAGCCTTCGCGTTCTTAACAGCGGTAGCTACGTCCGGAGTTACAGTACCAACCTTAGGGTTAGGCATCAAACCACGTGGACCAAGGATCTGACCCAGCTGACCTACAACACGCATTGCGTCCGGGGATGCAATAACTACGTCATAGTTCAGGTCGCCGCCTTTCATTTCGGCAGCCAGGTCATCCATACCAACGCGATCAGCGCCGGCAGCCAGAGCAGCTTCAGCAGCTGGACCCTGGGTGAACACAGCTACACGTACAGTCTTGCCAGTGCCGTGTGGCAGCACAGTAGCGCTACGAACAACCTGGTCAGATTTACGTGGGTCTACGCCCAGGTTAACGGCGATGTCGAAAGACTCGCTGAATTTAACAGTCGACAGCTCAGCCAGCAAAGCAGCAGCGTCTACAAAGTTGTAGGACTTGCCAGCTTCGATTTTACCGGCGATTGCCTTTTGACGCTTAGTCAGCTTAGCCATTACACACCCTCCACGTTAAGGCCCATGCTACGAGCAGAACCGGCGATAGTACGCACGGCTGCTTCCATATCAGCTGCAGTCAGATCCGCGTTTTTGGTTTTCGCGATTTCTTCCAGCTGAGCACGGGTAACAGTGCCAACCTTAACGGTGTTCGGACGGGCCGAACCGCTAGTCAGACCAGCAGCCTTCTTCAGCAGAACCGAAGCAGGGGTCGACTTAGTTTCGAATGTGAAGCTACGGTCGCTGTATACAGTGATGATCACTGGAGTCGGCAGGCCTGGCTCAATACCCTGAGTACGGGCGTTGAAAGCTTTGCAGAATTCCATGATGTTCACACCATGTTGACCCAGAGCTGGGCCGACAGGTGGGCTTGGGTTGGCCTGTGCGGCCTTCACTTGCAGCTTGATGTAAGCGGTAATCTTCTTAGCCATGAGGCACTCCAATTACGGGTTCAAACGCCTAAAGAGGCTCCCCGGTTACTTGCGCGTTTATCCCAGTGACGACAAAACCCCACAGCCTAAGCCATGGGGTTGGGATTCGTGTCTAACTAGACCTTTTCGACCTGGCTAAACTCTAGCTCTACCGGAGTAGAGCGACCGAAAATGAGCACCGCCACTTGGATGCGGCTCTTTTCGTAGTTAACTTCTTCAACTGTGCCGTTAAAATCAGCAAACGGGCCGTCGGTAACGCGAACAACTTCGCCCGGCTCGAAAAGTGTTTTAGGCTTGGGCTTGTCGCTACCATCAGCAACACGACGCAGAATCGCTTCTGCCTCTTTATCAGTGATCGGTGCCGGTTTATCGGCAGTACCACCAATGAAGCCCATTACGCGAGGGGTATCCTTGACCAAGTGCCAAGTCCCTTCGCTCATATCCATCTGTACCAGCACATAGCCAGGGAAGAATTTGCGCTCGCTTTTGCGTTTCTGGCCATTACGCATTTCAACCACTTCTTCAGTGGGAACCAGAATTTCGCCGAAGCCTTCTTCCATGCCTGCCAGCTTAATACGCTCCATCAAAGAGCGCATAACATGCTTTTCGTAACCCGAATAAGCATGCACTACGTACCAACGCTTAGCCACGGGACACCCTTAGCCAACAATCAAGGAAACGAGCCAACCGAGCAGGGAATCAAGCCCCCACAACAGCAACGCCATAACAAGAACAACAGCCACCACGATCAACGTGGTCTGCGTAGTTTCTTGGCGAGTTGGCCATACGACTTTACGAATCTCAGTACGAGCTTCCTTCACCAAGACAGAGAACGACTTGCCTTTTGCCGTCTGCAAACCCACATAGGCAGCAACAGCAGCAATCACAAGAAGTGCAATGACGCGATACAGGATCGGCGAACCAGAATAATACTGATTCCCAACAACGCCAACCACCACAAGAGCAACCACTACAAGCCACTTGAGGAGATCGAAGCGAGAGCCTTGAACTTCAGCCTTGGGAGTCATCTAAGAGGATCCTGTGAAAAGAAAGCCAGACGCAATGAGCGAATCTGGCAGGTCAGGAGGGAATCGAACCCCCAACCTACGGTTTTGGAGACCGTCGCTCTGCCAATTGAGCTACTGACCTAAAACATTATCGAGCCGCCGATTATGCCGGCACGAGAGAGACTTTTCAACAACCTGTGCAATTACTTTTGCAATCAACCCTGAGAAAGCAGTAAATCGCCCAGGAGTAGCAGAATGCGAGCCACTCACAACCGTAACACCAACCTGGGCAGCAACACCTAAAAAAGCATCACCAGCAAACACCCCGGACAGGTTATGCACCTGTTAAAACAAAGGCAGATATTTTCATATCTGCCTTGTTATATGGAGCTCTTGAGCGGATTTGAACCGCTGACCTCACCCTTACCAAGGGTGTGCTCTACCAACTGAGCTACAAGAGCAAAACATGTTGCGAAAACAGCAAGACTGGAGCGGGTGGCGGGAATCGAACCCGCATCATCAGCTTGGAAGGCTGAGGTTCTACCACTAAACTACACCCGCAAATCATGCTGCTCTAGCTTAAATATGGTGGAGGGGGAAGGATTCGAACCTTCGAAGTCGTAGACGTCAGATTTACAGTCTGATCCCTTTGGCCGCTCGGGAACCCCTCCTGAGCTAGGCAGAATTCTACATCATTCTAACCTTATGTCAACCACTTTCTTCAATTAAATCAGGAAGTTAGCAACTTGACTCGCTTCACACCTAGTAACCTGTTTAGTGTTCACTGTGGAGCGGGCGCCATTCTATGCAAAGAATCGGGTAGCTGCAACCCCTCGCAGCTCATTTTTTTGTATTTTAAGCCATTGAATTCACTAGAGAGGTCCTGCAAAACAATTTCGCCCGCTGCAGTGCTGCTTTGCGGAGTGACTTTAAGGACATATCCCACCAACTCTGACCGATCAACTTCAACCGGTACAGACTGCATAGCGTTGTCAGAAAGCTTGCGCTGCAAGCTGCGCAACTGATCCTCATTTGGCAAACCGCCTATATAAAGACACTCCACACTCTCTGCAGGGCCAGCCCTGGCATCACCAGCAATCAATGCAGGCCTCGCCTCACGAAGTAGGCGTATGCCTTGCTGGCTACCTTTGTACAAAGACAAGGAAACAACTTCCTTAGCCCTGAGCGGCGCCTCTTGCTGATGCCAAACGTAGTAGAAAATATTTAAAACGACTAGCAGCAGAAACAGCCAACGCATATATACCTCAAGGAAGGGGACAAAGGACCGCCAAACCAACAAACACCAGGTCTTGCACCAGACGCGCGTCTGGCAACATATCTTTCACCTGGCCTGCGTCACCGCCGGTGAGAAAAACCTCGAAATCCTGCCCCCAGTATTCTCTTGCCAGTTCCAGCTGGGTCAGAACGAACCCTCTCATCATCAACAAGCATCCGCGTTCCACAGCCTCAACCGTTGTCCGGCCCGGGGTACGCTGGAGCAATGCCTGTTCGGCTGACAAGTCGTCATATCTGATTCGACGGGTATGGGTGCGCAATTGATCACGCATCAGGGGCATCCCAGGGCAAATAAATCCACCCAAATGCTGACCATCGGCCGCAACAAAGTCCGCTGTTACCGCCGTACCGAAGTCCAGCACCAGACACGCACTTCTCGACAACTCAAAAGCACCAACCACCGCGAGCCAGCGATCGAGCCCCAAACGGGCGTACTCTTCATAACCGTTACTCACCCCCGCCGCAGCCTTGGCAGGCTGTGCACATTGCACATCAACACCAAACGTCGTGACAATAGAGGCCACCAGGCTCGACGTTTCATCATCACTTCTCACACTCACCAAACGGCAATGAGTTATGCACAACGCTGGAACGGCCAAAATTGCAGCGATAAGCCCCGCATCAGAATCAACGACTCCACCACTCACAGCCACCCCAGCATCAAGGGCGCGCCATTTGATAAAACTGTTACCACAGTCCATCTCAAGAATCATGGCGCAACCTCAGGCTAAGCTCGCCGCCACTGAACACCTTCTCCTCGCCGTTGACACTCATACGTAACGCGCCCTGCTGATCAATACCCACGACCGTACCATCCACCTGGTGCACCCCAGCGATCAAAGATACTTCACGCCCCTGCCACAAGTGATTTTTCTCCCACTCTGCCTGTATTGCCGAGAAGCCTTCGGCTGCATGGCGCCTGAGATACACAAGCAAACTGTCGTTGAGCTTCGAAACCAGCAAATTACGATTTATTGCAGACCCAGACTCTAAATAAACAGATGTCCACGCCTGATCAACCTCACTGGCCACACGCATATTTACGTTGATACCAATACCAAGCACGACATGGCAAACGTCAGCCGGATCTCCAACCAACTCAAGCAAAATGCCAGCAATCTTTTTGTTGCCTACTAGCACGTCATTTGGCCATTTTAGGCCCGCTCCCGAGATACCCACATTTTTAAGCGCGCTCAACACCGCCAGGCCAACCACAAGGCTAAGCCCCTCGAGCTGACGCATACCCCCATCCATCCGGAGAACGAGACTGTAGTAAATATTCTCCGCGAATGGACTGACCCACTTACGCCCCCTACGCCCACGACCTGCTGTTTGTCGCTCAGCCGTGATGACAAAGGGAGCTGTTACGCCACGATCAATCGCGCGCAAAGCTTCGGCATTAGTAGAGTCTAACGAGTGATGAATAGAGACAGGCCAAGGACTGGTATCCAACTGATCCTGCTCAAGGAGCTCTAGCGGTGCAGCAAGTTGATAGCCGCGACCACGAACTTTATGAATCGACAGGTTCAAATCAGACTCCAGGTGCTGGAGCTGCTTCCAGACAGCGCTACGACTAACACCTAGCGCAGCTCCAAGCGCTTGCCCTGAATGGAACCGACCATCTTTAAGGAGTTTCAACAACGTCAGCATGCAAGTATCGCCTCACAATCAGGCACGCATAATAGCTATGAGCAGAGCGATTGCATAGAAACCCTACAAGTAACAGCATGCGCGCAATAACGCTTGAGAGCCCGAGCGACTGCTCACTGCAACTTTTCTCGGCACAAAAACAAACCCCCTGTCTGCGTTAGCAGACAGGGGGTTTGGAATTTAATCTTGACGATGACCTACTCTCACATGGGGAAACCCCACACTACCATCGGCGATGCATCGTTTCACTACTGAGTTCGGGATGGGATCAGGTGGTTCCAATGCTCTATGGTCGTCAAGAAATTCGGTAGCCAGGTCGTTTACCTTTCGGTTTACGCTCCAGCGAATGGGTATGTAATAGAAGGGTGTTTTGTGAGTCGCAAACTTTCGGTTTGTATCGTCTTCACACACCGCAATCTGGTCTCTTCGACGCAAATTGCTTGGGTGTTATATGGTCAAGCCTCACGGGCAATTAGTATTGGTTAGCTCAACGCCTCACAGCGCTTACACACCCAACCTATCAACGTCGTAGTCTTCGACGGCCCTTTAGGGAACTCAAGGTTCCAGTGAGATCTCATCTTGAGGCAAGTTTCCCGCTTAGATGCTTTCAGCGGTTATCTTTCCCGAACATAGCTACCCGGCAATGCCACTGGCGTGACAACCGGAACACCAGAGGTTCGTCCACTCCGGTCCTCTCGTACTAGGAGCAGCCCCTCTCAAATCTCAAACGTCCACGGCAGATAGGGACCGAACTGTCTCACGACGTTCTAAACCCAGCTCGCGTACCACTTTAAATGGCGAACAGCCATACCCTTGGGACCGGCTTCAGCCCCAGGATGTGATGAGCCGACATCGAGGTGCCAAACACCGCCGTCGATATGAACTCTTGGGCGGTATCAGCCTGTTATCCCCGGAGTACCTTTTATCCGTTGAGCGATGGCCCTTCCATACAGAACCACCGGATCACTAAGACCTACTTTCGTACCTGCTCGACGTGTCTGTCTCGCAGTCAAGCGCGCTTTTGCCTTTATACTCTACGACCGATTTCCGACCGGTCTGAGCGCACCTTCGTACTCCTCCGTTACTCTTTAGGAGGAGACCGCCCCAGTCAAACTACCCACCATACACTGTCCTCGATCCGGATAACGGACCTGAGTTAGAACCTCAAAGTTGCCAGGGTGGTATTTCAAGGTTGGCTCCATGCAAACTGGCGTTCACACTTCAAAGCCTCCCACCTATCCTACACAAGCAAATTCAAAGTCCAGTGCAAAGCTATAGTAAAGGTTCACGGGGTCTTTCCGTCTAGCCGCGGATACACTGCATCTTCACAGCGATTTCAATTTCACTGAGTCTCGGGTGGAGACAGCGCCGCCATCGTTACGCCATTCGTGCAGGTCGGAACTTACCCGACAAGGAATTTCGCTACCTTAGGACCGTTATAGTTACGGCCGCCGTTTACCGGGGCTTCGATCAAGAGCTTCGCGTTAGCTAACCCCATCAATTAACCTTCCGGCACCGGGCAGGCGTCACACCCTATACGTCCACTTTCGTGTTTGCAGAGTGCTGTGTTTTTAATAAACAGTCGCAGCGGCCTGGTATCTTCGACCGGCATGGGCTTACGCAGTAAATGCTTCACCCTCACCGGCGCACCTTCTCCCGAAGTTACGGTGCCATTTTGCCTAGTTCCTTCACCCGAGTTCTCTCAAGCGCCTTGGTATTCTCTACCCAACCACCTGTGTCGGTTTGGGGTACGGTTCCTGGTTACCTGAAGCTTAGAAGCTTTTCTTGGAAGCATGGCATCAACCACTTCGTTGTCTAAAAGACAACTCGTCATCAGCTCTCGGCCTTAGAATCCCGGATTTACCTAAGATTCCAGCCTACCACCTTAAACTTGGACAACCAACGCCAAGCTGGCCTAGCCTTCTCCGTCCCTCCATCGCAATAACCAGAAGTACAGGAATATTAACCTGTTTTCCATCGACTACGCTTTTCAGCCTCGCCTTAGGGACCGACTAACCCTGCGTCGATTAACGTTGCGCAGGAAACCTTGGTCTTTCGGCGTGGGTGTTTTTCACACCCATTATCGTTACTCATGTCAGCATTCGCACTTCTGATACCTCCAGCAAGCTTCTCAACTCACCTTCACAGGCTTACAGAACGCTCCTCTACCGCATCACCTAAGTGATACCCGTAGCTTCGGTGTATGGTTTGAGCCCCGTTAAATCTTCCGCGCAGGCCGACTCGACTAGTGAGCTATTACGCTTTCTTTAAAGGGTGGCTGCTTCTAAGCCAACCTCCTAGCTGTCTAAGCCTTCCCACATCGTTTCCCACTTAACCATAACTTTGGGACCTTAGCTGACGGTCTGGGTTGTTTCCCTTTTCACGACGGACGTTAGCACCCGCCGTGTGTCTCCCATGCTCGGCACTTGTAGGTATTCGGAGTTTGCATCGGTTTGGTAAGCCGGGATGGCCCCCTAGCCGAAACAGTGCTCTACCCCCTACAGTGATACATGAGGCGCTACCTAAATAGCTTTCGAGGAGAACCAGCTATCTCCGAGCTTGATTAGCCTTTCACTCCGATCCACAGGTCATCCGCTAACTTTTCAACGGTAGTCGGTTCGGTCCTCCAGTTAGTGTTACCCAACCTTCAACCTGCCCATGGATAGATCGCCCGGTTTCGGGTCTATTCCCAGCGACTAGACGCCCTATTAAGACTCGCTTTCGCTACGCCTCCCCTATTCGGTTAAGCTTGCCACTGAAAATAAGTCGCTGACCCATTATACAAAAGGTACGCAGTCACCCAACAAAGTAGGCTCCCACTGCTTGTACGCATACGGTTTCAGGATCTATTTCACTCCCCTCTCCGGGGTTCTTTTCGCCTTTCCCTCACGGTACTAGTTCACTATCGGTCAGTCAGTAGTATTTAGCCTTGGAGGATGGTCCCCCCATATTCAGACAAAGTTTCTCGTGCTCCGTCCTACTCGATTTCACTGCAAAGATGTTTTCGCGTACAGGGCTATCACCCACTATGGCCGCACTTTCCAGAGCGTTCCGCTAACATCAATACAGCTTAAGGGCTGGTCCCCGTTCGCTCGCCACTACTAAGGGAATCTCGGTTGATTTCTTTTCCTCAGGGTACTTAGATGTTTCAGTTCCCCTGGTTCGCTTCTTAAGCCTATGTATTCAGCTTAAGATACCTAACTTATGTTAGGTGGGTTCCCCCATTCAGACATCTCCGGATCAAAGTCTGTTTGCCGACTCCCCGAAGCTTTTCGCAGGCTACCACGTCTTTCATCGCCTCTGACTGCCAAGGCATCCACCGTATGCGCTTCTTCACTTGACCATATAACCCCAAGCAATCTGGTTATACTATGAAGACGACATTCGCCGAAAATTCGCATGTTCAATTAAGAACGTTCACAAATTTTACCTTAGCCTGAATAAACACCAGTGAAAGTGTTATCCAGTCTAACTTTCTATTACATACCCAAATTTTTAAAGAACGATCTAATCAAAAGATCAGAAATCAACATTCACCATCGTTTGATGGAATGCTCATTTCTAAGCTTTACGACACAGAAGCAGGTTATGGTGGAGCCAAACGGGATCGAACCGTTGACCTCCTGCGTGCAAGGCAGGCGCTCTCCCAGCTGAGCTATGGCCCCATATTTCTACAGGCTTTTTACACAAAATTGGTGGGTCTGGGCAGATTCGAACTGCCGACCTCACCCTTATCAGGGGTGCGCTCTAACCAACTGAGCTACAGACCCAATTTTGGTCTGCTTCTATCGTCTTCTTCAATGAATCAAGCAATTCGTGTGGGAACTTATGGAGCAGCTGATGTCGTCGATTAAGGAGGTGATCCAGCCGCAGGTTCCCCTACGGCTACCTTGTTACGACTTCACCCCAGTCATGAATCACACCGTGGTAACCGTCCTCCCGAAGGTTAGACTAGCTACTTCTGGTGCAACCCACTCCCATGGTGTGACGGGCGGTGTGTACAAGGCCCGGGAACGTATTCACCGTGACATTCTGATTCACGATTACTAGCGATTCCGACTTCACGCAGTCGAGTTGCAGACTGCGATCCGGACTACGATCGGTTTTATGGGATTAGCTCCACCTCGCGGCTTGGCAACCCTTTGTACCGACCATTGTAGCACGTGTGTAGCCCAGGCCGTAAGGGCCATGATGACTTGACGTCATCCCCACCTTCCTCCGGTTTGTCACCGGCAGTCTCCTTAGAGTGCCCACCATTACGTGCTGGTAACTAAGGACAAGGGTTGCGCTCGTTACGGGACTTAACCCAACATCTCACGACACGAGCTGACGACAGCCATGCAGCACCTGTCTCAATGTTCCCGAAGGCACCAATCTATCTCTAGAAAGTTCATTGGATGTCAAGGCCTGGTAAGGTTCTTCGCGTTGCTTCGAATTAAACCACATGCTCCACCGCTTGTGCGGGCCCCCGTCAATTCATTTGAGTTTTAACCTTGCGGCCGTACTCCCCAGGCGGTCAACTTAATGCGTTAGCTGCGCCACTAAGAGTTCAAGACTCCCAACGGCTAGTTGACATCGTTTACGGCGTGGACTACCAGGGTATCTAATCCTGTTTGCTCCCCACGCTTTCGCACCTCAGTGTCAGTATCAGTCCAGGTAGTCGCCTTCGCCACTGGTGTTCCTTCCTATATCTACGCATTTCACCGCTACACAGGAAATTCCACTACCCTCTACCATACTCTAGCTTGCCAGTTTTGGATGCAGTTCCCAGGTTGAGCCCGGGGATTTCACATTCAACTTAACAAACCACCTACGCGCGCTTTACGCCCAGTAATTCCGATTAACGCTTGCACCCTCTGTATTACCGCGGCTGCTGGCACAGAGTTAGCCGGTGCTTATTCTGTCGGTAACGTCAAGACACTAACGTATTAGGTTAATGCCCTTCCTCCCAACTTAAAGTGCTTTACAATCCGAAGACCTTCTTCACACACGCGGCATGGCTGGATCAGGCTTTCGCCCATTGTCCAATATTCCCCACTGCTGCCTCCCGTAGGAGTCTGGACCGTGTCTCAGTTCCAGTGTGACTGATCATCCTCTCAGACCAGTTACGGATCGTAGCCTTGGTGAGCCATTACCTCACCAACTAGCTAATCCGATCTAGGCTCATCTGATAGCGCAAGGCCCGAAGGTCCCCTGCTTTCTCCCGTAGGACGTATGCGGTATTAGCGTCCGTTTCCGAACGTTATCCCCCACTACCAGGCAGATTCCTAGATATTACTCACCCGTCCGCCGCTCTCAAGAGGTGCAAGCACCTCTCTACCGCTCGACTTGCATGTGTTAGGCCTGCCGCCAGCGTTCAATCTGAGCCATGATCAAACTCTTCAGTTCAAACATCTTTGGGTTTTTAAGAAACCCTAAACTTGGCTCAGCAATCGTTGGTTACATCTTTGATTTCTCGCGGAGTAACTTGTGATGCTGATAATCTTGTTGACTATCAGTCTGACTCCACAAGCACCCACACGAATTGCTTGATTCAGTTGTTAAAGAGCGGTTGGTTTAGCTTTCGCTGAACCGAGGCGCGTATTCTACAGCAGCCTCTGTTGCTGTCAAGCGGTTATTTTAAGATGTTTTCAAAGTTTCCCCTGCAACATCAACCACTTGCGCTTTCGATCTCTCGTTAGCGGGAGGCGAATTCTACAGCGTTACACGCTGCTGTCAACACCTCATTTCCTGCTTCGATGACTTGAAGCTGGCACTCTCGAAAACAGATCCAACTCATTGAAACTAAAGGAGTTTTCCGTTTCGATCTCGCCGGAAGTGGGCGCATTATAGGCTAATAAAATGCGCCGTCCAGCACTAATCTCGGTTTATTCAGCTTTTAGCGTAATCCGTGCAAAAGCCTTCTTGCCAGCCTGGCAAACATGGGTCGAGCCAAGTGCATATATATAGGTGCGATCAACCACCTCACCATCTATACGCACACCACCCGACCCAAGCAGGTCTCGCGCTACCGCCGAGTTCTTCACCAGGCCAGCCTTATTAAGGACAGCTGCAATCGGCATATCCTCGGTAGCAGTCAATTCGACTTCGGGAAGATCATCAGGCAACTCGCCATCCTTCATCCGGTTACCGGCGCCACGATGAGCATTGGCTGCTGCTTCTTCACCATGGAATCGGGCCACAATCTCTTCAGCCAGCTTGATCTTGATATCGCGCGGGTTAGCCCCCGCCTCGACTTCAGCTTTGAAGGCGCTGATCTCTTCCATCGAGCGGAAGCTAAGCAGCTCGAAGTAACGCCACATCAACGCATCAGGAATAGACACCAGCTTGCTGTACATCACCCCCGGCGCTTCCTGGATACCAACATAGTTACCCAGAGACTTGGACATCTTCTTGACGCCATCCAGCCCTTCAAGCAAAGGCATGGTCAAAATGCACTGGGGCTCCTGACCGTAGCCGCGCTGCAGCTCGCGCCCCATCAGCAAGTTGAACTTCTGGTCAGTACCGCCCAGCTCAACATCCGCCCTCAATGCAACCGAGTCATACCCCTGCACCAGCGGGTAAAGAAACTCATGGATCGCGATCGGCTGATTCGTGGTGTAGCGCTTATCAAAGTCATCGCGCTCAAGCATGCGAGCAACGGTGTATTGGGACGTCAGACGAATGAAGTCGGCAGGCCCCATCTGATCCATCCAGGTAGAGTTGAATGCCACCTCGGTTTTAGCCGGATCAAGAATCTTGAAAACCTGAGTCTTATAGGTTTCAGCGTTCTCAAGCACCTGCTCACGCGTCAGCGGTGGACGCGTCGCACTTTTGCCACTCGGGTCACCAATCATCCCGGTGAAATCACCGATAAGGAAGATCACCTGATGACCCAATTCCTGGAACTGGCGCAGCTTATTAATGAGTACGGTATGACCCAAGTGCAAATCAGGCGCCGTAGGGTCGAATCCGGCCTTAATACGCAACGGCTGACCGCGCTTGAGTTTCTCGACCAATTCAGACTCGACCAGTACCTCTTCGGCACCACGCTTGATTAGCGCTAGCTGCTCTTCAACCGACTTCATATCAGACCCGTAAGGCTCAAATTCAAAGGGAACCAACCATACAAGATCAGAGACTAATTACAAGTTCTGGCCGGCATACGGCCGACTATCCGCGCGCGAACAGCTCGCGGACTTGCTTCAAGGGCGATTTGGTTATATTTTATACAGTTATTTCATATTCATTGTGCCAGTCATCTTTTCCAATTCATCCTTTATCTCAAAGTCAAAATCATCTATGACCAGTCAACCGCCTAAAGCGCCACCGCTTTATCCGAAGACCCACCTGCTCGCCGCAAGTGGTATCGCCGCTCTCTTAAGCTTGGCCTTGCTGGTATTTCCCTCCAGCGAAGTAGAAGCCAAAAGAACAACTCTAAATCTGGAGCTGGAAACACCCGCTGAACAACTGACACAAGATCAAGACGCTGCCGAGCTCGTTCAAGCCACAAATGAAGCGAATCCATCGCCATTTGCCCAGATTGAACAGCAGGACAACGCACCGGTTGCCACTGCCAAAGTCGAACCTGACGTACCAGCCGCACCTACCCATCGCGAAGTGATCGTGAGCAAGGGCGACACGCTCTCAACCTTGTTCCAGAAGGTTGGCCTGCCACCTACCTCCGTGCATGAAGTACTGGCCAGCGACAAGCAAGCCAAGCAATTCAGCCAGCTCAAGCATGGCCAAAAGCTCGAGTTTGAGATGAGCCCCGACGGCTTGCAGCTGAACAAACTGCATAGTCAGGTCAACGATCTTGAGACCATAACCCTCAATAAAAGCGCCAAGGGCTATACCTTTCGCCGGGTCACCACACAACCGACCATGCGCACTGCGTACGCCCATGGCGTAATCAGCAGCTCGCTGTCCGTCTCTGGCCAGCGCGCAGGCCTGCCTCACAGCACGACGATGGATATGGCCAAGGTATTTGGCTACGACATCGACTTCGCTCAGGACATCCGACCAGGCGACCAGTTCGAAGTGATCTATGAGCAGAAAGTGATCAACGGCAAAACCGTAGGCACTGGCAACATTCTCTCTGCGCGCTTCACCAACCGCGGTAAAACCTTCACCGCCGTTCGCTACACCAACAAGCAAGGCAACAGCAATTACTACACCGCTGACGGCAACAGCATGCGAAAGGCTTTCATCCGCACCCCGGTAGACTTTGCCCGCATCAGCTCGCGCTTTTCTTCAGGTCGCAAGCATCCGATTCTGAACAAGATCCGCGCTCACAAAGGCGTGGATTACGCAGCCCCCCGCGGCACTCCAATCAAAGCCACCGGCGACGGAAAAGTACTGCTGGCTGGTCGCCGTGGCGGCTACGGCAACACCGTAATCATTCAGCACGGCAACACCTACCGCACGCTTTACGGTCACATGCAGGGCTTCGCCAAAGGCGTCAAGACCGGCGGCTCGGTCAAGCAGGGCCAAGTAATTGGCTACATCGGCACAACCGGCCTTTCGACCGGCCCGCATCTGCACTACGAGTTCCAGGTCAATGGCGTACACGTTGATCCGCTGGGCCAAAAGCTGCCTATGTCCGATCCGATTGCCAAAGCTGAACGCACCCGCTTCCTGCAGCAAAGCCAGCCACTGATGGCTCGCATGAACCAGGAAAAGGCCACCCTCCTGGCCTCGAGCAAGCGCTAAGCAATGGCCCTCTATATAGGTGTGATGTCCGGTACCAGCCTGGACGGCATGGACATTGCCCTTATAGCGCTCGAGCCTGGCATCACCCTGCTCGCTACCCATTACATCCCGATGCCGGAAGCGCTGCGTAGCGAGCTCCTGGGATTGTGCGCCAGCGGCCATGACGAAGTGGCCCGCAGCGCAATCGCCGAGAACCACTGGGTCGAGCTGGCCGCACAGGGCGTCAACGCACTCCTTGCTCAGCAACAACTCTCCCCCACAGATATCCGGGCGATCGGCAGTCATGGCCAGACCATACGGCACGAGCCAGCCCGAGGCTTTACCGTACAGATCGGGAACCCGGCACTGTTGGCCGAGCTGACCAATATTTGTGTCGTAGGTGATTTTCGTCGTCGCGATGTGGCCGCCGGTGGCCAGGGTGCGCCACTGGTTCCAGCTTTCCACGAGGCCTTGTTTACGGGTGAAGTCGGGGACAGGGCCGTGCTGAACGTAGGCGGATTCAGCAATCTAAGCCTGATAACTCCTAATGCTCCCGTTGCAGGATTCGACTGCGGCCCAGGGAATGTCTTACTAGATGCCTGGATACAAGAGCAACGCGGCGAACTGTATGACCGCAACGGGCAGTGGGCTGCCAGCGGCAAGGTTGAGCCACTGCTGCTCAATTCCCTGCTCAGCGATCCCTTCTTCCAGACCAAAGGCCCGAAAAGCACCGGGCGCGAGGTGTTCAACCTGGCATGGCTAAAACAGCATCTGTTCAACCTACCGACCTTCCCGGCCGAAGATGTCCAGGCAACCCTGCTGGAACTTACCGCACAGACCATCGTAGAGTCACTGCGCGCCGCTCAGCCGAACACTGACGAACTGCTGGTATGCGGCGGCGGAGCACACAATGCTGCATTGATGGCCCGACTGGCAGACTTGCTGGCTCCCGCCCAAGTAAGCAGCACCCAAGCCAAAGGTGTTGACCCCGACTGGGTCGAGGCAATGGCCTTTGCATGGCTGGCGCACTGCTGCCTGGAAAACATCCCCACCAACCGCCCGAGCGTCACAGGCGCACGCGGCCTGCGTATATTGGGCGCCATCTACCCCGCCTGATCCTGCCCGACAAAACCCGGACAGCAAAACGCCGCGATTCGACGCGGCGTTGAGTTTAAAGCCTGTACGACGCAATCAAATCGAGAACGACGATCCGCAACCACACGTTGTGGTGGCATTCGGGTTCTTGATCACAAAGCGCGAGCCTTCCAGACCTTCCTGATAATCCACCTCGGCTCCTGCCAGGTATTGGAAGCTCATTGGATCGACCACCAGGCTAACGCCTTCGCGCTCCACAATGGTGTCGTCATCGGCCACTTCTTCATCGAAGGTGAAACCATACTGAAAACCGGAACAACCGCCGCCCGTAACGAAAACGCGCAACTTCAAACGATCATTACCCTCTTCATCGACCAGGCTCTTCACCTTGTGCGCAGCACCTTCGGTGAATTGCAAAGCCATGGGGGTGAAGGATTCGACGCTCATGCTGACTATCTCCCGGCGCTATGCCGCCATAATGCGTGATGACGCGCATTATCCGCTTCTCCTAGAAAAGCGGTCAACTATTCATAAGTAGCAGCGGCACGCCACTGGCCTGCCGCTTGAAACGGGGAACTGCCGTTAAGGCAGCATTCCCGCGTGGGACAAGCCCAAACGCTCATCCAGGCCAAACAAAATATTCATGTTTTGAACCGCCTGCCCAGAAGCGCCCTTGACCAAATTATCGATCACCGACAACACCACTACCAGATCCCCGTCCTGTGGGCGGTGCACCGCAATACGGCATACGTTGGCACCGCGCACACTGCGGGTTTCCGGGTGACTGCCTGCAGGCATCACATCAACAAACGGCTCGTTGGCATAACGCTTTTCGAACAGTGCCTGCAGGTCTACGGAGCGATCGACCACGGTGGCGTACAGCGTGGAGTGGATGCCGCGAATCATCGGCGTCAAATGCGGGACGAAGGTCAGGCCCACATCTTTACCAGCAGCACGACGCAGCCCCTGGCGAATTTCTGGTAAATGGCGATGACCTTTAACCGCGTACGCCTTCATGCTTTCGGACGTTTCTGCGTATAGCGAACCTACGCTTGCGCCACGGCCAGCACCGCTTACGCCCGACTTGCAGTCAGCTATCAGCAACGACGTGTCCGCCAATCCAGCTTCCAGCAGAGGCAGGAAACCCAATTGTGTTGCGGTTGGATAGCAACCCGGTACCGCGATCAGGCGCGCCTGTTTAATCTGCTCGCGATTGACTTCCGGCAGGCCGTATACCGCTTCGTCCAGCAGCTCCGGCGCACCATGGGGCTGGCCGTACCACTTGGCCCACTCATCAGCGTCCTGCAACCGGAAATCGGCTGAGAGATCGATCACCTTGGTGCCTGCATCCAGCAGCTCACCGGCCAGTGCATGGGCTACGCCATGGGGTGTGGCAAAGAACACCACATCGCAAGCAGCCAATGCCTGGGTATCAGGCACGCTGAAGGCCAGGCCATCGTAGTGACCGCGCAGGTTGGGATACATATCGGCCACTGGCAGGCCAGCCTCGGATCGCGAAGTAATGACAACCACTTCAGCCTGCGGATGCTGTGCCAGCAAACGCAGCAATTCGACCCCGGTGTAACCCGTGCCGCCGACAATACCGACCTTGACCATAACCTGCCCTCAACGAACCCACTGGAAAGCCCTCGATAATAGGGACACCACGCCTCTGCGACAACCGCCAAGGTGACTCGCAGGCGCTCTACTACTACTATTTGATCTACCGTGAACCTGGGAATAACTAAAAATGCTTTATCTATGGCTCAAAGCCTTCCACATCATCAGCATCGTCTGCTGGTTTGCTGGCCTTTTTTACTTGCCTCGCCTCTTTGTTTACCACGCACAAAGCGAGGATGCCGTCAGTAAAGAACGATTCAGCATCATGGAGCGCAAGCTGTATCGCGGCATCATGGGCCCGGCAATGATCGCGACCCTGATCTTCGGTGGCTGGCTGATCAGCCTCAACCCAAGCGGCTACTTCAGCCAGGGCTGGATGCACGTCAAGTTGACTCTGGTAGTCCTGTTGATCGGCTATCACCACATGTGCGGCGCACAGGTAAAACGCTTTGCCCGTGGCGAAAACAAGCGCACACATGTGTTCTACCGCTGGTTCAACGAAGTGCCGGTCGTATTTCTGCTGGCGATCGTAATTCTGGCCGTGGTCAAACCGTTTTAAACTCACTTCCTGACGATCCGAGGTTATCCAATGTCACTGCCTGCCCTGCTTGAACAACGCTTGCGCCTGCCGGTAGTGGCAGCGCCCATGTTTCTGATATCCAACCCTCAGCTCGTTCTGGCCTGCTGCCGTAACGGGGTCGTGGGAAGCTTCCCAGCGCTCAACCAACGCGAGAGCAGTGGTTTCAAGGCATGGCTTGAAGAAATAGAAGCCGGGCTCGCCATTCTGGATAACCCCGCGCCCTACGCCGTGAACCTGATTGTGCATAACAGCAATCCACGGCTGCAGGCTGACCTGGCGATCTG
This sequence comes from Pseudomonas deceptionensis, assembly GCF_900106095.1. Lineage (NCBI taxonomy): Bacteria > Pseudomonadati > Pseudomonadota > Gammaproteobacteria > Pseudomonadales > Pseudomonadaceae > Pseudomonas > Pseudomonas deceptionensis. The sequence continues at coordinate 1,418,449 of NZ_FNUD01000002.1, read as the reverse complement.
CATAGAACACAAGGTACCCATCGTCATCACCAGCCTGGGCGCAGTCAAAGAAGTGGTTGATGCCGTACACAGCTATGGCGGCCTGGTGTTCCACGATGTCACCACCCGACGCCATGCTGAAAAAGCTGCACAAGCCGGTGTCGATGGCCTGATTGCCGTTGCCGCAGGCGCCGGTGGCCATGCAGGCACCTGGAGCCCCTTTGCACTGCTGGCCGAAATCCGTCAGTTCTTCAACAAGACCGTGCTCCTGTCCGGCTGCCTGAATCACGGCCACGAAATTTTGGCAGCTCAAATTCTGGGCGCAGACCTTGCCTATCTCGGCACACGTTTTATTGCGACCCAAGAGAGCCATGCTCCTGACGCTTATAAAGACATGCTGCTGGCATCGCGCGCCGCCGATATCATCCACACCCCGGCAGTCTCGGGCGTGCCCGCCAGCTTCATGCGCCAGAGCCTTGAAAACGCGGGCTTCGACCTCGACGCACTTCAAGGTAAAGGTGAAACCAAGCTCAAGCCGCTGACAGATGAAGCCAAAGCCTGGAAAACGGTGTGGTCTGCCGGTCAAGGTGTAGGGGGCATTCACGACCTGCCGACAACAGACCAATTGATCGCACGCCTGGACGAGGAGTACCGAAAAGCGCAAAGCCTCGCCTCCGGGCTTTCTGCGTATTGGCCTCATCACTGATACTGCGAAGCCCGCCTTTTTCGGCGGGCTTTTTTAAACATCTGCGGACAAGGAAGCCCTATGCCCGAGCTTAGCCTGGACAAAACACCTCAAGAAAACTACGGGCCGCTGGAGCCAGTCGGGTTTAGCGGCCGAATCGGGCGCTTACGGCTGCTGGCCTGGAGCATGGTCGTCACGCTCATCGCCTCGGTGACCGCACTTCTGGTTCTGCTCGCCGTCAAGGTTTCCCCCACGCTTGGCATCACCTGTGGCGCAACGCTCACCCTTGTCTATTTCATTGTCAGCCTGCGAATAAGTGCCCAGCGCCTGCATGACCTCAACTGGTCGGCATGGATGCTGTTGCTGCACTTGGTACCCGTGGCCAATCTGGTCCTGTCCCTCATGATGCTGTTAATGCCCGGCACACCCGGCCCCAACAAGTACGGCCCGCCGCCACCGCCGAACAGCCGTGCAGTCAACATACTGGCCTCGATCACCATCTTTTTGTTTGGGCTGAGCATCTGCGCAATGATCGCTGTATTTGCTTTGGGCCTCCTGACTGCGTTGATCAACGCAGCCAACGGCAACAGCCTGTAGACTGCCCGTCTAAATGAACGCGTTAACGCCAGGGACATCATTGTCACCGGACTGTACCGTTGCAATGGAGAACAGCATGACCCGTTACGCTTTAATCACTGGCGCTTCCAGCGGCATTGGTCTGGCCCTGGCTGAGGCCCTTGCCCGACGCGGGCGCAGTTTGATTTTGGTGGCCCGCCAGCGGGATGCGCTGGAAACCATCGCGCTAGAGCTGACCCAGCGTTTTGGTGTCGAAGTGCTGTTCCGCGCCTGTGACCTGGGCGAGCCCTTGCGTCTGTCCGGCTTTCTGCTGGAGCTTGAGGAAGGCGATCGTCAGATCGACTTGCTGGTCAATTGCGCGGGCATCGGCACCTGCGGCCCCTTCTTGGCCCACGACTGGAGCGCGGAACAAGACCTGATCGAACTCAACGTTCTGGCGCTCACCCGTTTGTGCCATGCCATCGGCAACATGATGGCGGTTCAGGGCGGCGGTCAGATCCTCAATGTCTCCTCGATCGCAGCCTTTCAGCCCGGGCCATGGCTGAGCACCTACTTCGCCAGTAAAGCGTATGTCCTGCACTTTTCCGAAGGTTTGCGCGAAGAAGTAAAGAAGACCGGTATCAAGGTCTCGGTACTGTGCCCCGGCATCACCCGGACCCGCTTTTTTGATGCAGCCAAAATGAACACCGACGCCATCAAGCAAAGCGCCAGCGCCATGACCCCCGAAGAAGTTGCGCTCTATACCGTGCGCGCGCTGGATAAAAACAAGGCGATCATCATTCCGGGGCGACGCAATCGATGGATAACCCGCATCCCGCGAATGCTTTCGCGCTGGATGACGCGAAAAATAGCCGCTTCGGTTAACAAATCCTACTGCCCTCGTTAACGAGGCTGGGCGTAACTCACTGCCCTGAGTACACTCAAACCGGACTTCACTCACGGAGACACAGCTTTGGATACTCTGTTCACCAAGATCATCAACCGTGAAATACCCGCCAAGATCATCTATGAAGATGATCAAGTGCTCGCGTTTCACGATATCGCCCCACAAGCACCGATCCACTTTCTGGTCATTCCGAAAAAGCCGATCCGCACGCTTAACGATTTGACCGAAGAAGACAAACCGCTGGCCGGCCACATCCTGTTCACTGCGCAACGTCTTGCCAAAGAACTGGGCTGCGACGACGGTTTCCGCGTGGTGATGAACTGTAATGAAAAGGGCGGCCAAACGGTCTACCACATTCATATGCACGTGCTGGGTCAGCGCCAGATGAACTGGCCTCCGGGCTGATTGGCAATCAGATCCCCCGTGGGAGCCATCGCTCCCACGCTCACAGATGATCCAACGCAAACCCCGCCCGCCCGATTGGGGTAAACTGGCCCCCGTGATTTTTTCCGGAGGTAAGCATGACTACCCAACGTCACTACTCGCCGATTGACCGTCTTCTGTTACAGGCCGATACCGCCTTGCGCACCTTGCTGCCGTTCAGCGGCCAGCCCCATCGCCCATCGCCGGCCATCGTCAAGCCCGAGACCCAGCTGGACCCAAAGGCTACCCGCCATGTTGCCGGGCTGATGCGTATCAACCATACCGGCGAAGTCTGCGCACAAGCCTTGTATCAAGGCCAGGCCTTGACCGCCAAGCTGCCGCACACACGCGAAGCCATGGAACATGCCGCGGAAGAAGAAATCGACCACCTGGCGTGGTGCGAACAGCGTATCCGCCAATTGGGTAGCCATCCCAGCGTCCTGAACCCGTTGTTTTACGGCCTGTCCTTCGGGATCGGTGCCGCAGCGGGGCTGATTAGCGACAAGGTCAGCCTGGGGTTCGTGGCCGCGACCGAAGATCAGGTATGCAAGCATCTGAACGAGCATCTTGAACAACTGCCGGCTGACGATGAAAAGTCGCGGGCGATTCTTGAGCAAATGCGCATCGACGAGGAGCTGCATGCCGAGTCAGCCCTTAATGCTGGCGGCTACCGCTTCCCTGCCCCGGTCAAGTTCGGCATGAGCCTGATGGCCAAGGTCATGACCAAAAGCACGTACCGCATCTGACACAGGCCATAAAAAAGGCGGCTACCTCTCGGTTAGCCGCCTTTTTTGTTGCCGAAAATTTACGCCATGTTGCGAGCGTAGAAAATCTCCAGCATTTCGTGCTTCACACGCTCAGTGACCTGTGCGCGCTGTTCAACCGACAGATTGCTGGTCGCATCGCCGAACAGGTAGTTATCCAGTTCGAACTCCTTGAGCAGCATCTTGGTGTGGAACAGGTTCTCTTGATACACATTCACGTCGGTCATCTGGTAACCGTCGCGGGTGTCTTCGGAGAGGTAGTTCTGGATCGAATTGATCTCGTGATCGATAAAGTGCTTTTTACCTTCCACGTCACGGGTGAACCCACGTACGCGGTAGTCGACAGTCACGATATCCGAATCAAACTGATGGATCAGATAGTTGAGAGCTTTAAGCGGTGAAATAACGCCGCATGTCGACACATCAATATCCACGCGGAATGTTGCAATACCGTCCACCGGGTGAATCTCCGGATAGGTATGAACCGTGATATGACTTTTGTCGAGATGAGCCAGGATGGTCTCGGGCAGCGGACCTGGGGACTCTTCGATCTGGCTTTCGGTAGGAATCACCGGCTGCTCGGAAATCAGAATAGTCACACTGGCACCTTGGGGATCGTAATCCTGACGGGCGATGTTCAGGATGTTGGCACCAATGATATCAACCACATCTGTAAGGATCTGCGTCAGGCGTTCTGCGTCGTACTCTTGATTGATGTACTCAACGTATGCCTGCTGGTCTTGCGGGGTTTCCGCATAACAGATGTCATAGATGTTGAAGCTCAAGGTCTTTGTCAGGTTATTGAACCCGTGGAGCTTGAGTTTGCTTTTCACCGTTATAAAACTCTCTATGTCGATGCGGCTCGGCCGCGTGATCCAGCATGCCCGTCAAGTGCGTAGGACGCACCTGCGTAGGACGGTTAACACCTCTTCGCGATGGCGATTTTGGTTATCTGTTCGGACATGCGGCCGGGAATTACCCCCGCCACTACCCTGAAAAAAGTGGCGCATTATGCAGACGTCAGCGACTGTCCGCCAGAGTCTGCATCGCATTTATGAAAATTGAATGTCCACTCACGCCAACTCAACAATTTCATAGTCATGACTGATGACCACACCTGCTGCGCCCAGCATGATCGACGCCGAGCAATACTTCTCGGCCGACAGCTCGATGGCACGTTTGACCTGGGCTTCTTTCAGACCGCGGCCCTTGACCACAAAGTGCAGGTGGATCTTGGTGAATACCTTTGGATCTTCAGTGGCGCGCTCGGCTTCCAGAAAGGCTTCGCAGCTCTCAACTGCCTGACGCGACTTCTTCAGGATGCTGACAACGTCAAAGTTGCTGCAACCACCGAGCCCCAGCAACAGCATTTCCATCGGGCGTACACCCAGATTGCGACCGCCACTTTCAGGCGGGCCATCCATCACAACAACGTGACCACTGCCTGATTCGCCTAGAAACATGGCTTCACCAGCCCATTGAATGCGTGCCTTCATCGCCCAGACTCCAGTGTTTTAAAAGGGGCGCCAGCTTAGCACAGGGTCCGAAATCGATAACTCGCTGCACTGAAGCGTTTCTCTAACAGCACGCCCAGAAAATTCTACAAACCCCGTAGAACCTGTCTGGTAAGCTGGCGCCAAATCGCTGGCGCCTGCCAGCAAGCGCTCTATATAAAAATAGATCCAACCCCTTACTGTGCAAGCTTTCGGGATACAACCATGGTTGCCCTTACTCCCATACCAAAGATTAAGAACCTCGACAAATTTTTGACTCATTGCCAGCGCAAGCGCTACCCGGCCAAGAGCAATATCATCTGCGCCGGCGAGTCCTCGCACACCCTGTTCTTCATTATCAAAGGCTCGGTAACAGTTTTGATTGAGGACGAGGAAGGTCGCGAAATGATCATCGCCTACCTCAACTCCGGAGACTTTATCGGCGAGTTGGGCCTGTTTGAACAAGCGGGGCAGGAGCAGACACGCAGTGCATGGGTTCGGGCCAAGACCGAGTGCGAAGTTGCAGAGATCAACTATCAAAAATTCAGAGAATATACTCAGCAAGAACCTGAGATCCTTTACGCGCTAAGTGGCCAAATAGCACAGCGCCTGCGCAACACTACGCGCAAGGTCGGTGATCTGGCGTTCTTTGATGTCACGGGAAGGGTCGCTCGTTGCCTGCTGGAGCTATGCAAGCAACCCGATGCCATGACTCATCCGGACGGCATGCAAATAAAAATCACCCGTCAGGAAATCGGCAGGATCGTTGGCTGTTCGCGGGAGATGGTCGGACGCGTACTCAAGGGGCTTGAAGAACAGAACCTGGTAAACGTCAAAGGCAAGACCATGGTGGTATTCGGAACACGTTAAGGCTTTAGCAAGGGCGCCAGGATCTGTTGATAACTGGCACTCAAGCGCTCAAAGAAGTCGGGCGCCGCAAACACTTCATGCAACGCAATATGGCTGTCGGCCCGGCAGCGCTGCTCCAGTTCACACAACTGATTGAAGCGGTTAACCGCGGCCACCATCGACTCACGCTCGTCTTCTACCAGTAACGCACCGTGTACCAAGCCGACAGGTCGCTGCCCGCCTTGGCTCTGGCGCCAGCGCTGAGCGGTGCCCACCAGTTTCCGTGCGTTTAGATTGACGTTGAAACGACCATCACAAAATGCGCCTTCAACCTCCCCCAACGATGCCGCTCCGCCCAACTGTGTCAGCAAATCACAAATAGGCTCGCACAAGCGCCGGTACGCAGTTTCGATACGTCCGTGATCGCCTTCACTGCGCAAAGGTGCGTAGACCAGAGCGATGTTGATTGTCGAGGCCGACTGAGGAACAGGCTCGCCGCCCGTTTCACGCAACAGGATCGGCCAGCCGCTGGCTGCGAGCTCGACGCTGGCCTGATCAAAGCCCGGTAAACGGCTCAAGCGCCGCGGCATGACCAAGGCCCGATCCGTGGGTTGCCAAAACAACACCCCCGCTTCCATTTCACCGGCACAAACCGAGGCCAGCAAATCCTGCTCGGCCTTAAGGCCAGCTTCGACGGTGAGGTGTTGGATCAGAGGCATGCGAATCCTTTCGAGTGCAGAACAACAATGACTGTGGAAGCGAGCCTGCTCGCGATGCAGGCGCCGCGGTCTATCAGGTCAATACGGTGATGCAATCGCGAGCAGGCTCGCTCCCACAGGTAGTTTTGCGGGTCAGTCCAGCGTCGAACCGGTTACCTGTAAAGCCCGCTCCGGGAAGAACAAGCGCTGCAATTCATTACCCGGGTTCTCGGCGCGCATGAAGGCCTCGCCAACCAGGAACGAATACACTTCGCTGATTTCCATCAGTTCAACATCGGCACGGTTAAGGATTCCGCTCTCGGTGATCACCAGACGGTCACGCGGCACACGTGGCAACAAATCCAGTGTGGTTTCCAGGCTGACTTCAAACGTGTGCAGGTTGCGGTTGTTGATACCCACCAGCGGCGTGTCGAGAGTTTTCAGTGCGCGCTCAAGTTCATCGCCATCATGCACTTCTACCAGCACATCCAGCCCGACGCTTTTGGCGACAGCTGCCAGCTCGGCCATTTTCACGTCGTCCAGGGCGGACACGATCAACAGCACGCAATCGGCGCCCAAGGCACGGGCTTCGACGATTTGATACGGATCGATCATGAAATCCTTGCGAATCACCGGCAAGGTACAGGCAGCACGTGCCTGTTGCAGGTACGCATCAGCGCCCTGGAAGTAATCGATGTCGGTCAGCACGGACAGGCACGTCGCGCCGCCCGACTGGTAACTTTTGGCAATTTCGGCAGGGACGAAGTGCTCGCGAATCACACCTTTGCTCGGCGATGCCTTTTTGATTTCGGCAATCACCGCAGGCTGCTTTTTCTTGGCCTGCGCCAGCAAGGCGCTGGCAAAGCCACGGACAGGATCGGCCTGAGCCGCCAGACGTTCAAGTTCAGCCAGGCTCACGCGCGCGCTACGCTCGGCAACCTCTTGAACCTTGCGCGCCAGAATATTTTCCAGAACGGTTGGCACACTCATGCTTCATTCTCCTGCTTGAAAATCGTGGTAAATGCGCCCAGCTCTTCGAGCTTCTCACGGGCCAATCCGGTGTGCAGCGCGTCGTGGGCCAACTCCACACCCTCTTTGAGAGTGTAGGCAAGGTCCGCGGCGTACAAGGCGGCGCCCGCATTGAGTACGATCATTTCAGCGGCTTTCTGGCCCGCTTCAGTTTTGCGACGACCCAGCGCATCGCGAATCAGCTCCAGCGACTGCTCCGGGCTGTCGACCACCAGACCGAACAGGCTTTGGCTCTTGATCCCCAAGTCTTCAGGCTGAACCCAATACTCGGTGATTTCGCCGTTCTTCAGCTCTGCAACATAGGTAGGCGCGGCCAGGCTGAACTCATCCAGCCCGTCCTGGGAATGCACCACCAACACGTGCTTGCTGCCCAAGCGCTGCAACACTTCAGCCAATGGCCGGCACAGTGCCTGGTTGAACACGCCGACCACTTGATGCAACACACCGGCCGGATTCGTAAGCGGGCCAAGCATATTGAACAGGGTTCGCAGGCCAAGGTCGCGACGCGGGATAGCCGCGTGTTTCATGGCGCCGTGATGACACTGGGCAAACATGAAACCGATGCCCACGCTGTCGATGCAACGGGCGACTTGAACCGGGGTCAGGTTCAGGTACACACCGGCCGCTTCCAGCAAGTCGGCGCTGCCGCTTTTGCCCGAGACAGCGCGGTTGCCATGCTTGGCCACCGTGCAGCCCGCCGCGGCAATCACCAGGGCCGAAGCCGTCGACACGTTGAAAATATTCGCGCCATCACCACCGGTACCCACAATGTCGACCACGCCATCGAGGGTCTTGAGTTCAACCTTGTCAGCCAGCTCGCGCATGACAGTGACGGCACCGACGATCTCGTCGATGCTTTCGCTCTTCATGCGCATGCCCATCATGAACGCGCCAATCTGCGCCTCGGTGCATTGACCGGTCATGATGTCGCGCATCACATCGCGCATTTCATCGGTGCTCAGGTCCAGATGACCGACGATACGGCTCAGGGCAGTCTTGATATCCATAAAAAGTCCTTAGCGCGTGCCGCCGGTTTGTTTAAGAAAGTTGGCAAACAATTCATGACCTTGTTCGGTCAGGATCGATTCAGGGTGAAATTGCACCCCTTCGATGTTCAGCGTCTTGTGGCGCAGGCCCATGATTTCGTCCACAGAGCCATCTTCAAGCTGAGTCCAGGCGGTGAGTTCCAGACAGTCCGGCAAGGTTTCACGCTTGACCACCAGCGAGTGGTAGCGGGTCACGGTCAGCGGATTGTTCAGGCCCTGGAATACCCCTGTATCGAGGTGATAAACCGGGCTGGTCTTGCCGTGCATCACTTGCCGGGCACGCACCACATCACCGCCGAAAGCCTGGCCGATGGACTGATGGCCCAGGCATACGCCCAGGATCGGCAGCTTGCCGGCAAAGTGCTTGATGACTTCGAGGGAAATACCCGCCTCGTTCGGCGTGCAGGGGCCGGGCGAGACCACAATGCGCTCAGGCTTGAGCGCTTCGATCTGGGCCACGGTCAATTCATCGTTGCGTACAACCTTGACCTCTGCACCCAGCTCGCCGAGGTACTGCACAACGTTGTAAGTAAAAGAGTCGTAATTATCGATCATCAGCAGCATGTTGCTAAACCTCTGAATTCACTGACATTCAAAACTGTTTTCAGAACTCTATGCCCGCAGTTTCAGTTGCTGGTTTGAGCACACCAACCGAGGGGAAGCCATTCAAGAAAACGCAGGGGGCAGGTCCGGCGGGGCCGGCAGAGAAATATTAGGCGCGCCAACGCCAACGGCCGTGGGCCTTAACAACTCGCATAAAGAGTTTGCTGATGATCAACACAGGAAGGGTCTCATTTCTACGTCCCGGCACAGTAACGTAGCCTCGCAGAAGGCGCAACACGGGGCAGCAAATACGGGGTAAAACATACGGACAATACTTTGTGTCTTTATTTATCACGAAACATTTAATACTAATTGTTTTGATAATGTCCGCGCTCCCAACAATAAAAAAGACCCTCTCATGCGCAGACTTTCACTACTCATCCCCCTGGCGGGATGCATTTTGTCCTTCGTTAGCGAACGCGCCTTTGCGACCCCTGCTCCCTACTCCACGATGATCGTGTTCGGCGACAGCTTGAGTGACTCGGGGCAATATCCAGATACTGGCAGTGGCATGCGCTTCACCAATCGCACCGGCCCCACCTACAAGCAGGAAGCCTACGCAGCAGTAGCTCCGATGCTGCTGGGAGCAAAACTGGGCATCGCACGCGGCGATCTGGCGCCGTCCACATCGCCGGGCAACGCTCTCACAGGCGAGCCCGATGGCAACAACTGGGCGGTCGGCGGCTACCGAACAGATCAGATTTTCAAATCCATCACGAACGAGTCAAAGGTCGCCTTGCCTGATGACTGGTCTTTCGTCGGCGGCTACGTACTGCGCAGCAAACGTGGCTACCTTGTGGAAAACGGCTTCAAGGCTGACCCCAAGGCGCTGTATTTCATCTCTGGCGGCGGTAACGACTTCCTTCAGGAGCGGGTAAGAACTCCCGCTGAGGCCGGAAAAGCCGCGCAAAGGCTGTCAGACAGCGCCTTCGCCCTGCAACAGGCCGGGGCGCGTTACATCATGGTCTGGCTACTGCCTGACTTGGGCCTGACCCCGGCCCTTTACGGCACACCTGCACAGGCCGGCAGCAGCTACCTCAGCGCGGTGTTCAACACCGAACTGGCCCATCAACTCAGCCAGATAGATGCCGAAGTCATCCCCCTCAATATCCCGCTCCTGTTCCGGGAAGCGGTCTCCGATCCCTCCCGTTTTGGCCTGGCCACCGGGCACAACCTCGTGGGCACCTGCTTCAGCGGTGACGAATGCACGGAAAACCCGCAGTACGGTATCAGCAGCCCAACCCCCGACCCGTCCAGGCTGTTGTTCAACGACTCGGTCCACCCCACCGAAGCAGGGCAACGGTTAATCGCCGACTATGCCCACTCATTGCTGGCCGCCCCGTGGGAGGTGACGCTGTTACCCGTGATGGCACAAGGCACGCTGAACGCCCACCAGGACCAACTGCGCAATCAGTGGGGCAGCGACAACCGTCAATGGCAAGCTGCCGGGCAATGGCGAGCGTTCGTCGCGGGGGGTGGGCAACGCTTGAATATTGACGAGCAGAACACTTCTGTCAGGGCTGATGGCAGAGGCTTTAACGTCAATATCGGCACCAGCTATCGACTGGATGAACACTGGCGACTGGGCGTTGCGACCGGACTTTACCGGCAACGCCTCGAAACGGGCGCCCACGAATCGGACTACAAACTCAATAGCTATCTGGGCAGCGTATTTGCGCAATACCAACACAATCATTGGTGGGGTGATGTCGCGCTGACCCTGGGCAGACTGGATTACGACGACCTCAATCGAAAATTCGCCCTTGGCGCCAGCGAAGGCATGGAGAAAGGACAAACCGACGGCCACCTGCGGGCATTGAGCACACGCCTGGGTTATGACATCGCACAGGCCTCGGCTCCGTGGCATCTGTCGCCTTTTATCAGTGCCGACTACTCGCGAGTAGAGGTTAATCGCTATGAAGAAAAAGGACGGCGCTCGACCGCATTGAATTTCGAAGAGCAGACACTCGTTTCAAGTCGTCTTGGCGCGGGCTTGCTCGCCAGCTACCAGTTCACTGCGCAGACCCGGGTGTTTGGCGAGGCCGCCCATGAGCATGAGTTCCAGGATGCCACTCAGCGCCTGAGCATTGCGCTCAACAGCCTGCCCAGCAACAGTTTCAAGCTCGAAGGCTACACACCGCAAAGCAACCTTGACCGCATCAGTCTGGGGGTCAGCCACAGGCTGACCGCCGACCTTATGCTGCAGGCGGCTTATAACGTGAGGAAGAGTGATGGCGTGGCTCAGCAGGGAGCCAATATCGGGGTTAGCTTGAACTTCTAAAAACACTGCAGTTTTTGTGGGAGCGAGCCTGCTCGCGAAGGCTGTTCGCGAGCAGGCTCGCTCCCACAATGGATGCCACCAGGGTCAATCCCGCGGAGTTTGCTCGGCCAGGGCCACAGCACGGAACATTGCGCGACGCTTGTTCAGGGTCTCTTCCCACTCCAGGGCCGGGACCGAGTCAGCGACAATGCCGCCGCCAGCCTGTACATGCAGCTCACCGTTCTTGATCACAGCCGTGCGGATGGCAATCGCCGTGTCCATATTGCCGTTCCAGGCGAAATAACCGACCGCGCCGCCATACACGCCACGCTTGACCGGTTCCAGCTCATCGATGATTTCCATGGCACGGATTTTCGGTGCGCCGGACAACGTGCCCGCTGGCAGAATCGCCCGCAGTGCGTCCATCGCCGTCAGTCCGCTTTTCAGTTGGCCCGTCACGTTGGACACAATATGCATCACGTTGGAATAACGCTCGATTACCATCTTCTCGGTCAGCTTGACCGAGCCGATTTCAGAGACACGGCCCGTGTCGTTACGACCCAGGTCGATCAGCATCAAGTGCTCAGCGATTTCCTTGTCATCACTGAGCAGGTCTTCTTCGAGCGCCAGATCTGCCTCTTCGGTGGCGCCACGAGGGCGAGTACCGGCAATCGGGCGCACGGTGATCAGGTTGTCTTCGACCCGCACCAGCACTTCCGGCGAGCTACCCACTACGTGGAAGTCACCAAAATTGAAGAAATACATGTAGGGCGTCGGGTTGAAACAACGCAGCGCGCGATACAAATCGATCGGCGCGGCCTTGAAGTCGATGGACATGCGCTGCGACGGCACCACCTGCATGCAATCGCCTGCGAGGATGTAGTCCTTGATCGTGTCGACGGCTTTTTCGTAGTCGTTCTGCGTGAAGCTGGAACGGAATACCGGATCAGCCGCTTGCTGTGCAGTGAAGTCCAGGCCACGTCGTGGGGTAATCGGCTGACGCAGCTGCTCGAGCAGTGCCTCAAGCCGGGCCTGACCTTCTTCATAGGCTTCAGGCTGAGACGGATCAACCAGCACGATGGCGTGCATCTTACCGGCCAGGTTATCGAAGACTACAACAGCGTCCGACACCATCAGCAGAATGTCCGGCACGCCCAGTGGATCAGGGTTCGGGCACTTGCCCAGACGCTTTTCCACGTAGCGCACGCAGTCATAACCGAAATAGCCCACCAGGCCACCGTTGAAACGCGGCAAACCGGCAATGGTCGGCACGTTATAGCGAGCCTTGAATTCTTCAACGAAGGTCAGTGGATCTTCAGCTACGCAGGACTCGATCTCGACACCATCATGGGTCACGCTGACCTGGTGATCATGCACACGCAAAACCGTGCGGCATGGCAAACCAATGATCGAATAACGCCCCCACTTTTCACCGCCCTGCACTGATTCCAGCAAATAGGAATTGGGCTGGTCGGCCAGTTTCAGGTAGATCGACAGCGGTGTGTCGAAGTCGGCAAGGGTTTCACGTGCAAGCGGGATACGGTTGTAGCCGGCATCGGCCAAACGCAGGAATTCTTCGCGGATCATGAGGTGCCTCGTGGCATGAGGGTAAAACGGTCAGGTGTGCAAACGTGCCGGCTATGCGGCCAGATTCAAGTCAGGCGCGCCAACGCCAACGGGCCAGGGCCTTGATAACTTTCATCCAGAGTTTGCGAGTGACCACCACGATAGAGTCTCTTCGAGAGGGGGAATCAGAATTGCCCAACGTTATCTCAGGCGCAGAATCTAAGCAACCGGCTATCAGTTCTTGCAGGTTGCCAATCACCATATCCGGTGATTCTTCTTCAATAGGTCGACCGTGATTGTAGCCATAGCTCAGGGCTACGCAGCGCACACCGGCAGCCTTGGCCGCCAGTACATCATTGCGTGAATCGCCGATGAACATCGACTGGGCGGGAGTGGCACCCGCCATTTTCATCACAAACAGCAGCGCGGCAGGGTCGGGCTTTTTCTGTGGCAGGGTATCGCCACCGATAATCCAGCGAAAAAACCGCCCCAGCTTCAACTCATCCAGCAAAGGCGCCACAAAGCGCTCAGGCTTGTTGGTGATCAGGGCCATTTCAACGCCCTGCTTTTGCAGCCACTTGAGGCTTTCGCGTACGCCGGGATAAACCTTGGTGTGTACATGGCCGCCATCGTAAGCCTCCATGAAAATTTCCAGGGCCTGCTCGGCTTCGACATCGTCGACGCCGCTGCCGTCCATGTTGCCGGCCAGGGCACGACGCACCAGCATGGGTGCGCCGTTACCGATCCACAGCCGCACGTTTTCAATTCCGGCGGGGGGACGACCCAACTTGAGCAGCATGGTCTCCACGGCGTCAGCCAAATCCGGTACTGAGTCAATCAGGGTGCCATCCAGATCGAACATCACCAGCTTGGGCAACTGCCCCTGAAGTAGCTGCTCAAAACGGCTCATGGGCGGGCCAACGCAAGCTCGGCACGCATTTTTTGAATGACTTCTTCGTAGTTCGGCGTGTTGAAAATTGCGGAGCCGGCGACGAAGGTGTCGGCACCTGCTTCAGCAATTTCACGGATGTTGCCAACGTTCACGCCGCCGTCGATTTCCAGACGGATTTCGCGACCTGAAGCATCGATCAGCGCACGGGCTTCACGCAGTTTGTCCAGCGTGCCCGGGATGAATTTTTGCCCGCCAAAACCCGGGTTGACGCTCATCAGCAAGATCATGTCGACCTTGTCCATCACGTACTTGAGCACATCCAGCGGGGTAGCCGGGTTGAACACCAGACCTGCCTTGCAGCCGCCTTCGCGGATCAGTTGCAGGGAGCGGTCGATGTGCTGGGTCGCTTCGGGATGGAACGTGATGTAGGTCGCGCCGGCCTCGATAAAGTCGCCGATGATGCGGTCAACCGGGCTGACCATCAGATGCGCATCGATGGGAGCGGTGATGCCGTACTTGCGCAAGGCTGCGCAAACCATCGGGCCGATGGTCAGGTTGGGTACGTAATGATTGTCCATGACATCGAAGTGAACGATGTCAGCACCCGCGGCGAGTACGTTGTCCACTTCTTCGCCAAGACGGGCGAAATCGGCGGATAGAATCGATGGGGCAATAGCGAAGGGCTGCATGACGCACCTTTTAGTGGGCTAAACACGGTGGCGCGCATTGTATACCGCTGGCCGTGGAGCGCGCACCGCCTTGCGGCCGCTTCGCGACCGATCGCAGCCTTCGGCAGCGGCTACAAGGTTGTGCGGCCATGTAGCCGCTGCCGAAGGCTGCGATAAGGGCCGAAGGACCTTCCAGCAATATCTTGCGAATAAACACACCTGCCACATCAAGGTTTGATGGCTAGTTTTGTACAGACATCCACAACGAGGGCAAAGGAATGCCACGTATCCATAACGGCAATCAACTATTAAAAGGCCGCCACTCCGAACCCGGCCGCATCTACCTGCTCACCACCGTTACTGAGCAAAGACGCCCGATTTTTCGCGACTTTTATCTAGGGCGCCTGTTGGTCAATCAACTCAGGCAAGCTCATGACGAAGGTATCGTCCACTCAATCGCCTGGGTGGTCATGCCCGACCATTGCCACTGGCTGATAGAGCTACGGCGTAAAACCCTGGGTGAGCTGATGTGCCGAATCAAGTCGCGCAGCAGCGTAGCCGTTAACCAGACAGCTCAATCCAGAGCCCGTCTTTGGCAAAAGGGCTATCACGACAGGGCATTGCGCCGGGAGGAAGACCTGAAGGCAACAGCCCGCTACATCATCAAAAACCCGATCCGCGCCCAATTGACCACGCGGATCGGCGACTACCCCTTATGGGATGCCTGCTGGGTCTAGGGCTGGGCCGTACGCAACTTCTCGCTGCGCCCGCGCAGCCACTCCAGCGTCAGCAACAACACCACCGAAAAGGCGATCAACAGGGTCGCCGCAGCTGCGATGGTAGGGCTCAGGTTTTCACGGATGCCGCTGAACATCTGCCGTGGCAGGGTCGCCTGTTCGGGCCCGGCCAGAAACAGCGTCACCACCACTTCATCAAACGATGTCGCGAAGGCAAACAATGCACCCGATATCACCCCCGGCGCGATCAGTGGCAACGTCACCCGGCGAAAAGCCGTCAAGGGCGAAGCCCCCAGGCTGGCCGCCGCACGCACCAGGTTGTGATTGAAGCCCTGCAACGTCGCCGACACGGTAATGATCACAAACGGCACACCCAATACCGCATGTACCACGATCAGCGAGATGTAGCTGTTGCCCAGGCCCAACGGGGCAAAGAACAAATAACTGGCCACGCCAATAATCACCACCGGCACCACCATCGGCGAAATCACCAGCGCCATGACCAGTGCCTTGCCGGGGAAGTCACCCCGGGTCAAACCAATCGCCGCCAGCGTGCCGAACACCATCGCCAGCACCGTAGCCGCCGGAGCCACGATCACGCTGTTTCTCAAGGCACGCATCCACTCCGCCGAAGCAAAGAAGTCCTGATACCAGTGCAGCGAAAACCCCTGCAGCGGATACACCAGAAAACTACCCGAGTTGAACGACAACGGAATAATCACCAGTACCGGCAAAATCAGGAACAACAGGATCAGCCCGCAAAGAATGCGCAAGCTGTAGAACCAGACCCGTTCAACGGGTGACATGTAAGGGCTCAGCATGGCGTTCTCCTTAACTCAAACGCAGGCGGCTGGCGCCTACCAGCCAGTTGTACATCAGGTACAGCACGACGGTAGCCAGCAACAACAAGCCGCCCAATGCGGTCGCCATCCCCCAGTTGATGCTGGTGTTGGTGTAGAACGCCACGAAGTAGCTGACCATTTGGTCGTTCGGGCTGCCGAGCAACGCCGGGGTGATGTAGTAGCCAATGGCGATAATGAACACCAACAAGCAACCCGCCCCTACACCAGCGTATGTCTGCGGGAAGTACACCCGCCAGAAACTGGCAAATGGATGACAACCCAGTGAGATCGCTGCACGCATATAGGTCGGAGAGATACCTTTCATCACGCTGTAGATCGGCAGAATCATGAACGGTAGCAGAATGTGCACCATCGAGATGTAGACCCCGGTGCGGTTAAACACCAGCTCCAGGGGCTTGTCGATCAAGCCCATGTTGATCAGCGCGCTATTGATCAGCCCGCCCGATTGCAGCAACACAATCCAGGACGCGACCCGCACCAGCACCGACGTCCAGAACGGCAACAACACCAGAATCATCAACAGATTGCTTTGCCGGGTTGGCAGGTTGGCCAGCAAATACGCCAGCGGATACGCCAGCACCAGGCAAATGCACGTGATTACAAAGCCCATCCAGAAGGTACGGGCGAAGATATCCAGATAGATCGACTGATCAGGCGTGGCCTGCGCGATTTCGCCCAGGTCGTCGATGCGGTGATCGACAGCCGCCAGCAGGTAAAACGGGGTCACGCTAGAGCTGTTGCGCTTGATCGCCTGCCAATAGGCCGGGTCACCCCAACGCTCATCAATGACTTCCAGCGCATCTTTGTACGATTCGGGGGCTGCCTTGAATGGCAGCGCCTTGGCGGTCTTCATCAGTAGGCTGCGATAGCCGGCCAGTTCCATATTCAGACGTTTGGACAAATCTCCCAGCACCGAATTCTTGCGCGCTTCTGCCAGATCGTCACTGAGCGCCTGGTACACCGGCTCTGCAGGCAAGCCCTTGCCATCCCACCCGGCGACTGCCACCACGGTACGCGGCAAACCTTCGACCACTTCCGGGTTGCCAACACTTTTGTAGAGCAACGCGGCAATCGGCACCAGAAACACCAGCAGCAAAAAAATCACCAGGGGGGCAATCAGCGCCTGCGCCTTCCAGCGGTTGATCCGCTCGGCATGGGCCAGGCGCTTCTTCAAGGTGGGGCTGGAGACCTCGTTCAGGGGAACGGCGATGGCCATGGCGAACTCCGAAAATCTTTATACGATGGCGGCGCGACCCTAAAGGCCGCACCGCATGTCAGCGCTGCTTACTTGGCAGCCCAAGCGTTGAAGCGCTGTTCCAGTTGCTCGCCGTTGTCAGCCCAAAAGCTGACGTCAATCTGCACCTGGTTGGCGATGTTTTGCGGGGCCGTCGGCATGTCGGCCTGTACAGCTTCAGGCAGCAATGGCATCGCTTCCTTGTTGGCCGGGCCGTAAGCGATGTTTTGCGAGTAGAGGCTCTGTTGCTGTGGCTGCAGGGTGAACACCATGAACTTCTTCGCCGCGTCCGCCTTGGCCTTGCCCAGGCCTTTAGGGATGGCCCATGCATCAAAATCGTAAATGCCGCCGTTCCACACGATTTTGAGGTTGCTCTCTTTTTGCACGGCAGCGATCCGGCCGTTGTAGGCCGAGCTCATCACCACATCGCCAGAAGCCAGGTATTGAGGCGGCTGCGCGCCCGCTTCCCACCACTGGATATTCGGCTTGAGCTCATCGAGTTTTTTGAAGGCGCGGTTCTGACCGTCCTTGCTTGCCAGAACGGTGTACACGTCTTTAGGCGCGACCCCGTCAGCCATCAAGGCGAATTCCAGGGTGTACTTGGCGCCTTTGCGCAGCCCGCGTTTACCCGGGAAGGTTTTGGTGTCCCAGAAGTCCGCCCAGCTGGTCGGTGCGGTTTTCAGCTTGTCGGCGTTGTAGGCCAGCACGGTGGACCACACAAAGAAGCCCGCGCCGCAGGACTGGATGGCGCCTTTGACGTACTGCTCAGGATTACCGAACAGTGCCGGGTCCAGCGGCTCGAACATGTCCTCGTCACACCCGCGGGAAAGTTCCGGGGACTCCACTTCTACCAGGTCCCAGGAGATGCTTTTGGTGTCGACCATGGCCTTGATCTTGGCCATTTCACCGTTGTATTCCCCGGCGATGATTTTGCCGTCGCCCTTGGCTTCCCAAGGTGCGTAAAACGCTTTGACCTGAGCCGCCTTATTCGCGCCGCCAAACGACACCACGGTCAGATCGGTGGCGGCCATGGCATTGGCCGCGAACATCAGGCCCAGACTTAAGGCCGTAAACTTGAGGGATGTATGCATTGTTATTCTCCACTGTGCAGGGTTGGTGAAGCCGGGGCGATCAATTCGCCTCTAAGAGAGGGTCCAGCGCACGTACATGTTCGACCTGCCAACCCAATGGCACGACGTCACCGACGGCCAGGGTGGGGTCCAGCTCGGCAATCGGCTGTTTCACAAAGAAATCGTTCTTGCCGCACACTTCCATGCGTACGCGGACGTGATCGCCCAGGTAGATAAACTCCTCGACCCGACCCGAGAAGCGGTTGGCGCATGCCTCGCTGAATCCATTGAGGCTGATACGTTCAGGGCGAATGGACAGGGTCACCGGATCACCCGTGCGACCGACATTCACCGCCAGCGCCTGGACCTTCTCCCCCCGGCTGAGCTCGACCACACAACGATCGCCATCCTGACTGTGCAGGCGGCCATTGAGGCGGTTGTTCTCGCCGATAAAGTTGGCAACAAACGTGTTTTTCGGCTCTTCATAAAGCATGCGCGGTGGGGCGATTTGCTGGATTTCACCTTGATGAAACACGGCAACGCGATCGGACATGGTCAGCGCTTCACCCTGGTCGTGGGTCACGTAGACCACGGTCACGCCCAGGCGCTGGTGCAGGTGTTTGATTTCCATCTGCATGTGCTCGCGCAGCTGCTTGTCCAGTGCCCCCAGCGGTTCGTCCATCAGCACCAGCTGCGGCTCGAACACCAGCGCCCGGGCCAGCGCCACGCGCTGTTGCTGGCCGCCAGACAGCTGGGCCGGATAGCGCTGGGCGAAGGCGTCGAGCTGAACCATGCTCAGCACCCGTTTGACCCGTTCACTGATATCAGTTCGGTTCAGCCCGCGCACCGACAGGGGGAAACCGAGGTTTTCGGCCACGGTCATGTGCGGGAACAACGCATAGTTCTGAAACACCATACCGATGTCGCGCTTATGTGGCGGCACGTTGTTGATTGAGCGCCCGGCCAGCAAAATTTCACCGGCGGTGGGCGTCTCGAAACCGGCCAGCATCATCAGACTGGTGGTTTTGCCCGAACCGGACGGCCCGAGCAAGGTCAGAAACTCGCCTTTGCGAATGTCCAGGTTGAGATCTTTGACGATCAGGTTTTCGCCGTCGTAGCTTTTTTGCACGCCACGAAAGCTGACCAGAATCTCATCCGCCCCAGCGCTTGCACCGACCTCACTCATAACCACACCTTTTGTTTTGACTGCCGTAGCCCAAGACTAAAGAAGCGGCTACCCCACAGAAATCGGGGGGCAAGAGAGATTCACATCAGGAGGTTGGAAAGCTTTGGGTAGGGATTGCCCTACAGGGATGTCGTGATTGGAACGGTTAGGCGCGGCAAACCCGGCAATAGGGTCCGGGGTCGGGCAGTCAGGGTCGTAAACAGGTATGCCAGATAACCTGTAGCCGCTGCCGAAGGATGCGAAAGGGGCCGAAGGACCTTCTCTTTCAACCTTGAAAACAGGGGGCCGCTTCGCAGCCCATCGCAGCCCATCGCAGCCTCGTTCCTCGACAGCGGCTACAGGGTTTTACAACAACTTATGCTCCATCGCGTACTTCACCAACTCGGCCAGCGACGTGACATTGAGTTTTTGCATCAGCCGCGCCTTGTGGGTGCTGATGGTCTTGCTGCTCAAGGCCAGTTGCAGGGCGATATCGTTGACGTTAACGCCCTGGGCCAGGCGTTTAAACACCGAAAACTCGCGCTCGGACAGCAAGGAATGCAAAGGCCGCGAATCGGTCAGGCCAACCTCGAACACCATGCGGTCCGCCAGGTCCGGGTCGATGTAACGACCACCCGCAGCCACCTTGCGGATTGCCATCAACAACAGTGCCGGGTCGCTGTCTTTGGTGGCATAGCCTGCAGCGCCAAACTTCAGCGCCCGCGCCGCCATTTGCGCCTCGTCGTGCATCGACAACACCAGAATCGCCGGTGGATTGTTCAAGGCGCGAATCCGCGGTATCGCCTCCAGGCCATTAACCCCGGGCATGGAGATGTCCAGCAGCACCACCTCACAAGGAACATGGCGCAAGGTTTCCAGCAACTGCTCACCATTGCTGGCCTCGCCCACCACCAGCAGATCTTTTGCCAGGCCGATCAACTGCTTGATCCCTTCACGCACGATGGTGTGGTCTTCTGCTACCAGTACACGAATCACGGACATTTCCTCATCAACTTTTATCAACCAAGGGCACGCGCACAATCAGGATCGTTCCCTCCCCCGGAACACTGTTCAAAGACAATGTTCCGCCCAGCATCAATACCCGCTCGCGCATTCCTACGACGCCGAAGGAAGTCGGCCTGCCATTGGCAGGCACAAAGCCTTGCCCGTCATCACTGATGCTCAGACACAGCTCCTTGCCCTCCACACTCAAGGTCAACTCCACCGTATGCGCATTAGCATGGCGCATCACATTGGTCAGGGCCTCCTGCAGGATTCGAAAAAGCCCCACTTCCTTGGCGGCGCCAAGCGGCGGCAGATGCTCAGGGACCTGCACCAGACAAGGGATATTCGTACGCGCCTCAAAACGTCTGGCCTGCCACTCGATGGCCGAACTGATACCCGCATCCAGAATCGGCGGGCGCAGTGACGTGGCCACATCACGCACCAACTGGAAGAGCTGGGCAATCAGCTTTTTCATGCTGTTGAGCCGCTCGTTCAACCCTGGATCAAGCTGCGCATACGCCAGCTCGCACATCGAGGTTTCCAGCTTGAGCACCGTCAGCATCTGCCCCAACTCATCATGAACTTCACGGGCGATGCGCGCCTTCTCTTCTTCGCGCACGCTTTCAAGGTGCGCAGACAATTCGCGCAACTGCCCACGGGAGCCGTCCAGCTCGAGTTCAATACGTTTGCTCTCGCTGATATCCCAGACAATACCGTCCCACACTACGGTGCCATCATCCAGGCGGCGGGTGATGGCCTTGATTTCGGCCCAGCGCTGCTGGCCTTGGCGAGTCAGTATCCGACCTTGCCATGACCAGTCACTGTCACTGTCCAACGCCATATCCTGCACCCGGTGGTAGTCCGCCCTGTCATCCGGATGCACCAGGCTGCGCAGGCCTACCTCGCGCAGGCGCAACGTCGCCGGGGAAAACCCCGCGAGGCTTTCGCTGCCTTCACTGATATAGGGAAAGTCCAGTTCACCGGTCAACAACGAGCGCTCAAGGCGAAAGACCAGCCCCGGAACGTTGGCGGCAATACCCTGCAAACGCGCATCGCTTTCTTGCAAGGCAGCTTGTACCCGATGCCGCTCGGTGATGTCATTGAGGTACACCACCAAATATTCGGCCGTCTGGAAGCGCAGGAAACTCAGGGTCACATCGGCGGGGAACTGGCTGCCATCGGCCCGCATACAGAGGGTTTCACTGCGGTGCACGCCCTCCTTGCGATTACGTGCACGCCGCCACATGTTCAGCCAGCGGTCCATGTTCAGCTCCGGCTCAAAATCACTCAGCGGCCGGTCCAGTACCGCACCGGCTCGATAGCCGAGCATGTCTTCAGCTGCCCGATTGGCGTAGCGCACATGGCTGTCCCAATTGACCCACAGAATGCCCACGGGGCTTTGATCGATTGAAAACTGGCTCAAACGCAATGCTTCTGCGCTGGCAGTACGCAAGACGACATCTTCGCGCGCACTGAGCAACGCGCGCTCCAGGACCGTCTGCTGGCGACGCTGCCACACCACAATGGCCATGCTGGCCAGCAGCAACGCTCCTGTCAGTAAACTCAGGTTCTGCCAAAAGCCGGGCGATGGCCCAAGGTGCGGGTACTTGGGCTGCAGCCAGCGGCTGTGCAGTTGCTCCATGTCCCGCGCCGGGATTGCGTGCAACCCGCGCTCAACGATACTGGCCAGCTGCGGCCAGTCTCGTCGGGTCGCTACCCGCAACAATTGCGGCAACCCGACATCCCCCACCACGGCCAGCTCTGCGAACTCAGGCTCGACAGACAAACGACTGAGCTGGGCCTCATCGATGACGGCATAAGTCGCTTGCTGACTGAGTAACAGTTGCAGGGCCTGACGCTCCAGAGGCACGCCTTGCAGGTTAAGTCCGGGGTAACTGCTGCGTAAAAAATCGGCCGTGGCACTGGGCATGCGCACCGCGACCCGGGTCTGGCTGTCGACTCTCTCCAGGTCCACCGAACCGGTGCCATTGCGGGTGCCCACCAATAACTGCGGCACACGCATGTAAGGATCGGAAAACTGCCACAACCGCAAACCGGCCGGGGTTTGGGTCAACCCGGGCACAAGATCGATTTCTCCGGCGCGTGCGGCTTGCTCAAGTTGTTCCAGGTCCTGATAGTTACGCCATATCAGTTCAACACCCAGCGCCTGCGCCAGCCACTTCATCAGTTCAACATTGGCTCCCGAGAGCTGCTGCAACCGTTGATCAAACTTGGCATAGGGCGCCTGCAAGACCAGCCCCACCCGAAGTTCCTTGTGCTGGGTCAGCCACTCGCGTTGATCCGCCGACAGTTGGGCCGCAGGCACAGACGCCGCATTGCCCATTAAGGGCAGCCATAACCAGCCGATAATCCACAGATAGCAAAAACGTCTCATCTAAACGCTCACACCCTGACAAATACTGATCAACCCATTACGCTGCCGGGACTACTTCTGGCCTGGAATAACTGATGCTTTCTTATCGTCTGGCACTGCCGGCGTTGTGTCTGTCGCTGATGTTGCCGCTTGCCCTGCCAGTACTTGCAGTCGAGAGCGAGGCCCCTGCCACGCCCGCAGTGCGTGAATCGCTGCCTGAACGCAGTCAGGAAGACGCGGCAGCGCTTGAGCGACAAACCCCGCAACAGGAGCAACAACAGCTGCAAACGCCGAGCGGCAACTTTCTCGCCCTCTGGAAACCCGCCAACAGCAGCGCCCCCAGCGGTGCGGTGATTATCATCCCCGGGGCCGGTGAAACCGCTGACTGGCCGCAAACCGTTGGTCCTTTGCGCCACAAGTTGCCGAACGCCAACTGGGCCAGCCTGAGCCTGAGCTTGCCGGACATGCAAAGTGAAGCCAGCGTGGCGCGAGAGGTCGAACCGGAGAAACCTCCTACGACATTAGCGACAGACAGTAGCAGCAAAGCAGCCAGCACCACAGCCAAACCCATCGAGCAGGCAGCCAGCGCAGGCACCGAAAGTCCGGAGCCGGCGGCGACTCCCACGTTTGATCAATTGAGCACAGTCGATGCAGAACGCATCTTCGAGCGCATCGACGCGGCCATCGCCTTTGCCCAGCAACAAAATATGCGCAGCATTGTGTTGCTGGGCCACGGCTCGGGGGCCTACTGGGCATCGCGCTACATCAGCGCAAAGCACCCGCCCCAGGTTAACAAGCTGATCATCGTGGCCGCCCGCAAGCCCGTTCAGGCACAGCCCGACTTGAACCAGTTGACACCCGGTCTCAACGTGGGACTGCTGGACGTTTTCTACAAAGACCAGGCATCCGCCCGCGAGGCCGCCATGCAGCGGCTGCAGGCAAGCAAACGGGCGAACGGGGCAAATTTCAAACAGGTCGGATTGCTCAGTATCCCGGGGAATCGGGATGCTGAGCAGGAACAGTTATTCCGTCGGGTTCGGGGCTGGCTCAGCCCACTGCCTGTGGATAAGTAAGCGGCACTAGAAGCCGTGCCGCTCGCGAATCAAGGCGTAGGCTTGATGCAGCTCGCGGGTTTTTTCAGTCGCTTCACGTACCTGTGATGCACTGGCCCCAGTGCCGGCAACCTTGTCCGGGTGATGACGGCTGAGTAAACGCCGGTAGGCACGTTTGATCTGTGCCGGGTCACTGCTTGCCGTAACCCCCAGCAGGGTCAGCGATTGCTGATAAGTACCGCCACGGGTCGCCACGGGTTGTCTATGGCCTTCCTTTTCGCCCCCCAACGCCAGAACCTGTTGCGCACTCCAGCCCAACCATCGCCCCCAAAGCACAATCAACTCACGCTCCTGGGGGGCGACACGGCCGTCCGCATGGATCATGCGCCAGCAGGCGCACAATACGCCTTCTGCTGCATGGGGCTGGGCTTTGAGGCGCTGCAAATAGCCGCGCAGCGAATCACTCCCCGCCTTGCCACGATTGAACGCCGCGACGGCGCGCTGCTGTGCCGCAGGCTCCATCTCGAGCAGGCGCATCTCCTGCCGCGCCTGCTCGATATGTGTGTCCACCACCCGCCCTCCGCTTTTCGCCAGCCGGCCGAGCAAGACAAACAACAGCTCATCGTTGCGCAGGGCCGGGCGGGCGCCCAGTCGTTCAAGCAGGTGTGCCCAACTGTGTAACTGCAAGCGCCGATCCAGCGCTTGCCCTAATAAAGCACCGAGCATGGCCCCCGGAATACTGGCGATGAAAAACCCCGCCCCGGCTCCAATCAGAGTCCCTGGCCACAACATATTAGAGAGCGCCCTTGATCAGCGACTCGACCTCGGCCAAGCGCTCATGCGTGCCCACATCCACCCAATGCCCCTGCAAACGCTCACCTGTAACTTGCCCGGCAGCCATAGCCTTGCGCAACAGCGGCGCCAACTTGAACGCGCCCGCCGTGCAGCCCTGGAACAGTTCCGGGGCCATCACTGCGATACCGCTGTAGGTCAGCGTATCTGCACCCGGCGCGCCATCTTGGACCTGCGTACCGCTCAGGCAGAAATCCCCTGTGGTGTGGTGCGCCGGATTATCTACCAACACCAGATGGGCCAACCCTGTCAGCGGTTGGCGCAAACCGGCAAAGTCGTAATCGGTCCAGATATCACCGTTCACCACCACAAACGGGCTGTCACCCAGCAGCGCCAATGCCTTGAAGATCCCTCCACCGGTTTCAAGCGGCTCACCCTCAGCGGAGTACTGAATGCTGACGCCAAATCGCGAACCGTCGCCCAGGTGATCTTCTATCTGCTGACCCAACCAGGCGTGATTAATCACGATTTCGGTAAAGCCTGCGGTCGCCAGCGCCCGCAAGTGGTACTCGATCAGCGGCACGCCGCCGGCCCGAATCAACGGTTTTGGCGTGTGCAGGGTCAACGGCCGCAAGCGCTCACCCTTGCCTGCCGCCAGAATCATCGCTTTCATATTTCGGCCTCGCTGACCAGGCCAAGACTGGCAAACAACCCGCCCAGCTCAGCCAACTCAGGGCGTCGCGCCAACACTGCTTCTATATAAGAGAAGAAACGCGGCACATCGGCCAAATAGCGCGGCTTGCCATCGCGATGGCAAATGCGGGCAAAAATGCCGATAACTTTCAAATGCCGCTGCACACCCATCAGGTCGCTGGCACGCAGGAACTCGTCAAAGTTCGACTGCACCGGGATGCCTAGCGGCAATGCCAGCTTCCAGTAGTCCTGTAGCCAGGCGCGCACACGCTCTTCAGGCCAGCTCAGAAAGGCATCCTTGAACAGGCACGTGATGTCGTAGGTCACCGGGCCATACACCGCGTCCTGGAAATCCAGCACACCGGGGTTGGGGATGCTGAGCATCAGGTTGCGCGGCATAAAGTCGCGGTGTACCAACACTTGGGGCTGCGCAAGTGCGCTGTCGATCAACAGCCCGCTGACCCGTTTCCAGGCCGCCAGTTGTTGTTCATCGAACTCGCGGCCCAGATGGGCACGCACGTACCACTCGGGGAACAGTTCAAGCTCGCGGGTCAGCAATGCCACGTCATAGCTGGGCAAGGGCTCAACCATCGGCAATTGCTGGAAGGCCAGCAAGGCTTCGATGGCATCTTTGAACAACTCGTCGGCGTTGGTGCTGTTGATCACGTCGAGAAAGGTCTTATTGCCCAGATCGTTGAGCAAAAGAAAGCCGCGAGAGAGGTCCTGTGCATAAATTTTCGGCACGTTTATCTGGCAGGTCCGCAACAAATCAGCAATATCGACGAAAGGTTTGCAGTTTTCCTGGGGCGGCGGCGCGTCCATGACGACAAAGCTGCGCCCCTCGCCTTCCCAGCGAAAATAGCGTCTGAAACTCGCATCGCTACTGGCAGCAGTCAACGTGGCTGGGGGTACGGCACCCCAACCCTCATTCGCAAACAAGGTTGCCAACTGTTCATCGAGCCAAACTTTCAGGTGTTGCAAGCGTACATCTTGGTCAGGCATTACAAGGGTCTCCGACGGCGCTAGCCGTCAAGCGGGTCATGCTTTATTATCCAGAATCTTTTCCAGACCATCGATAGGCGTGCGGTCCCCCACCGCGGGCTGATGGCACGCAGGAAGCCCGGACTAATAAGATGGCATTGAAATCCCCCGCGTTTCGTAAAAAATTTCCGTTGCTGGTAACCGGCAGTTTGCTGGCCATGCAACCTCTAGCCACGCCATTCGCTTTTGCCGAGGAGCAGTATGACTGTTCCGTGTCGGCTTCGGGTGGCTGGGATTGCGCGCCAAAAACCAACGTGGCGCAACTGCCACCGCGCCCGTCGCACGGCGATGGGTCTGTAGGCGCCAGCGGTGAAACCAGCGAGCAGGTCAAACAGGCCCCGCTGGTAACCGAGGCCAAAGGCCGTGCGCTCAAAGCGCGCAGTGACGACTACAGCCACCTCGACTGGGTGCCACGTGACAAGTTGACCGCAGCCCAACTGGCCGAAACCGGCCCGTACTGCTCCGGTTCGTACGTCGAGCCCATCCGTCCGGGCATGAACGACCCAACCAGCAAAAGCGACGCCCCGACCTTTATCGGTGCCAAAGCCTCCCGCTACCAGCAGGAAGAGCAGCTCGCGACCCTGGCCGGTGATGTCGTCCTGCGCCAGGGCAGCATGCAGATCGAAGCCGACGAAGCCAGCCTGTACCAGGCCGAAAGCCGTGGTGAGCTCAATGGCAAGGTGCGCCTGCGTGACAACGGAGCCCTGATTGTCGGCGACCACGCCGATGTTCAGCTGGACACCGGTGCCGCAAAGGTCGACAACGCTGAATATGTTCTGCACAAGTCGCGCATTCGCGGCAGTGCGCTGTACGCCAAACGTGCCGAAGACGCGATCATCCGCCTCAAGGATGGTACCTACACCACGTGCGAACCGAACAGCAACGCCTGGCAGCTCAAGGGCAACAACATCACGTTGAACCCGGCCACCGGTTTCGGTACGGCCACCAACGTGACGCTGCGGGTTAAAGACATCCCGATCTTCTATACCCCGTACATCTACTTCCCGATCGACGATCGCCGTCAGTCCGGTTTCCTGCCGCCGTCTTTCAGCAGCAGCACCGACACCGGCTTCATGCTCGTGACCCCGTACTACTTCAACCTGGCACCCAACTACGATGCCACGTTGTACCCGCGCTACATGACCAAGCGCGGCCTGTTGATGGAAGGCGAGTTCCGCTACCTGACCGAGTCCAGCGAAGGTCAGTTCGGTGCCGCGTACCTCAACGACGACAACGACGATCGCAAGCGCCAGACCGACTACACCGACAAGCGCTACATGCTCAACTGGCAGCACAAGGGTGGTCTGGATTCGCGTGTACTGACCGAAGTCGACTACACCAAAATCAGCGACCCGTATTACTTCCAGGATCTGCAAAGCGATCAGATCGGCGTTGAAACCCGTGACTATCTGAACCAGCAAGGCGCAGTCAGCTACCGTGGCGACAACTACACCGCAAGGCTGAACGCACAGGCCTATCAACTGGCCACCGTTACCCAGATCACGCCTTACAACATGCTGCCGCAGCTCACCCTCAATGGTGCCCTGCCGTCTCATCCGGAAGGTCTGAACTTCGCCTACAACACCGAGCTGGTTCGATTTGATCGCAGCCTGGAAAACGGTAGCTACACCAACGAAGACGGCACGGTAGCCCCTCGGCTCGATAACAACGTTGCAGGTCTGGCCCGCGCCAACGGCACACGCATGAACCTGGCACCGAGTGTCAGCCTGCCGCTGAACTGGAGCTATGGCTTCCTGACGCCATCCCTCAAGTACATGTACACCCAGTACGATCTTGATCTGGATGGCACCGGCAAGACTCAATTGGTCAATGCTGGCGGGAAATTCGACAGTTCGATTAGCCGCAGCGTCCCAATCGCCAGCGTCGACAGCGGCCTGTATTTCGACCGCAACACCAACTGGTTCGGCACCGACTACCGCCAGACCCTCGAACCGCGCGCGTTCTACCTCTACGTGCCCGAGCGCAATCAGGATGACATCCCGATTTTCGACACCAGCGAGAGCACTTTCAGCTACTCCTCGCTGTGGCGTGACAACCGCTTCACCGGTACTGACCGCGTCGGCGACGAGAACAAGCTGTCGCTGGGCCTGACCAGCCGCCTGATCGAAGACAACGGCTTTGAACGTCAACGTATCAGCGTGGGCCAGGCTTACTACTTCAAGGACCGCAAGGTTCAATTGCCTGGTATTGACGCAGACCGTAAGGACGCGACCTCCAGCGTATCCCCATATGCACTGGAATACGCCTATCGCTTCAACCGCGACTGGCGCGCAACGGCTGACTACAAC
The DNA here is from genome assembly GCF_900106095.1 of Pseudomonas deceptionensis. NCBI lineage: Bacteria > Pseudomonadati > Pseudomonadota > Gammaproteobacteria > Pseudomonadales > Pseudomonadaceae > Pseudomonas > Pseudomonas deceptionensis. Next base: position 1,389,697 of record NZ_FNUD01000002.1, on the reverse strand, counting down.
TGGGACCCGGAAACCCGCAGCCCGCGTTCAGGCAGTGCGATGATGCACTACCAGCCTGAAGACAACCCGAACAAGGTGGTCAACGTCGGCTATCGCTACCGCAACGACCAGGTTCGTTACGACCAGTACACCGGCAAGTGGACCGTGGGCGGCGGCGATTACCTGTCTCCAGGGCAGCCGGGCTACATCAAGGATTACTACAAGATCCAGCAGCACGACTTCTCGGTTATCTGGCCGATCGTGCCGCAGTGGAACGCCATCAGCCGCTGGCAGTACGACTACAACCGCAACCGTACCCTGGAAGCCTTCGGTGGTTTCGAGTACGACAACTGCTGCTGGAAGCTTCGTCTGATCAGCCGTTATTGGGTATCCAACGACGAGTACACCCAAGAAGCCCCTCAAAACGAGAAGGGCGACCATGGTCTCTTCCTACAAGTTGTGCTGAAAGGTCTCGGTGGCGTTGTTGGCACCAAAGTAGAGAGCTTCCTCGACAAAGGCATCCAAGGTTATCGTGAACGTGAAGATCAAGCTTTCTGAGTGTCTGCGCCCGCTAATGCTGGGCGCGTTGTTCCTGGGTACTGCAGCAAGCGCTGCGGTACAGCCCCTGGATAAAGTGGTGGCCATCGTCGACAACGACGTGATCATGCAGAGCCAACTGGACCAGCGTGTCCACGAAGTTCAGCAAACCATTGCCAAGCGTGGTCAGGGCGTACCGCCTGCCAGCGTTCTGGATCAGCAGGTGCTTGAGCGCCTGATCGTCGAAAACCTGCAACTGCAGATCGGCGAGCGCTCCGGCATCCGAATCACGGATGAAGAGCTGAACCAGGCCATTGGCACCATTGCCCAGCGCAACAACATGACCATCGAGCAGTTCCGTCAGGCCCTGGCCCGCGACGGCCTGTCTTATGAAGATGCCCGTGAGCAGGTTCGTCGCGAGATGATCATCAGCCGCGTGCGTCAACGCCGCGTAGCTGAGCGCATTCAGGTCACGGATCAGGAAGTGAAGAACTTCCTGGCATCCGACCTGGGCAAAATGCAGATGTCTGAAGAGTTCAATCTGGCCAACATCCTGATTCCAACGCCTGAAAGCGCGAATTCGGAAGCCATCCAGAACGCTGCCAAGCAAGCTGAAGAGGTCTACAACAAGCTCAAGCAAGGCGCGGACTTCGGGCAAATGGCTATCGCTCGCTCCGGCAGCGACACGGCTCTGGAAGGCGGCGACATGGGCTGGCGTAAAGCTGCTCAACTGCCACCTCCTTTCGACCGCATGCTCAGCGAGATGCCGGTGGGTGACGTTACACCTCCGGTGCGCACGCCTGGCGGCTTTATCATTCTCAAGCTCAACGCAAAACGCGGCGGCGGGTCGGTGGTGGTGGACGAAGTCCATGTTCGCCATATTCTGATCAAGCCAAGCGAGATTCGCAGCGAAGCGCAGACCAAAGAGCTGGCAGCCAAAATCTACGACCGCATAGAATCGGGCGAAGACTTTGCTACCCTGGCCAAAACCTACTCGGAAGACCCGGGTTCTGCCCTTAACGGCGGCGACCTGAACTGGGTTGACCCGAACTCTCTGGTACCCGAGTTCCGTGAAGCAATGGCCGATACCCCGCAAGGCGTACTGTCCAAGCCGTTCAAGACCCAATATGGCTGGCATGTCCTGGAAGTCCTTGGCCGTCGCGCCACTGACAGCACCACCCAGGCCCGCGAGCAGCAGGCAATGAACGCGTTGCGCAACCGCAAGTACGACGAAGAGCTGCAAACCTGGCTGCGTCAGATCCGCGACGAAGCCTATGTTGAAATCAAACTTCCTGGCGCTAACTCGACAGAAAGCGCAGATCAGGCCACGCAGTGAAAACACAGCGTTTTGCACTGACACCCGGCGAACCGGCAGGTATAGGTCCAGACCTGTGCCTGTTGCTCGCCTCGCAACGCCAGCCGCACCCCCTGATTGCCATTACCAGCCGCGACCTGCTCCTTGAGCGGGCCGCGCAGCTTGGTGTGGCTGTCAACCTGCTACCGGTCGGGCCGGGCAACTGGCCTGAACAACCGGCGCCGGCAGGCAGTTTGTACGTGTGGGATACCCCCCTTAACGCACCGGCCACCCCTGGCGCACTGGACAAGGCCAATGCAGCATTCGTACTGCAGACCCTGACCCGTGCCGCGCAAGGCTGCATGGATGGCGATTTTGCAGGCATGATCACCGCCCCGGTACACAAGGGTGTGATCAACGAAGCAGGCATCCCGTTTTCCGGACATACCGAATTCCTCGCCGACCTGACCCATACCGGGCAAGTGGTCATGATGCTTGCCACACGCGGACTGCGCGTGGCACTGGTCACCACTCATCTGCCACTGCGCCAGGTCGCCGACGCAATAACCCCCGAGCGACTGATGCGGGTTACCCGTATTCTGCACGCCGACCTGCAACAAAAATTCGGCATCGCCCAACCGCGTATCCTGGTCTGTGGGCTCAACCCCCATGCCGGTGAAGGCGGTCATTTGGGCCATGAAGAAATCGATATCATCGAACCAACCCTGGAGCTTCTGCGCAGCGAGGGCATGGACCTGCGTGGCCCGCTGCCTGCCGACACTCTGTTTACCCCCAAATATCTGGAACACTGCGACGCAGTGCTGGCGATGTACCACGACCAAGGCCTGCCCGTACTGAAGTACAAGGGGTTTGGTGCAGCAGTCAACATCACCCTGGGCTTACCGATTATCCGTACCTCTGTTGACCATGGCACCGCCCTGGATCTGGCAGGTAGTGGCAAGATCGATACCGGCAGCCTGCAAGTCGCCCTGGAAACCGCCTACCAGATGGCCGAGACCCGTATATGAACGAGCAATACCAACACAAGGCGCGTAAGCGCTTTGGCCAAAACTTCCTGCACGATGCTGGCGTTATTGACCGCATCCTGCGCGCCATCCACGCCAAGGCTGACGATCGCCTGCTGGAAATCGGCCCGGGCCAGGGCGCCCTGACCGAAGGCATTCTTAACAGCGGTGGCCAGCTCGACGTCGTGGAACTAGACAAAGACCTGATCCCGATCCTCAACCGTCAATTCGCAGGCATGAGCAACTTCACCCTGCACCAGGGTGATGCACTGAAGTTCGACTTCAAAAGCCTCAACGCGGCCCCCCGCACCCTGCGCGTCGTCGGTAACCTGCCGTACAACATCTCCACCCCGCTGATTTTTCACCTGCTGAAAAACGCCGACCTGATCCGCGACATGCACTTCATGCTGCAAAAAGAAGTGGTCCAGCGTATGGCCGCCGGGCCTGGCGGTGGCGACTGGGGTCGTCTGTCGATCATGGTTCAGTACCACTGCCGCGTCGAACACCTGTTCAACGTGGGTCCCGGTGCATTCAACCCGCCACCAAAAGTTGATTCAGCGATTGTCCGCTTGGTGCCGCATGAAGTGTTGCCCCACCCTGCCAAAGACCATCGCCTGCTTGAGCGCGTGGTTCGCGAAGCCTTCAACCAGCGTCGCAAAACCCTGCGTAACACCCTGAAAGCCTTGCTCAGCAACGATGAAATCGAAGCCGCCGGCGTCGATGGCAGCAAACGCCCAGAGCAACTCGACCTGGCCGCCTTTGTGCGCCTGGCCGATAAACTCGGCGAACAACCTGTCGTAGCGCCCGCTGACGACTGATCGTTGAGAAAAAACGGGGCCTGGGTCAGACACCACGTCTGGCCTAGTACCCGTGACTTGGCCTAGACTCAGGCATCAGTTTTATCCCGAACTGTGTCTTCGCTTTCACGTAAGGCCTCTCGCATGCACGATCCCCGCTATCTGGTCGACGTCAGCGTCGTCACGCGTTACCTGCCAGAACAATCACAGCCCGAACATCAGCGCTTCGCCTTTGCATATACCATTACGGTGCGCAACAACGGCTCGGTCCCCGCGAAGCTGTTGTCCCGGCACTGGGTAATTACCGACGGAGATGGTCATGTTGAAGAAGTCCGTGGTGCCGGCGTTGTAGGGCTACAGCCCAAGATCGAACCTGGCAGCGAGCACTCCTACAGCAGCGGTTCAGTCATCACGACCCAGGTCGGCACCATGCAGGGCAGCTACCTCATGCATGCAGACGACGGTCACGAGTTCAAAGCCATCATTGCGCCCTTCCGCCTTGCGGTGCCCGGAGCCCTGCACTGATGGCGGTGTATGCCGTTGGTGACCTGCAAGGCTGCCTGCAGCCACTCGAACGCCTGCTCGCGCGTGTCGCATTCGACCCCGCCAAAGATAAACTCTGGCTAGTCGGCGACCTGGTCAACCGTGGCCCGCAATCACTGGAAACCCTGCGTTTTTTGTACCGCATGCGTGAATCACTGGTGTGCGTGCTGGGCAACCATGACCTGCACTTGCTGGCCGTGGGCCATAATATTGAACGCCTTAAAAAAGGCGACACGCTGCGCGAAATCCTCCAGGCCCCCGATTGCGATGAACTACTGGCCTGGTTACGCCAGCAGTCGCTGCTGCACTACGATGCCGAGCGCAACATCGCACTGGTGCATGCCGGAATACCACCGCAGTGGACACTGAAAAAAGCCCTCAAATGCGCCGGCGAAGTTGAACAGGCCCTGCGCGATGACAACCTCATCGGGCCTTATCTCGACGGCATGTATGGCAACGACCCTGCCAAGTGGGACAACGACCTCACTGGCGTCACCCGCTTGCGGGTGATTACCAACTATTTCACCCGGATGCGCTTTTGTACCCGAGAAGGCAAACTCGACCTCAAAAGCAAAGAGGGTGTCGGTAGCGCACCACCCGGCTACGCGCCGTGGTTCAGTTACAAAGAACGCAAAACCCAAGGCCTCAAGATCATCTTTGGGCATTGGGCAGCGCTGGAAGGCAACTGCAAGGAGCCAGGCATTTTCGCGCTCGATACTGGCTGCGTCTGGGGTGGGGCCATGACCCTGCTCAATGTCGACACCGGCCAGCGCCTGAGCTGCGACTGTGACGAACCAGGCTTTGCCGCCCCTGCCGCCGCCCCGCAAACAGACTCACCTTCCCACCCCTTGGGCGCCTGCTAACCGCGCCCGCTGTCAGGCCACAGGAATATCCAATGACCGAATTCAAACGTATCCCGCCAGAACAGGCCCAGGCCTTGCGCGAACAAGGCGCCGTCGTGGTTGATGTGCGCGACCCGCAGGCCTTCGCTGCCAGCCACATCAGCGGCGCGAAGCACCTGGACAACCACTCGCTGCATGATTTCATCACCAATGCCGACCTTGACGCCCCCCTGATCGTTGCCTGCTACCACGGCAACTCCAGCCAAAGCGCTGCGGCGTACCTGGTCAGCCAGGGTTTTAGCGAGGTCTACAGCCTCGATGGCGGCTTCGAGCTATGGCGTGCGACTTATCCGAACGAAACGGCCCAGAGCACCGCCGAATAATATTTTTATCAGCGCCCAGCCCGCGTGATCATTGGGCTGGCGCCCTACCTGACCAACGGTCAGGGGCAACAAATCACGCATCTCGCCTTGACCTCCCTGATTACCAACTATCCTTTACCTCAGGCCATCCAAATCTGGGGAGAGCCGGTACACCGGCGAATGGATCATCGGTAGTAACTTCAAGGGCTTAGCCACCTTGATGGTGTCCTGGGGGGTACACAGCAGCTGAAATGCTGCTGCATGCCAGCACTCGAACTGACCGATCTATCGCCGACTCCACGTATCGAGCGAGGTGACGTCATGAGTATTTTTAGCCACTTCCAACAACGCTTTGAGTCCACACGCCAGGAAGAGCTCACGCTTCAGGAGTATCTTGAACTGTGCAAGCAAGACAAAAGCACGTATGCCTCTGCTGCTGAAAGGCTGTTGCTGGCCATTGGTGAACCGGAACTGCTGGACACCTCCAACGACTCACGACTGTCACGAATCTTCTCCAACAAAGTGATTCGTCGTTATCCGGCCTTTGAAGACTTCCACGGAATGGAAGAATGCATCGACCAGATCGTCTCCTACTTCCGCCATGCCGCACAGGGCCTGGAAGAGAAGAAACAAATCCTCTACCTGCTGGGCCCGGTCGGTGGCGGCAAGTCGTCGCTTGCCGAAAAACTGAAACAACTGATCGAGAAAGTGCCCTTCTATGCGATCAAGGGCTCTCCTGTTTTCGAGTCACCTCTGGGGCTGTTCAACGCCACCGAAGATGGCGCGATCCTCGAGGAAGACTTCGGCATCCCTAAACGCTACCTGAGCACCATCATGTCGCCATGGGCCACCAAGCGCCTGGCCGAATTCGGTGGTGACATCAGCCAGTTCCGCGTGGTGAAACTCTACCCCTCGATCCTCAATCAGATCGCGGTGGCCAAGACAGAGCCGGGGGATGAGAACAACCAGGATATTTCGGCACTGGTGGGCAAGGTCGATATCCGCAAACTTGAAGAATTCCCGCAGAACGACGCCGACGCCTACAGCTACTCCGGTGCGCTGTGCCGGTCCAACCAGGGCCTTATGGAGTTCGTGGAGATGTTCAAGGCACCGATCAAGGTGCTGCACCCACTGCTGACCGCCACTCAAGAGGGCAACTACAACAGTACCGAAGGCTTGGGCGCGATTCCGTTCACGGGCATCTTGCTGGCCCACTCCAACGAATCGGAGTGGCACACCTTCCGTAACAACAAGAACAACGAAGCGTTCATCGACCGGATCTACATCGTCAAAGTACCGTACTGCCTGCGGGTCAGCGACGAAGTGAAGATCTACGACAAACTGCTGTTCAACAGCTCGCTGGCCAAGGCCCATTGCGCACCCGACACCCTGAAAATGCTGGCCCAGTTCACCGTGCTCTCGCGCCTCAAAGAGCCGGAAAACTCCAATATTTACTCCAAGATGCGGGTCTACGACGGCGAGAACCTCAAGGACACCGACCCGAAAGCCAAATCCATTCAGGAATACCGCGACAACGCGGGCGTCGACGAGGGCATGAACGGTCTTTCGACCCGTTTCGCGTTCAAAATCCTGTCCAAGGTGTTCAACTTCGACCCGCACGAAATTGCCGCCAACCCGGTTCACCTGCTCTACGTGCTCGAACAGCAGATTGAACAGGAACAGTTCCAGGCCGAAACCCGTGAGCGCTACCTGCGCTTCCTGAAGGAATACCTGGCACCGCGCTATATCGAGTTCATCGGCAAGGAAATCCAGACCGCTTACCTGGAGTCCTACAGCGAATACGGGCAAAACATCTTCGACCGCTATGTCCTCTACGCCGACTTCTGGATTCAGGATCAGGAGTATCGCGATCCGGAAACCGGCGAAATCCTCAACCGCGTTGCCCTCAACGAGGAGCTTGAGAAAATCGAAAAACCGGCTGGCATCAGCAACCCGAAAGATTTCCGCAACGAAATCGTCAACTTCGTGCTGCGCGCCCGCGCCAACAACAACGGCAAAAATCCGACCTGGCTCAGCTACGAGAAGTTGCGAGTAGTGATCGAGAAGAAAATGTTCTCCAACACCGAGGATCTGCTGCCGGTTATCAGCTTCAACGCCAAGGCGAGCAAAGAAGACCAGCAGAAGCACAACGACTTCGTCACTCGAATGGTCGAACGTGGCTACACCGACAAACAAGTACGCCTGCTCTCCGAGTGGTACCTGCGGGTCCGCAAATCGCAGTGAGGCAGCTGTAAGCCTCAAGCCTCAAGCTGCAAGGCAAAGCATGCCCAATTGCTTCGACTTGCAGCTTGCAGCTCACAACTTGAAGCTGCCCGGAGGGCCTAATGAGCTATGTGATCGACCGACGCCTCAATGGCAAGAACAAGAGCACGGTAAACCGTCAGCGTTTTCTGCGGCGTTACCGTGACCACATCAAAAAGGCCGTAGAAGAGGCCGTGGGCCGCCGCTCCATTACGGATATGGAGCATGGCGAGCAAATCAGCATCCCTGGCCGAGATATCGACGAGCCGGTGTTGCACCATGGGCGCGGTGGCAAGCAGACAGTGGTTCACCCCGGCAACAAGGAGTTCACCAGCGGCGAACATATCCCCCGCCCACAAGGTGGAGCGGGAGGCGGTGGCGGCCCCGGCAAGGCAGGTAACTCCGGCGAAGGCATGGATGAGTTCGTCTTCCAGATCACCCAGGAAGAGTTTCTTGAGTTCATGTTCGAAGACCTCGAACTGCCCAACCTGGTCAAACGCAACCTCACCGGCACCGACACCTTTAAAACCGTGCGCGCCGGTATCAGCAACGAGGGCAACCCGTCCCGTATCAACATCATTCGCACCCTGCGCTCAGCTCACGCACGGCGCATTGCCCTGTCCGGCAGCAGCCGGGCAAAACTCCGGGAAGCCAAAACCGAACTGGAGCGGCTCAAACGCGAAGAGCCAGACAACTTCGGCGATATCAAAGCCATCGAGGCCGAAATCGAGAAACTCAGCGCACGTATTCACCGCGTGCCGTTCCTCGACACCTTTGACCTTAAATACAACCTGCTGGTCAAACAGCCCAATCCCAGTTCGAAAGCCGTCATGTTCTGCCTGATGGACGTTTCCGGCTCCATGACCCAAGCCACAAAGGACATCGCCAAACGCTTTTTCATCTTGCTGTACCTGTTCCTGAAGCGGAACTACGACAAGATTGACGTAGTTTTCATTCGCCATCACACCAGCGCACGCGAGGTCGATGAAGAAGAGTTTTTCTATTCCAGGGAAACCGGCGGCACCATTGTTTCCAGCGCACTAAAGCTGATGCAGGAGATCATGGCCGAACGCTACCCCACCAACGAGTGGAATATCTACGCAGCGCAAGCCTCTGACGGGGATAACTGGAACGACGACTCACCTATTTGCCGCGACATTCTGATCAACCAGATCATGCCATTCGTGCAGTACTTCACTTATGTTGAAATTACCCCACGAGAACATCAGGCCCTTTGGTACGAATACGAACGCATCAGCGAGGCATTTTCCGACACCTTCGCCCAGCAGCAACTGGTCTCGGCCGGCGATATTTATCCGGTCTTCCGTGAACTCTTCCAGCGCAGGTTAGTGACATGACCTCCAAAGAGAATAAACGCCACCCCATCTCCACTGGCTCAGAGTGGACCTTTGACCTTATCCAGGCTTACGACCGCGAAATCGGTCGCCTGGCGGAGCGCTACGCGCTCGACACTTACCCCAACCAAATCGAGGTCATCACCGCAGAGCAAATGATGGACGCCTACGCCTCCGTAGGCATGCCACTGGGTTATCACCACTGGTCCTATGGCAAGCACTTCTTAAGCACCGAGAAATCCTACAGTCGTGGTCAGATGGGGCTGGCCTACGAAATCGTCATCAACTCTGACCCATGCATTGCTTATCTGATGGAAGAAAACACCATCTGCATGCAAGCACTGGTGGTGGCCCATGCCTGCTATGGCCATAACAGCTTCTTCAAGGGCAACTACCTGTTCCGCACCTGGACCGACGCCAGTTCGATCATCGACTATCTGGTCTTTGCCAAGCAGTACATCATGCAGTGTGAAGAGCGCCACGGTATCGACGCCGTCGAAGACCTGCTCGACTCATGCCATGCCTTGATGAACTACGGTGTAGACCGCTACAAACGACCCGATCCGATTTCAGCTGAAGAGGAACGCCGTCGCCAAAAAGAGCGCGAAGAGCATCTGCAAAAGCAGATCAACGATTTGTGGCGCACCATCCCTAAAAGCGCAGACAAACTCAGCGAAAAAGATAACGCCCGCTTCCCCGACGAACCTCAGGAAAACATCCTCTATTTCATAGAAAAACACGCGCCGCTGCTGGAGCCCTGGCAACGCGAAGTTGTGCGTATCGTGCGCAAGATTGCACAGTACTTTTACCCACAACGGCAAACGCAAGTGATGAACGAGGGCTGGGCAACTTTCTGGCACTACACCTTGATGAACGACCTCTACGACGAAGGCCTGGTGACCGAAGGCTTCATGATGGAGTTCCTCATTTCCCACACCAGCGTGGTATTCCAACCCGGCTTTGACAGCCCTTACTACAGCGGCATCAACCCCTACGCACTGGGGTTTGCAATGTATTGCGACATCCGGCGCATTTGCGAACACCCAACAGACGAGGACCGTTACTGGTTCCCTGACCTGGCAGGCAGCGACTGGCTATCAAGCATCAAATTCGCCATGAGCAGCTTCAAGGACGAGAGTTTTATCCTCCAATACCTGTCACCCAAAGTAATCCGTGATCTGAAGCTGTTCAGCATCATGGACGACGATCAAAAAGAAGACTTGCTGGTACCCGCCATTCACGACGAAAACGGCTACCGCATCATTCGTGAAACCCTGGCAGCACAGTACAACCTGGGCAATCGTGAACCCAACATTCAAATCTGGAGCATCGACCGCCGTGGCGACCGCTCCCTGACCCTGCGCCACCAGCAACATGACCGCAAACCGTTGGGCGACTCAACCGATGAAGTCCTCAAGCACCTGCACCGCTTGTGGGGGTTCGACATCCATCTCGAAACATTACAGGGCGACCAGATAGTAAAAGTCCACCATGTGCCTCCAAAAGGCGATCACGGCGATACTGACCGCGGACGCCTGGACATGAATGCCATTCACCTGTAACACACGCAAGCCTCCGTTAACGCGACACAAGCGTTATCCTGTCGCGCTAACGGAGATTTTTTATGCAGATCTATAAAGTTGGCGGCGCTGTACGTGATCGCCTGCTGGGCAAGCCTGTCACCGACATTGACTGGGTGGTGGTCGGCGCAACGGCCGAACAAATGCAGGCAAAGGGATTCCGCCCCGTAGGCTCGGACTTCCCGGTATTTCTTCACCCAAAAACCGGTGACGAATATGCGCTGGCACGGACCGAGCGCAAAAGCGGCCATGGTTATGGCGGATTTATTTTTCATGCCAGCCCTGATGTCACTCTCGAAGAAGACCTGATCCGCCGCGACCTGACCATCAATGCCATGGCTGAGGATGAGACCGGTAATATCACGGACCCCTACCACGGCCAACGCGATCTTGAAGCCCGTGTACTACGCCACGTTTCCCCCGCTTTCGCCGAAGATCCCCTACGAGTTCTACGTGTAGCCCGATTCGCTGCGCGCTATGCCGGCCTCGGCTTCAGCATCGCCCCCGAAACGCTGGAACTGATGCGCCAACTGTCCAGATCCGGCGAACTGCAAGCCTTGACCCCGGAGCGCTGCTGGAAAGAAATTTCCCGTGCCCTGATGGAAGACCAGCCTCAGGTATTTATTGAAGTATTGCGTAGCTGTGACGCACTCGAGGTGCTGCTGCCCGAGGTGAATGCACTGTTTGGCGTGCCGCAGCCCCCTGCCCATCACCCGGAAATCGACAGCGGTGTGCATACCCTGAGCGTGCTGGAGCAATCTGCACTGCACAAGCAACCGCTAACCGTTCGCTGGGCTTGCCTTCTGCATGACCTGGGCAAGGGGCTTACAGCGGAGAAAGACTGGCCAAGACACATTGCCCACGAGCACAAAGGGTTGCGCCTGATCAAAGCCGTAAATGAGCGCTACAAAGTGCCGAGGGATTGTCAGGAACTGGCATTGCTGGTGGGCGAGTACCACACCCACGGCCATCGCGCCCTTGAGCTCAAGGCGTCGACCCTACTGGAGTTACTGCAGCGCTTTGACGTGTACCGTCGCCCGCAGCGATTTGAGGAATTTATCGCGGCATGCGAGATGGACGCCAGAGGGCGTCTGGGGCTGGAAAATCGACCATACCCGCAAGCTGACTACTTGCGGGGCGCAGCTCGGGCCGCCCTCGCCGTAGCGGTCCAGCCGCTGCTGGAACAGGGCTTCAGAGGCCCCGAACTGGGTGAGGCCCTGAAGCACGAGCGGCTCAAGGCGCTGCAGGCCTACAAAGCTGCGGCAAAAGACTGAATCAGAACTTCTGTAGCCGCTGCCGCAGGCTGCGATGGGTGCGGAGCAGCCCCGAAATATCGAAGGGCCTGCGGCCCTTATCGTAGCCTGCGGCAGCGGCTACAGATCCGAAAGCATCTCCAGCGGCGTCAACTGCTCGCCCCGCCACTCAAATGCAGCAGGTGCGAGCACTTGATCGATCTGTGCCTCTGCCCACATCTGAGCAAGGGGCTTGCCCACACCAGGATGCACTTTGTCTGGGGCTATCAAAGACAGTGGCCACAACACGAAAGCGTTCTTGAGAATCTCTGCACGTGGCAACGTCAATCCGTCAAAATTCCCTGCCAGATCGCCGTAAAACAGCACGTCGATATCAAGAGGCAACCCTTTGCGATCTTGAGCGTAACGTCCGTTATCAGCCTCGATCAGCTTTAAACGTCGACTTAACTCGATCAGTGGCAAATCGGTTTTCGCCGACACTACCAGATTGAAAAACGGCCCGCTTTTGATGCCCACAGGCTGACTTTCAAAAACTGCAGAGCAGTGCATGTCGCACAAAAAATCGGCCAGAGCCTCAAGCCCCGCCAGCAAGTGCTTTTCGCGCTCGACATTGCTGCCCAGCCCGAGATAAACCTGAGTTAGCGACATCCGCGCTCAATCTCCACACCCACCCCAGTGGCCGCCGCTACGGCGCCGGGCTTGGTCAGTTTGAGGTGAAGCCAGGGAATATTGAACTCACTCATCAATACTTGCGCCAGACGCTCTGCAAAGGTTTCCACCAGCTGGAACTGAGCTTGCTCGGCAAATGCCTGAATACGCGTGGAAACGCTCGCATAATCGAGAGCCAGCGTCAGATCATCGCCAGCGGCAGCCGGACGGTTGTCCCACGCAAAACTCAGGTCAAGACGCAGACACTGACGGATGCCACGTTCCCAGTCATAAGCACCGATCACGGTGTCAACTTCCAGACCTTCGATAAACACTCTGTCCAAGCACTCTTCTCCGCAGCACGACAAGGGCGCAATGCGCCGTTAGAATCAGGGCGTCCTCGCCCGGAATAGTTAGCATGTTTTGGTTACTGGCGATCCTCGCCTACCTGCTCGGCTCTCTGTCCTTTGCCATTTTGCTCAGCCGCCTGACGGGAACCCCCGATCCGCGAATGAGTGGCTCCGGCAATGCGGGCGCAACCAACATGTTGCGTCTGGCTGGCAAAAAGCTTGCCGTCCTGACCTTGCTCGGTGACCTGTGCAAGGGGCTTTTACCCGTCCTGCTGGCCTATCAACTGGATTTCTCGCTCCAGGACCAGGCCTGGATCGGTATCTGCGCCGTCGTCGGGCACATGTACCCTGCGTACTTCCGCTTTCGCGGAGGCAAAGGTGTCGCCACGGCTGCCGGCATGCTGCTGGGGCTTTACCCGCCTGCGGCATTGCTGGCGGTCGCAGCATGGCTGCTTACCTTTCAACTGACCCGCACCAGCTCACTGGCCGCGTTGATCGCCACACCCCTGACCCTGCCATTACTGGCCTGGCAAGAGCCTGCCGCCCTGCTGCCCATGAGCGTCCTGACGGCACTGATTGTCTGGCGCCACCGCGGCAATTTACGCGACCTGATGGCTGGGCGCGAACGGCATTTCTGAATGTTGCCCGTGAAAAAACCTCACGTGCGAACCAGCCCCAGCGTTCACAGGGGCTTCAATTGCTCCATCGGCCAGCGCGCCTGCACACTGATCGCCAATGTTTCGTGCTGACCGGCCTGTAAGCGCTGACAACCGGCAAACGCAATCATCGCGCCGTTATCCGTACAAAATTCCGGCCGGGCGTAATACACATTGCCCTTCATCTCACCGAGCATTTTCTCCAGAGAAACGCGCAACGCCTTGTTGGCACTCACCCCGCCCGCAATCACCAGGCGCTTCATGCCCGCGTGCTTCAAGGCGCGCTTGCACTTGATGGTCAGCGTCTCAACCACGGCCTGCTGGAACGCCAGGGAGATATCACAGCGTGTCTGCTCAGTATCGTCGCCCGCAGCCACGCAACGCTGCCAGGTGTTCAAGGCAAAGGTCTTGAGGCCGCTGAAGCTGAACTGCAGCCCCGGACGGTCAGTCATGGGCCTAGGGAACACAAAGCGCCCCGCAACGCCCTGAGCGGCCAATCGTGCGATCTCAGGGCCGCCCGGATAGTTGAGCCCCATCATCTTCGCGGTCTTGTCGAACGCCTCACCCGCAGCATCATCCAGCGTCTCGCCCAACAACTCGTATTGGCCGATACCATCAACGCGAACCAGCTGCGTATGACCGCCCGACACCAACAAAGCGACGAACGGAAATTCCGGAGGCTGTTCTTCCAGCATAGGGGCCAGCAAATGCCCCTCCATGTGGTGCACACCAAGGGCCGGAATGCCCCAGGCGAATGCCAGCGCCTGGGCGCAAGAGGCCCCAACCAGCAGGGCTCCAACCAATCCAGGCCCTGCCGTATAGGCAATTGCGTCAATCTCCGTAGGCACACAGTCAGCCTCAGCCAACACCTGACGAATCAAGGGCAGCATGCGCTTGACGTGATCCCTTGAAGCCAGCTCCGGAACCACACCGCCATAAGCGCGGTGCAGGTCGATCTGACTGAACAGTGCATCGGCCAAAAGCCCGCGTTCACTGTCGTATAGCGCGACGCCGGTTTCGTCGCAGGAGGTTTCTAATCCCAGTACTAGCATGGGTTTACGCCTTGTAGAGGCTAGATTCGAAGGCGCGCATAATAGTCGCCACTCCCGCCCCCGGCCAGCGGTTTTCGATCAGAGGCTTTGCATTCCGGGCGATGAGGGGTTAACATCCGCAACCCTTAAAAACCGACGTCTTCCAACGCGATTTTGCCTTGAGACGTTGACCCCGGTAATGAATGAAGGTAGCTCTGGATGCCAGCCGTCAAAGTAAAAGAGAACGAACCCTTCGACGTAGCTCTGCGTCGTTTCAAGCGCTCCTGCGAAAAAGCCGGTGTTCTGGCTGAAGTTCGCAGCCGCGAATTTTACGAGAAGCCGACTTCTGAGCGTAAGCGTAAAGCAGCAGCTGCTGTTAAGCGTCACGCGAAGAAAGTTCAGCGCGAGCAGCGCCGCGCCGTTCGTCTGTACTAATACACAGACGTTCGTTGCAAGCTTCTGCCAAGCCCGGCCTAAAGCCGGGCCGTAGGCAGTTGTTGAAGGTTACATGCTTTATCGTCAAGGCCGCAGATGCGACCGCGACAAGCGTTACATCACGTCAGACCTGGCCTAATAGCCAGCGGTGCACGTCTTTACTGACGAGCCTTCCAAGGCTACCGACGAGCACACCTCTCTGATTTTCCCTAAAGACGATCAGCCCAAGGCACCTCTCCAGTGCCTGCTTATGAGCTATCCGAGACCAGCCATTGGTCAGTGCCGGACTCAGAGCGTGAAAATTATCGATCCCATTCACTCTGATTAAAATGAGCAGACAGGGTTTCGACAGATACACTTCCCCGAAATAATTGAGCTGACGCCCCACGATCGAGCAGAGCATTCGCCTGCACGCGCGATGACCAAGCCCTTTATACGGACCCATTTCTGCGCAGTGATGACGAGAACGCCATGGCCGGGTTAATCCCCCAGAGCTTTATTGACGACCTTCTGAACCGTACCGATATCGTCGATGTCGTCAGCTCTCGCGTGCAAATGAAGAAAGCCGGCAAAAATTACACGGCCTGCTGCCCCTTCCACAAAGAAAAAACACCGTCTTTCAGCGTCAGCCCCGACAAACAGTTCTATTACTGCTTTGGCTGCGGCGCTGGCGGTAACGCCCTCGGCTTCATCATGGACCACGACAATCTGGATTTCCCCCAGGCTGTCGAAGAACTGGCCAAAGCCGCCGGCATGGAAATCCCCCGAGAAGAAAGTGGTCGCCCGCATAAACCCCGGCAGCCCACTGACTCTCCGCTCTACCCGCTTCTCACTGCCGCAGCCGACTTTTATCGCCAGGCTTTAAAAAGCCATCCGGCACGTAAAGCGGCCGTTGACTACCTGAAAGGCCGCGGCCTGACCGGCGAAATCGCCCGCGATTTCGGCTTGGGTTTCGCTCCGCCCGGCTGGGACAACCTGTACAAGCATCTAAGCAGCGACACGCTTCAGCAAAAAGCCATGATCGATGCCGGCCTGCTGGTGGAAAACGCCGAGACAGGTAAACGCTACGATCGCTTTCGCGATCGCGTTATGTTTCCGATCCGCGACAGCCGCGGCCGAATCATTGCCTTCGGCGGCCGAGTGCTGGGTGACGACAAACCCAAGTACCTGAACTCCCCGGAAACCCCGGTCTTTCACAAAGGCCAGGAACTGTACGGGCTGTTCGAAGCGCGCAAGTTCAACCGCAGCCTCGATGAAATCATTGTGGTCGAAGGCTACATGGACGTTATCGCCCTCGCCCAGCAAGGCCTGCGCAATGCCGTCGCAACCTTGGGTACCGCGACGAGCGAAGAGCACATGAAGCGTCTGTTCCGTGTGGTCCCCAGCGTTTTATTCTGCTTCGACGGCGACCAGGCAGGCCGCAATGCCGCCTGGCGTGCACTGGAAGCTACACTGCCCTGCTTGCAGGACGGACGGCGCGCACGCTTTTTGTTCCTGCCCGAAGGCGAAGACCCGGACACACTGGTGCGTTCCGAAGGCACCGATGCCTTCAAGGCCCGCATCAACCAGCACGCGCAGCCGCTGGCCGATTACTTCTTCCAGCAACTGACTGAAGAATCAGACCCGCGCTCGCTTGAAGGCAAGGCCCACATGGCTACGCTGGCTGCACCGTTGATCGATAAAGTCCCGGGCGCCAACCTGCGGACCTTGATGCGTCAGCGATTAAGCGAAATCACCGGGCTGACCAGCGAAACGGTCAGCCAACTGGCTCAAAGCGCACCGTCCAGGCCCCAGGCACAACCGGCTTACGATCCGGGCATCGATTACGATGCAATGCCCGACTACAGCGACTTCCAGCAACCGGACATGTACGTTCCCCAGCAGGAATGGACACCGAAAAAGCCCGGTGCTGGCGGCAAGAAGTGGGAAAACAAACCCTGGGACAAAAAAGGCAAGCGTGGCGGCGAACGCGAGCAGGCCTGGATCCCCGTCGGCGTTGAACCGCCTACACTGACAGCCTTGCGCACCCTGCTGCACCATCCGCAACTGGCCAAAAAAGTTGAGGACGCCGGGCACTTTGCTGCAGAAGACCAGACTAATAATCAGCTACTGATTGCTCTGGTAGAGGCCGTTCAGAAAAATCCTAAGCTAAGCTCTATACAGTTGTTGTCCCGCTGGCACGGCACTGAACAGGGTCGCTTGCTGCAAAGACTGCTGGAAAAGGAGTGGCTAATTGATGCCGATAACCTTGAACAACAGTTTTTCGACACCATAACTAGCTTGTCAGCTCGCCAACGCGAGCGAAATCTTGAACAACTTCTTCGAAAAGCACGTCAAGGCGAGCTCAGCCCCGAGGAAAAAAATCAGTTACGCGACCTTCTAAGTCGCAATAATCCCGCATCAAACCCGACCTCAACTGGCGCGTGAGGTCATAGCTAAGGTATAATCCTCGGCTTGTTTTTTGCCCGCCAAGACCTTCAGTGGATAGGGTGTTATGTCCGGAAAAGCGCAACAGCAGTCTCGTATCAAAGAGTTGATCACCCTCGGCCGTGAGCAGAAGTATCTGACTTACGCAGAGGTCAACGACCACCTGCCCGAAGATATTTCAGATCCGGAGCAAGTGGAAGACATCATCCGCATGATTAATGACATGGGGATCCCCGTACACGAGAGTGCTCCGGATGCGGACGCCCTTATGTTGGCCGATGCCGACACCGACGAGGCAGCTGCTGAAGAAGCAGCTGCCGCGTTGGCGGCAGTAGAGACCGACATTGGTCGTACTACTGACCCAGTGCGCATGTACATGCGCGAAATGGGCACGGTAGAACTGCTGACACGTGAAGGCGAAATCGAAATCGCCAAGCGTATTGAAGAAGGCATCCGTGAAGTGATGGGCGCAATCGCGCACTTCCCTGGCACGGTTGACCATATTCTCTCCGAGTACACTCGCGTCACCACCGAAGGTGGTCGCCTGTCCGACGTTCTGAGCGGTTATATCGACCCGGACGACGGTATTGCGCCGCCTGCAGCCGAAGTGCCGCCTCCTGTCGACCCAAAGGTGAAAGCCGAAGGTGATGACGAAGAGGATGATAAGGAAGAGTCCACCGAAGAAGAGGAAGAGGTCGAAAGCGGCCCCGACCCGATCATCGCGGCCCAGCGTTTTGGCGCTGTTTCCGATCAGATGGAACTCGCGCGCAAGGCACTGAAAAAGCACGGTCGTGGCAGCAAGCAGGCAATTGCCGAGCTGGTTGCACTGGCAGAGCTGTTCATGCCGATCAAGCTGGTCCCGAAGCAATTCGAAGGCCTGGTTGAGCGTGTTCGCAGCGCCCTGGAGCGTCTGCGTGCACAAGAGCGCGCCATCATGCAGCTGTGTGTACGTGATGCACGCATGCCGCGCACCGATTTCCTGCGCCTGTTCCCGGGCAACGAAGTCGACGAAAGCTGGAGCGACGCGCTGGCCAAAGGCAAAAGCAAATATGCTGAAGCCATTGGTCGCCTGCAACCGGACATCATCCGTTGCCAGCAAAAGCTGTCTGCCCTGGAAGCAGAAACCGGCCTGAAGATTGCCGAGATCAAGGACATCAACCGTCGCATGTCGATCGGTGAGGCCAAGGCCCGCCGCGCGAAGAAAGAAATGGTTGAAGCCAACTTGCGTCTGGTTATCTCCATCGCCAAGAAGTACACCAACCGTGGCTTGCAGTTCCTCGATCTGATCCAGGAAGGCAACATCGGCTTGATGAAAGCGGTAGACAAGTTTGAATACCGCCGCGGCTACAAATTCTCGACTTATGCCACCTGGTGGATCCGTCAGGCGATCACTCGCTCGATCGCCGACCAGGCCCGCACCATCCGTATTCCGGTGCACATGATCGAGACGATCAACAAGCTCAACCGTATTTCCCGCCAGATGTTGCAGGAAATGGGTCGCGAACCGACCCCGGAAGAGCTGGGCGAACGCATGGAAATGCCTGAGGATAAAATCCGCAAGGTATTGAAGATCGCTAAAGAGCCGATCTCCATGGAAACCCCGATCGGTGATGACGAAGACTCCCATCTGGGTGACTTCATCGAAGACTCGACCATGCAGTCGCCAATCGATGTAGCCACTGTTGAGAGCCTTAAAGAAGCGACACGCGACGTACTCGGCGGCCTAACAGCCCGTGAAGCCAAAGTATTGCGCATGCGTTTCGGCATCGACATGAATACCGACCACACCCTTGAGGAGGTTGGTAAACAGTTCGACGTTACCCGTGAACGGATTCGCCAGATCGAAGCCAAAGCGTTGCGCAAGCTGCGCCACCCGACGAGAAGCGAGCATTTGCGCTCCTTCCTAGACGAGTGATAACAAAACCCCCGGCCCTGCCGGGGGTTTTGCTTTATAGCCAAACACTTTCTCGCCCCTTCCCCCCGCCACAGTCCGACTACACTGGATGCATCCACGCGCACTGAAGAGACGCGCATGTCACGATTGCTGGCTTTCCTGCTTCTGTCGCTTGTCGCCTGGACCACTGCCACCTGTGCCCTGACGTTTAGTGATAAAGAGCAGCAACGACTCGAAAAACACCCTCAACTGTTCCGCGGTATAGATACCACTCGCCCGTCATTTGAGTTTCGTAACCCGCGCGCGCTCTATGCTGACCTGGCGACCGGTCATGCACATCTGTACCCGGCCCCCCGGCAAGTGGCCGTATCAGAGCTGACCGAGCAATCCAGAATCGACTGGCTGCTTGACAAGGTACTACCCGACACCAACCTGGGAGCAATCGCTAATAATCAGCAGCACTGGATTGGCGACTACCGTGCCCTGTGGCGCACCTTGCTGCTCTATATCCTCCCCGGCGCGCTGCTTTTGATCGTCGTACTGATCGTGGTCATCCGCATCAACCGACGCATGAGCTATGAAATTTCCCACCGAAAAGCCCTCGAACAAGCGCTGCGCAGCAGCGAATATCACTACAGGAGCCTGATAGAAAGCCTTTCGGCTATCGCCTGGGAGACACGCCTGGACGGCGATGCCTACACCTATGTCTCGCCCCAAGCAGAAGTCTTACTCGGCTACCCTATCGCGGACTGGTCAAGCCCGGGGTTCTGGAGCCGGATCCTGCATCCCGATGACCAGGCCAAGGCCCAAGCCTGCCGCGATAAAGAGGTCAGCGCCGGCCATAACCACAGCTTGGACTATCGAGTGGTGACCGCTGACGGCAATACCTTGTGGCTGCGGGACATAGCCAGTATCACCACCCACAACCAACAGGCCGTTCTGCGCGGTCTTATGATCAACATCAGCGATAACAAGCAGGTCGAAGAAGCCTTGCGCCTCTCCGAAGAAAAGTTCGCCAAAGCGTTCCACGCCTCTCCAGATGGCCTTTTGATAACTCGACAAAGCGACGGCCTGATGATCGAGACAAACGAAGGCTTTAGCCAGCTCAGTGGTTATGACAGCGACGCTTCCCTGCACCATTCAACACTGGACCTGCACCTGTGGGTCGATCTTGAGCAACGCGTTGAACTTCTGAGGCGACTGGAGGAAAACGGCTTTGCCCGTGACTTCAGGTGCAGCATCCGACACAGGGACGGACGAATCCGCCTCTGTGAAATCTCCAGCTACCCACTGATGATCGGTACCGAGAACTGCATATTGACCATCGCGCGCGACATCACAGAGCGCCATCAGATGCAGGAGAAACTGCAACAAACGGCCACCGTCTTTGAGAGTACGGCTGAAGGCATCGTCATCACCGACCCCCAGCAAGTCATCACCGCGGTGAATCGGGCCTTCACCGAAATTACCGGTTACAGCGAGAGCGAAGTCCTTGGCCAGACTCCGCGCATTATGGCTTCCGGCCAGCACAACAGCCTGTTCTTTGCCGAGATGTGGCATCAACTTTCAAAAGATGGCCACTGGCAGGGCGAAATCAGCAACAAACGCAAAAACGGTGAAATACACCCCAACTGGATGACCATCAGCACCGTACGCAACAGCGACAACCTGGCGACCCATTTTGTAGGCGTATTTTCTGACATCTCCAGCCTCAAACATGCCCAGTCGCGCCTTGACCACCAAGCCCACCACGACCCGCTGACCAACCTGCCCAACCGTTTGCTGTTTGAGCGTCGGCTGCGCGAGGTGCTCACGGACCAGAGGCGCAATGGCCAGCACGGCGCCGTCTTGTTTCTGGACCTGGACCGCTTCAAGAACATAAATGACAGCCTCGGCCACCCGGTCGGCGACCTGCTGCTGAATGGCATTGCAACCCGCCTCAAAGAACAGTTGCGCGATATCGACACCGTTGCCCGCCTGGGCGGCGATGAATTCATTATCTTGCTGCCCGGGCTCAAACACCCCCGTGATGCAGACCTCATCGCCGACAAGCTCCTGGCGTGTTTCAGCGCCCCCTTCCCGGCAGGCGAGCATGAACTGTTTATCAGCGCCAGCATTGGCATCAGCGTGTATCCGGAAGACGGCACCGAAGTAGCCACCCTCATCAAGAATGCCGATACCGCGATGTACCGCTCCAAACTCAAAGGTCGCAACCGCGTCGAACGCTACACCCAGGACCTGAGCGCCCAGGCCAGTGCGCGCGTCTCTCTGGAGCAGGATCTGCGCCGGGCGCTGGAGCGCGACCAACTGGCACTGTTCTATCAACCTAAAATCAGCTTGCGCGACCTCAGCCTGGTCGGCGCCAAAGCACTGATTCGCTGGAACCACCCTGAACTCGGAGAAATCCCGCCCGAGCGCTTTATTCATCTGGCCGAAGAAAACGGCATGATCATTCAAATAGGCGATTGGATGCTCGAACGCGTCTGCCAACAACTGCATGCCTGGCATCAGATTTACGAGCCCTTTGGGCCGATATCCGTCAACCTGGCGAGCTCTCAACTGCACAGTCCAAAACTGCTGGCGCGTATCCATCAGTTACTTAAAACCTACGAGCTCAAGCCGGGTTGCTTACAGCTGAAAATCACCGAAAACGTCATCACGAGCCAGACCGAAGAAGCGTTTGTGGTACTGCTCCAGCTCAAACAGCTAGGCGTGCAACTGTCCATTGACGATTTTGGTACCGGCTACTCCTCCCTCAGCTACCTCAAGCATTTGCCGCTGGACACACTGAAAATCGATCAGTCATTTATCCGGGGCCTGCCCAATGACGCCCACGATGCCGCGATCGTCCGCGCCATCATTGCACTGGGGCGCAGCATGCAAATCACCATCATTGCCGAAGGTGTCGAAACTCGGGCACAACAGGATTTTCTGACCAAAGCCGGCTGCGAACAAATCCAGGGCCGCATCGTCAGCGCGCCTTTACCTGCAGAAGAATTCGCAGCAACTTTCCTTCGCCTGTTTATTTCAGACTTTTCGGATAGCACTACCGAGAAACCATCGTTATAATCCGCGGCCTACTGAGGGCCTATAGCTCAGTTGGTTAGAGCAGGGGACTCATAATCCCTTGGTCGTAGGTTCGAGTCCTACTGGGCCCACCAAACTCAAAGCCGCGCACTGCGCGGCTTTCGTGTATCTGGAGTCTCCTCTTGTCTGATACCCGCCCGCCCGCGCTGGATGAAATGGACCGTCAATTGATTGCGGCCTTGCAGCTCAATGCCCGAGAAAGCGTGGCGATGCTGGCGCGTCAGCTGGGGATTGCGCGCACCACCGTGACCTCGCGCCTGGCACGACTGGAGAAAAACGGGGTCATCACCGGTTATGGCGTTCGTCTGGGCCAGCGTTTGATTGATGGCGGTTTACAGGCTTATGTCGGGATCACCGTGCAGCCACGCTCCGGCAAAGAAGTGGTCCGGCGCTTGAGCGCGATGGTCCAGGTACAGCAACTGTGCGCGGTCAGCGGCGAATTCGATTACGTGGCCTGGTTGCGCAGCGATTCCCCCGAGCAACTGGATCAATTGCTCGATCAGATCGGCAGCGTCGAAGGTGTCGAGAAAACCACCACTTCGATCATCCTCAGCAGTAAAGTCGATCGCGGATAAGTCATTTCGACCGCCAATCTCGTCATATTGACTAAACAAAAGCCATAACGACGACAATTTGCGTCTTATTAACGTGCTCCGCGCTCCCTATCATGGTGCCTGTCTTTTCCTATACTCAACATTACGCTTGGGTCGCCAGCAAGGTCAGCCATGAACAAGAATAATCGCCACCCTAACGACGGTAAAAAGCCCATCACCATCTTCGGCCCGGACTTTCCGTTTGCCTTTGATGACTGGATCGAACACCCGGCCGGCCTGGGCAGTATCCCGGCGGACAAGCTGGGTTCGGAAGTGGCGATTGTCGGCGCCGGAATGGCCGGAATGGTGGCGGCTTATGAGCTGATGAAGCTTGGCTTCAAGCCTGTGGTGTACGAAGCCTCAAAAATGGGCGGGCGCCTGCGCTCCCAAGCCTTTGAAGGCAGCGAAGGCGTGATCGCCGAACTGGGCGGCATGCGCTTCCCGGTCTCCTCGACCGCTTTTTACCACTACGTCGACAAGCTGGGGCTGGAAACCAAACCCTTCCCCAACCCGCTGACGCCCGCTTCGGGCAGCACCGTGATCGACCTCGAAGGCCAGACCTTCTACGCACAAAAACTGGCGGACCTGCCTGCACTGTTTCAGGAGGTGGCCGACGCCTGGGCTGACGCGCTAGAGGAAGGTTCGCGCTTTGGTGATATCCAGCAAGCCATCCGTGACCGTGACGTTCCCCGGCTTAAAGAGCTGTGGAACACCCTGGTTCCGCTGTGGGACGACCGCACGTTCTACGATTTCGTGGCCACGTCCAAAGCCTTCGCCAAACTCTCGTTCCAGCACCGCGAAGTGTTTGGCCAGGTCGGGTTCGGCACCGGTGGCTGGGACTCGGACTTTCCCAACTCGATGCTCGAAATTTTCCGGGTGGTGATGACCAACTGCGACGACCACCAACACTTGGTGGTCGGCGGTGTCGAGCAGGTACCGCTGGGTATCTGGCGCCACGCCCCGGAACGCTGCGCTCACTGGCCTGCCGGCACCAGCCTCAGCTCGCTGCACAACGGCGCACCACGCACCGGAGTCAAAGCTATCTCTCGTACAGCGGACGGGCTGTTTTCTGTTACCGACATACTCGGTGTCACACGCCCCTATGAAGCCGTACTGGTCACCTGTCAAAGCTGGCTGCTAACCACTCAGATCGAATGTGAAGAGTCGCTGTTCTCACAAAAAGTGTGGATGGCGCTGGACCGTACGCGCTATATGCAATCGTCCAAGACGTTTGTCATGGTCGACCGCCCGTTCTGGAAAGACAAAGACCCCGAGACCGGCCGCGACCTGATGAGCATGACCCTCACCGACCGTCTGACCCGGGGCACTTACCTGTTCGACAACGGTGACGACAAGCCTGGGGTAATTTGCCTGTCGTACTCGTGGATGAGCGATGCGCTGAAAATGCTCCCGCACCCGGTGGAAAAGCGCGTAAAACTGGCGCTCGACTCGCTGAAAAAGATCTACCCCAAGGTGGATATCGCCAGCCGCATCATCGGCGATCCGATCACAGTGTCGTGGGAAGCCGACCCGCACTTTCTGGGTGCCTTCAAGGGCGCACTGCCAGGGCATTACCGTTACAACCAGCGGATGTACGCACACTTCATGCAGCAAGAGATGCCCGGCGAACAACGCGGAATCTTCATTGCAGGGGATGACGTGTCGTGGACTCCCGCCTGGGTTGAAGGCGCGGTACAGACCTCATTGAATGCGGTCTGGGGGATCATGACCCACTTCGGTGGCAGTACCCATGCAGAGAACCCCGGCCCGGGTGACGTGTTCCACGAAATAGGCCCGATTGCCCTTCCGGATTGAATAACACCCCCTGTAGCCGCTGCCGCAGGCTGCGGCTTTAAAAAGCGAGCCCTGCGGTCCCGATCGCAGCCTGTGGCAGCGGCTACAGAGTTAATGACCAGGAGAACCCCATGCGCGTCGCCCTTTACCAATGCACGCCTCTGCCACTGGATGTCGCGGGCAATTTGCAGCGCTTGCATGACATTGCGCATCAAGCCAAAGACATCGACCTGCTGGTCCTGCCCGAAATGTTCCTCACGGGCTACAACATCGGCGCACCAGCCGTGGCCAGACTGGCGCAAACCCGCGACGGCGACGCCGCACAGCAGATTGCCGGGCTGGCCAAGGCCACGGGCATGGCGATTGTGTACGGCTACCCCGAGCGCGGCGCAGACGGGCAGATCTACAACAGCGTGCAATTGATCGACGCCCACGGCAAAAGCCTGTGCAACTACCGTAAAACCCATCTGTTCGGTGAACTCGACCACTCGATGTTCACCAAGGGCCCTGACGCATTCCCCGTCATCGAGCTCAATGGCTGGAAGCTCGGCCTGCTGATTTGCTACGACCTCGAATTCCCGGAAAACACCCGCCGCCTTGCCCTGGCCGGCGCCGAGCTGATTGTGGTGCCTACCGCCAACATGGCGCCTTACGACTTTATTGCCGACGTCACCGTGCGGTGTCGTGCCTTCGAAAACCAGTGCTATGTGGCCTACGCCAATTATTGCGGGCACGAAGGCAGCATCCATTACTGCGGTCAAAGCAGTATCGCTGCGCCCAACGGCCAGCAAGTCGCGCTGGCCCAACAGGACGAGATCCTGATTGTCGCCACACTGGATCATCAGCAACTGCTGGACGCCAAAAACGGTAATTTTTACCTGGCCGATCGCCGGCCCGAGCTTTACCGCGAGCTGAGCAAGCGCTAAATCCGCTAGCATGAGCGCTTCTCTGTTCCGGAAGTGCCCATGCCTGCGCTGAACCACCCTCATTCCCAACGGTTGACCTGCAAAAACGGTCTGACTCTCTCCGTGCGCCATGAGCCGCGCCTCAAGCATTGCGCGGCCGTTTTGCGGGTCGCCGCAGGCAGTCACGATGTGCCCGCAGCCTGGCCTGGGCTGGCGCATTTTTTGGAGCACTTGCTGTTTCTGGGTACCGCGCGCTTCCCAGCGTCCGATAACCTGATGGCCTATGTGCAGCGCCACGGCGGCCAGGTGAATGCCAAAACCAGTGAGCGGCATACCGAGTTCTTTTTTGAATTGCCTTGCGCCGCTTTCGAGGGCGGCCTTCAACGCTTGTGCGACATGCTCGCCCATCCACGCATGAATCTGGACGACCAACTGCGCGAGCGTGAAGTCATACACGCCGAATTTATCGCCTGGGCCCGTGAGGCTTCAGCGCAACGCGAAATGAAGCTGTTCCAGCCGCTGAACCCGGCCCACCCGTTGCGGGCATTCCATGCGGGCAACCGTTACAGCCTGCCCGTGCCCCGTGCGAGTTTTCAACAGGCCTTAAAAGATTTTTACCAAGGGTTTTATCAGACCGGGCAAATGACCTTGAGCCTGGCAGGCCCGCAGTCAGCCCCGGACCTGATAGCCCTGGCCGAGCGCTGCAGCGCAGAACTCCCCTGTGGTGCCACCGTACAACAGACCCGCGCACCCGTGCTGATGGCCAGCCCCGAGCGACACTATCAGCACTGCGACGGCCCGCACCTGAGCCTGATGTTCGCCCTTGAGCAACTGCCGCCCGAGTCTGAGCAGGCGCTGGACTTTCTGTGCCACTGGATCAATAGCGACAAAGCCGGCGGCCTGATTGCGCAGTTACGCCAGCTCCACGTGATCGACACCCTCAAAGCCACATCGATCTACCACTTCAATGGTCAGGCCCTGCTGCAGATTGAGTTCAGTGCCGCCACCGACATCGCCCGGCACGCCACACAGATCCAGAACACCCTCCATGACTGGCTGGCGTTTTTCAGCGCGCAACAGGATTGGCCTGCGCTTCGGGACGAGTACCGCTTGCTGCAACAGCGTCAGCAAGACGTCAGCACTGCACTGGAACTGGCCCGCCATTATGGTGAGCAACATGTACCCGGTCTGTCAGAACAAGGCATTACAGCCCTCAAGGCCGTGCTGGAACAGATGCCCCACGCGCCAATGCCAGCCGGGCAGCATGCCTGGCAACTGCCTGCGCCTAACCCGTTTCTGATGGCAGCAAAAGAACCGGTCAGTGCCGGCCTGATTCGCGGGCAAACCAGCGCGCATCGAGGCTTGCGCACGTTTGCCCAGGATCGCCTGCGCAGTCGCCGCGACCTGTCTGCCATGAGCTTCAGCACGGCAATTCCCGGCCACAGCGGCGAAGCCGCGATCTACCTGCGCTGGCGCCTGCTGGCAAAACCTGCCCCGGAGCTGTTGGCGTCGCTGGAAAACAACCTGCGCTCACTCGCTCTCGATGCTCGCCACGCCGGAGTCGAACTGTCGTTCAACGCACAGGGCAATAACTGGCTACTCAAAATGCACGGCTTGCACGAGCCAATGCCCGCCATTCTGGAACATGCAGTGCGCGCACTCGGCGCACCACCCACAGATCTGGCGGGCAGCCCCTCACCAGCCGCACCGTTGATACCCATCCGCCAACTGCTTAAACGCCTGCCCGAGCTGTGCCAGCCGTGCAGCGGGCCTGTTGCCGGCGATCTGCAGGACTGCTGGGCGCAAGCGCACTGGGACGGGCTGGCCGTCGGGCTGCCTGCTGCCACACAGGCCTTGATCACACCCGTACTGAACAAAGTCCCGGGCACCCCCGATGCCCAACAGGTGCAGCCGAACGAGTGCAACACCCAACGTCACTGGCACACCGAGCCCTGCGACTCCAGCGAGCACGCACTCCTTCTGTACTGCCCGGCCCCGCAAGCGACAATCGCCGACGAAGCGGCCTGGCGCCTACTCGGTCATATGGCGCAAACCCCGCTCTATCAACGTCTGCGGGTCGAGCTGCAACTGGGTTATGCGGTGTTCAGCGGCCTGCGCCAGATCAATGGCCAAACCGGCCTGCTGTTCGGCGTGCAATCGCCTCATGCCTCGACAGAAGAAATCTTCGATCACCTCCAAACTTTCCTTAAGAATTTGCCGAATCTTATCTCGGCACTGGATGAAACATCTTTCATCCAGGCCCGCACAGCCTTGGCCCAACAATTCTCTAGCGATGCCCTGGGCGTGCTCCAGGCCAGCGAACTACTCTGGCAGGCCAAACTCGCAGGCCACCCGTCGGATTACCTGACAGCCCTCTACACCGCACTTATGGCACTGGATCAAGGCACTACACTCAAGGCGGCTCAGCAGATTAACGAGCCTGAAAGTCGCTGGTTGTGCCTGGCCACTAGCCCGGCAACTGAAACGTTTTATCCAGGGAGAAGCTGATCGTTACCAACCATGTAATGAGCTTTCTTCAACATTGGGCGTTCAGGAACTTACAAATTTAGTAACATGACTGCCTGAGCTTTTGAACATCTCCCCCGGGAGCTGGACTAATCAAGAGACACCCACTCACCCACCCGCTGAAGGAGTCACCAAATGGCTTGGACTAAACCTGCTTACACCGACCTGCGTATTGGCTTTGAAGTCACCATGTACTTCGCCAGCCGTTGATCTGCCCGGCCTCTTGATTAAAGAGCCAAGCAGAGCAACCCAACGCCTCGGTTCGCCGGGGCGTTTTTATTTTCAGATTTGCAAGAGAACACGCCATGTTTGTCCAGATTCTAGGCTCCGCCGCTGGCGGCGGTTTCCCGCAGTGGAACTGCAACTGCGTCAACTGCGCGGGTTTTCGTGATGGTTCTTTAAACGCCAAGGCGCGTACCCAATCGTCGATTGCGATCTCCGACGACGGCGTGAACTGGGTGCTGTGCAACACCTCGCCCGACATTCGCGCACAACTCCAGGACTTCGCTCCGATGCAACCGGGCCGGGCCCTGCGCGATACCGGGATCAGCGCCATCATCCTGATGGACAGCCAGATCGACCACACCACCGGCCTGCTGAGCCTGCGCGAAGGCTGCCCGCACGAAGTCTGGTGCACCGACATGGTCCACGAAGACCTGAGCACCGGCTTCCCGCTGTTCACCATGCTCAAGCACTGGAATGGCGGCCTGAACTGGAACCGCATCGAGCTGGAGGGATCATTCACCATCCCGGCCTGCCCCAACCTGCGTTTCAGCCCGCTGCCATTGCGCAGTGCCGCGCCGCCGTATTCGCCGCACCGCTTTGACCCGCACCCGGGCGACAACATCGGCCTGATCGTCGAAGACCTGCGCACCGGTGGCAAACTGTTCTATGCCCCGGGCCTGGGCAAAGTTGACGCGCCGTTGCTGGAAATCATGGCTGGCAGCGACTGCCTGCTGGTGGACGGCACGATGTGGGACGACGACGAAATGCAGCGACGTGGCGTCGGCACCCGTACCGGCCGCGAGATGGGCCACCTGGCGCAAAACGGCCCCGGTGGCATGCTCGAAGTGCTTGAGCAATTGCCCGAGCAACGCAAAGTACTTATCCACATCAACAACACCAACCCGATCCTCGACGAAGACTCCGCCGAACGTGCCGAACTGGTTCGTCGGGGGGTTGAAGTGGCCTTTGATGGCATGAGCATCGAGTTGTAAACGCAAACCCTGTAGCCGCTGCCGCAGGCTGCGATAAGGGCCGAAGGCCCTTCAAGGCATCAGGACTGCTTCGCAGTCCATCGCAGCCTTCGCCAGCGGCTACAAAAGTACATATTCCGGAGGCATTCCATGACCCAAGCCCCACTCTCCACCGCCGATTTCGAAGCCGCGCTGCGGGCCAAAGGCGCGTATTACCACATCTACCACCCCTATCAGGTGGCGATGTACGAAGGCCGCGCGACCCGCGAGCAGATTCAGGGCTGGGTCGCCAACCGCTTCTACTATCAGGTCAACATCCCGCTCAAGGACGCCGCCATCCTGGCCAACTGCCCGGATCGCGAAGTACGCCGCGAGTGGATTCAACGCCTGCTCGACCATGACGGTGCTCCCGGAGAAGACGGCGGCATCGAAGCCTGGTTGCGCCTGGGTCAAGCGGTCGGTCTGGACCCGGACCAACTGCGCTCCCAGGAACTGGTCCTGCCCGGCGTACGCTTCGCGGTAGACGCATACGTCAACTTTGCCCGCCGCGCCAGCTGGGAAGAAGCCGCCAGCAGCTCGCTAACCGAGATGTTCGCGCCGCAAATCCACCAGTCACGCCTGGACAGCTGGCCGCAGCACTACCCGTGGATCGACCCGGCCGGCTACGAGTATTTCCGCACCCGTCTGGGCCAGGCCCGGCGCGACGTGGAACACGGGCTGGCGATCACCCTGCAGCACTACACCACTTGGGAAGGCCAGCAGCGCATGCTGGAAATTCTCCAGTTCAAACTCGACATTCTTTGGAGCATGCTCGATGCCATGACCATGGCCTACGAGCTGAACCGCCCGCCGTATCACAGCGTGACCACCGAACGGGTCTGGCATAAAGGAATCACCCTATGAGCTTCGATCGCAGCAAAATCCCGACCTGGCGCACCGGCTACCGCTTTCAGTACGAACCGGCACAAAAAGGCCACGTGCTGCTGTACCCCGAAGGCATGATCAAACTCAATGACAGCGCCGCCTTGATCGGTGGCCTGATCGACGGTCAACGCGACGTCGCAGCCATTATTGGCGAACTGGATCAACAGTTCCCCGGCGTACCCGAGCTCGGCGCAGACATCGAGCAATTTATGGAGGTCGCTCGTGCAGAGCACTGGATCGAACTTGCCTGACAGCCGTATCCCGCCCAAACCTGAAGTCGGCCTGCCGTTGTGGCTGCTGGCTGAACTGACCTACCGCTGCCCGCTGCAATGCCCCTATTGCTCCAACCCGCTGGATTTCGCCCAGCAAGGCAAAGAGTTGAGCACCGAGCAGTGGATCAAGGTATTTCGCGAAGCACGGGAGATGGGCGCAGCCCAGCTCGGGTTCTCCGGTGGCGAACCGCTGGTGCGACAGGACCTGGCCGAGCTGATCAGTGAGGCCCGCAAGCTGGGCTTCTATACCAACCTGATCACCTCGGGCATAGGCCTGACCGAGCAAAAAATCAGCGACTTCAAAAAGGCCGGGCTGGACCATATCCAGATCAGCTTCCAGGCCAGTGACGAGCAAGTGAACAACCTGCTGGCCGGCTCGAAAAAAGCCTTCGCGCAAAAGCTCGAAATGGCCCGCGCCGTCAAAGCCCACGGCTACCCGATGGTGCTGAACTTCGTCACCCACCGGCACAACATCGACAAGATCGACCGCATCATCGAGCTGTGCATTGCCCTTGAGGCCGACTTCGTCGAGCTCGCCACTTGCCAGTTCTACGGCTGGGCCCAGCTCAACCGCGTCGGGTTGCTCCCGACCAAAGAACAGCTGGTGCGCGCCGAGCGGGTAACCAATGAATACCGCGCCAAACTTGAAGCTGAAGGCCACCCCTGCAAGCTTATTTTCGTTACCCCGGACTATTACGAAGAGCGCCCCAAGGCCTGCATGAACGGCTGGGGCAGCATCTTTTTGACCGTAACGCCTGACGGCACCGCCCTGCCGTGTCATGGTGCACGGCAAATGCCGGTCGAGTTTCCCAACGTGCGCGACCACAGCATGCAACACATCTGGTACGACTCGTTCGGCTTCAATCGTTTTCGAGGTTATGACTGGATGCCCGAGCCTTGCCGCTCGTGCGACGAGAAAGAAAAGGACTTCGGCGGCTGTCGTTGCCAGGCCTTTATGCTCACCGGGGACGCCAGCAACGCGGACCCGGTGTGCAGCAAGTCGCCGCAACACGACCTGATTCTCAAGGCGCGCGAAGAAGCCGAGCACGCCACCCAGACCATCGAACAACTGGCCTTCCGAAATGAACGAAACTCACGTCTCATCGCAAAAGGTTGAACCCTTCAGTGCCGCACTCGCCGTAGCCGCCGGGGTCGATTTCGCTGAATTGCGGGTCGGCCCTCTCGGCCTGTTCTGGAATGAATACCGCCCCACTGACGCCGCCTGCCGCATCTGGCACCAGCGCAACGGGCAGGCCCACTGCCTGACGCCAGAGGGCTTCAGCGTGCGCAGCCGGGTATACGAGTACGGCGGTGGTGCGTTTTGCCTGAGCGATGATGGCGTCGTGTTCGTCAACGAAGCGGATCAACAACTGTATCGGCAAGCCCTGGATGGCACCGCCCCGCAGGCGCTGACCCAAGGCACTTGCCGCTACGGCGATGTGCAGTTTGTCGAAGGGCAAGTGCTGGCCGTCGAAGAAAACCTCGATCAGCATCGACTGGTCAGCATCCACACCGGCACCCTTGAGCGCCGGGTACTGGCCGAAGGTGCCGACTTCTACGCCGCGCCCACCCTGAGCCCTGACGGCCAGCGCCTGGCCTGGATCGAATGGAGCCGACCGCATCAGCCATGGACCTCTACCCGGCTGATGCTGGCCGAAGGCCAAAACGCCGGCCACTGGAATACCGCGCACTGCATTGCCGGCGACCTGGCTGAAGAATCGCTGCAACAACCGCGCTTCGACGAACACAACCGCCTGCATTGCCTGACCGACCGCGCGGGTTTTTGGCAGCCCTGGGCTGAGTCGGGCGAAGGCCTGGTGCCCGCCCCAGCCGCTGACGCCGATCACGCCCCGGCGCCCTGGCAATTGGGCGCCAGCACCTGGCTGCCGCTGGGCGAGCAAGCCTATCTGGCCAGCTGGACCGAAGCCGGTTTCGGGCATTTGGGTATACGCACGGCTGATGGCAACCTTGAGGATTTCACTGGCGACTACAGCCGTTTTCGCAGCCTGGCGCTGGATGAGGCGTTCATCTACTGCATTGCCGCATCGCCTGTATGCCCTTCAGCGGTGATCCGCATCCACCGCGCTGACCACCATGTCGATGTACTGGCTGGTGGCATTGCGCCGCTGCCGGCCGAGCAAATCAGCCGTCCGCAGACACTGTGCTATCCCTCGGCCAGCGGCCAGGCCCACGGTTTTTTCTACCCTTCGATGCACGGTGAGATCAAACCGCCGCTGGTGGTCTTTATCCACGGCGGCCCGACCTCCGCCTGTTACCCGATGCTCGACCCGCGCATTCAGTACTGGACCCAGCGCGGCTTCGCCGTGGCCGACCTCAACTACCGTGGCAGCAGCGGCTATGGCCGTGACTACCGTCAGGCTCTGCACCTGAAATGGGGCGAAGTGGATGTAGAAGACGCCTGCTCGGTCGTCAGCCATCTGGCCGAACAAGGGCTGATTGATGGCAATAACGCCTTTATTCGCGGCGGCAGCGCGGGCGGTTACACCACCTTGTGTGCGTTGGCGTTCAACAACGTCTTCCGTGCGGGGGCCAGCTTGTACGGGGTCAGCGACCCGATTGCCCTTGCCCGGGACACCCACAAGTTCGAAGGCGACTACCTGGACTGGCTGATTGGCGATCCCGTGCGCGACGCTGAACGCTACGCGGCCCGCACCCCATTGCTGCACGCCAGCCAGATCAGCGTTCCGGTGATTTTCTTCCAGGGAGAGCTGGACGCCGTGGTGGTCCCGCAACAGACCCGCGACATGCTCAAGGCACTGCAAGACAACGGCATCCCGGCCCAGGCGCATTACTACCCCGACGAACGCCATGGCTTTCGCAAAGCCGGCAACCAGGCCCATGCGCTGGAGCAGGAGTGGTTGTTTTATCGTGGAGTGATGCAGGTTTGAATCACCTGCGCACACTTACCGCTTGGCGATAATCCACACCGCGTGCACGATCCCGGGAATGTAACCGCACAAGGTCAGCAGAATATTCAGCCAAAATGCCCCGGCAAAGCCCACTTGCATAAACACGCCCAGTGGCGGGAGCAGGATGGCGAAGATGATTTTGATAAGGTCCATAAAGTCAGCTCCCAATTAATGGTGGGCTCAATCAAGCCCTGCCATTAATCGACTCCGGGCTCAGGCCAAAGGTTCAGTCGGTACTTATCCACAGGCAAAAAAAACGCCCCGTGCCGAAGGAATCAGGCACAGGGCGACGCGTTATACCGCGAGACGGTTCTTTAAATTCTGTGTCGCTCTTTAGACTGCAACCCCGCGACGGCACTGCAATTGCGCGGTGCGTACCCGGGCAAACGCCCGGGCCAGGCGCAGCAGCATTTCGTCGATGTTGCCTTTGCTCACGCACAACGCCGGGGTAAAGCGCAGGCAGTCGGGCTGCGGTGCGCTGATCAGCAAACCTTCGTACAGGGCGGCCTTGACCACTGCGTCCGCCGAGTCATCCGACAAGGTCAGGCCCCACAACAAACCCTGACCACGCAATTCACCCTGTGCATAACTATTGGCCAGCCGGCCCAGACCCTCGCGCAAGTGTTGGCCGGCGTCCCGAACCTGCTGCAAAAAACCTTTTTCCAATAGCGTTTCCAGCACCGCGCCACCGGCGGCGGTCATCAGCGCGTTGCCATGGTGGGTGCCACCCAGCTCACCGGGTTCCAGGCAGCACGCCTTGCCCCGGGCCAGCAGCGCGGCCAGCGGCACACCGCCGCCCAGGCCTTTGCCCAAGGTGATGATGTCGGCGCGAATGCCGTAATTTTGTTCTGCCAGCAACGTGCCGCAACGCCCCATACCGGTCTGGACTTCATCCAGAATCAGCAAGATCCCCAGCTCGCGGCACAACCGCTCAACACCCTTGAGGTAATGCTCGGTCGCCGGGATCACACCGGCATCGCTTTGCACCGGCTCCAGCATGATGGCCACGGTCTGTGCATCGACTGCCGCATGCAGCGCGGGCAAGTCGTTAAATGGCACATTGATGAAGCCCGGCAATTGCGGCTCGAAACGGTTATCCAGCGTACCGCTGCCCGAGGCCGACATGGCCCCGAAGCTGCGACCATGGCAGCTGCGGCTGGCGGTGATGATCCGGTGCGCACCACCGCGATGCAGCTGGCCCCATTTACGCGCCAATTTGATCGCACCTTCGTTGGCCTCGGCGCCGGTGTTGAGCAAATGCACTTGATCGCTGCCGGTGCTTTCACACAAACGCTGCGCCAAGTTCAACATGCCTCGGTTTAAAAAACCCACACCTGGATTCATTAGCGATTGCGCCTGCTCAGCCATCGCCTTGACCAGCACCGCCGGGCTGTGGCCCAGGCTGTTGGCTGCAGCGCCCTGGGTAAAATCCAGATACGCGCGGCTGTCGCTGTCCCACATCCACGACCCCTGCCCGCGCACAAACACTTGGGCTTCGCGCTCAACACAGGGCATCAGGTACTGACGGGACGGGTGGTTGCCAGACATCGACGGCGCTGAATGAGCAGCCATCTCTTCAAGGCTGGGGGAATGGCGACGCAGGTTAAACAGGTTCATGCACGCGGACCTTGTGACCATAAACAGATTCGATTTGCAACCGGCCACTGCCCATGGGAAGGGGTAAACCACTCAACGGGTCTATTGCCTTGCCTATGTAAAAACAGCCTGTAGAACCGCTGCAAATCTGCATCTCAGGCTCGATGAGCCTTGTGGAATGGGCGTAGACTAGGCGCCTGCGGCCCGTTGAGCCATTTCGTTTTTTAAGCATTTTCGATAAGTAATACTTATGGATTTCAAGCAACTGCGTTATTTCGTCGCGGTCTATGAAGAAGGCCATGTGGGCCGTGCTGCCGAGCGTCTTTCCATCTCGCAGCCAGCCCTGTCGCAGCAGATTCGCCAGCTCGAACACAACCTCGACGTCAGCCTGTTCGAGCGCAGCAGCAAACGCCTGCTGCCCACTCTCGCAGCGCACACGCTCTACAACCACGCATTGCCATTGCTCGATGGTTTGCAGCGGGCCAAAGAGGCCTTGCACAACTTTCAGGGCCAGGCCCTGCGCACGATTGCCATCGGCGTGTTGCAAACCGTGCACACCAGCCTCGTCCCGCAAATGCTGGAGCGTGTGCGCCAGGCCCAGCCCCATTTGGTGGTGCAGATTTACGAACTGACCGGTATCGAGATCGAGCGGCGCCTGCTCAATGGCTCACTCGATATTGGTATCAGCTACCTGCCGCCCCGCCAGCCAGGGCTGCACGGCATGATGCTGTACGAAGATGAGCTGCAACTGGTCATCCCGGCTGATCATCCGCTGCGTGAATTCAAGAAGGTTTCCCTGAGCCAAGCCGCAGAGCTGCCGATGTTGCTGCTGGGTGAAGAGTTTCAGGTGCGTCAGATCTGGCAAACCCAGCTTGCCAACCTGGGCCGCCGACCGCAGGTTCAGGCCGAGTTGAACACC
Organism: Pseudomonas deceptionensis; assembly: GCF_900106095.1. Classification (NCBI taxonomy): domain Bacteria; kingdom Pseudomonadati; phylum Pseudomonadota; class Gammaproteobacteria; order Pseudomonadales; family Pseudomonadaceae; genus Pseudomonas; species Pseudomonas deceptionensis. The sequence goes on along the minus strand of NZ_FNUD01000002.1, from coordinate 1,353,685 downwards.
ATGGCCGGGATACTCGACAGCCTGCCCCACAGCAAACTGGCCACCGTATTGCCGGGGCGCTCGCGCCATCAACATGACGATAAAACATTGCTGTGGAAACCGCTGAGTGAGCCCAGAGTGCCATTGAAGGTCGGGCTGGTGTGTCGCGATGTGCAGCGTCAGCAGGCAACGCTGGGATTGTTGCGCACGCTGCTTGAGGATGTGATGCACCCACAGGATGCCGCGCTGTAAACCTGAATTGCGAGCAGGCTCGCTCCCACTAGAGGATGTGGGGAAAGCGCTTTAATAAAATTTCTGACGCACAAAAAAGAAAACCCCGCCGAGGCGGGGTTTTGCAGACTGTTTCCCTGACATCCTTTTCACTCCGCCATCCTGGCAGAATCCTACGTGTCCCTGTTGTTGCTTTGAGCTTCCTGCTCTACGTCCATTGAAAGTAGATTACCTCTGGATCCAATCTGACGATATGGGCGAATGGCAGCATGTAATGTAAGTAAATGCTTACAAAGCACTAAACAGTTTAAAAATGTGCTTCATCCAGCAGGTAAAGCGACTCGCTGCCCGCCTTGACCGAAGCGCTCAAGGAGTGGATACGAGGCAGCAAACGCGCGAAATAGAAGCGTGCCGTGCCCAGTTTGCTGGCATAGAACGCTTCAGCGGACTCTTTGCCCAATGCGGCCCTGGCCATCAGCGCCCACATGTACGCATACGTTGTGTAACCAAAAACCTGAAGGTACTCGACCGAGGCTGCGCCGATTTCGTTCGGATTATTTTGCGAACGGTCCAGCACCCAGGCCGTCAACTGGTCGAGTGTGTCCAAAGCCGCAGCCAAAGGCTGGGTGAACTCATTCAGATCCCCGTGTGCCGAGGCAATGAACTGACGAATCTCGTCTGCATACTGACGGTAGTAAGCCCCCTGGTTGCCGACGATCTTGCGCCCCACCAGATCCAGCGCCTGGATACCGTTGGTGCCCTCGTAGATCTGGGTAATGCGCACATCACGCACCAGTTGCTCCTGGCCCCATTCCCGGATGTAGCCATGGCCGCCGAATACTTGCTGGCCATGCACGGTGGTTTCTAGCCCCAGGTCGGTCAGGAACGCTTTGGCCACAGGGGTCAGCAAGGCGACCAGGCCATCGGCTCGCTCACGCGCCGCCGGGTCTTCGCTGAATTTGGCGATATCCAGCTGGTTGGCCACGTAGGTGGAAAAAGCACGGCCACCTTCGTTCGAAGCCTTCATGGTCAACAGCATGCGACGCACGTCCGCGTGCACGATGATCGGGTCCGCCACTTTGTCTTTGGCCTGAGCCCCGGTGGCTGCGCGCCCTTGCAGGCGGTCGCGGGCATATTCCACAGCGTTCTGGTACGAACGCTCTCCCGAAGCCAGGCCCTGGATGCCAACACCCAGACGCTCGTAGTTCATCATGGTGAACATCGCCGCCAGGCCACGGTTGGGTTCGCCCACCAGGTAGCCGACTGCTTCGTCGAAGTTCATCACGCAGGTGGCCGATGCCTGAATCCCCATTTTGTGTTCGATCGAGCCGCAGGTCACCGGGTTGCGATCACCCAGGCTGCCATCGGCGTGAACCATGAACTTGGGCACCAGGAACAGCGAGATACCTTTAGGCCCGGCCGGTGCATCCGGTAGTTTGGCCAGCACCAGATGGATGATGTTCTCTGTCAGGTCGTGCTCGCCGCCAGTAATGAAAATCTTGGTGCCACTGACTTTGTAGGAACCATCCCCTTGAGGCTCAGCCTTGGTGCGAATAATCCCCAGATCGGTGCCCGCATGCGGTTCGGTCAGGCACATGGAACCTGCCCACACACCCGAGTACATATTCGGCAGATAGGTGGCTTTCAATTCGTCGCTGGCGTGGGCGTTGATCGACACGCAGGCCCCGGCAGTCAGCATCGGGTACAGGCCAAAGGACAGGCTGGAAGAGTTGATCATTTCTTCGACCTGGGCCGACACCGCCTTGGGCATGCCCATGCCGCCGAACTCCGGATCACCGCCTACGCCAACCCAACCGCCTTCGGCATAGGTGCGATAAGCATCGACAAAACCGGCAGGGGTAGTCACCACGCCATTGTCCCAGTGGCAACCTTCTTCATCGCCACTACGGCTCAGCGGCGCGATGCTTTTAGCGGTGACCTTGCCCGCTTCTTCGAGAATGGCCTCAACCGTTTCAGCATCTACGGTCTCTGCCAACGCAGGCAATTGCGCCCAAAGTGTAGCGACCTCGAAAACCTCATTGAGGACGAAGCGCATATCGCGCAGGGGCGCTTTGTAGTCAGCCATGGCAAACCTCGTAATCTGGAAACGGCGATTAGTGTAGAGCTCAGTCTAGCTTAACGACAATTGCGATACATAGGGTCATGCTGTGACCACGCACCACAAATAAGTCATTAATGCATGACTAATGTTGGAACGAGCCTGCTCGCGAAAGCTTTCGCGAGCAGGCTCGCTCCCACTGGTTTTTTTTGGGGGAGCACTAAAAACCCAAAAAAAAACCGCGCCCCAAAGGGAGCGCGGCTTTTTAGATGACTCGCCGAGGCTTAGTAGCCCAGGTCGAAGTCTTCTTCTTTCATGTCCATCAGGTTGGCAGCGCCCGACAGCATGGTGGCAACGTGGGTACGGGTGCGCGGCAAGATGCGCTGGAAGTAGAAGCGCGCCGTTTGCAGCTTGGCTTTGTAGAACGCTTCTTCGGACGTGCCAGCAGCCAGTTTTTCAGCGGCCAGGCGGGCCATGTCAGCCCAGAAGTACGCCAGGCACGCATAACCGGAGTACATCAGGTAGTCGACCGAGGCCGCACCCACTTCTTCACGGTCTTTCATCGCCGCCATACCGACCTTCATGGTCAGCTCGCCCCATTCCTTGTTCAGTGCAGCCAATGGCACGACGAACTCGTTGAGCGTGTCGTTGCCTTCGTTGCTCTGGCAGAACTTGTGCACGATCTTGGTGAAACCCTTGAGGGCTTCGCCTTGGGTCATCAGCACTTTACGGCCCAGCAAGTCGAGTGCCTGGATACCGGTGGTGCCTTCGTACAGCATCGAAATGCGGCTGTCGCGAACGTTCTGCTCCATGCCCCACTCAGCGATAAAGCCATGACCACCGTAGATTTGAACGCCGTGGTTGGCGGACTCAAAACCGACTTCAGTCATGAAGGCTTTAGCGATCGGCGTCATGAAAGCCAGCAGTGCGTCGGCTTTCTTTTTCTCTTCTTCATCAACGCCGTATTTCACGATGTCGACTTGCTTGGCGGTGAAGTAAACCATCGCACGGTTGCCTTCGGCGAATGCCTTCATGGTCAACAGCATGCGGCGCACGTCCGGGTGAACGATGATCGGGTCAGCAGCCTTTTCAGGGGCTTTAGGGCCGGTCAACGAACGCATTTGCAGACGGTCACGGGCGTATTTCAGACCGCCCTGGAAGCCGATTTCGGCGTGGGAAAGGCCCTGCAGGGCGGTGCCAAGACGCGCGGTATTCATAAAGGTGAACATGCAGTTCAGGCCTTTGTTCGGCGGGCCAATCAGGAAACCTGTCGCGCCGTCGAAGTTCATCACGCAGGTCGCGTTACCGTGGATGCCCATTTTGTGCTCAAGCGAGCCACAGGACACGGCGTTGCGCTCACCGATGCTGCCATCGGCGTTAGCCTTGAACTTGGGCACGATGAACAGCGAAATGCCTTTGGTGCCAGCCGGTGCATCCGGCAGGCGGGCCAGTACGATATGGACGATGTTGTCGGCCATGTCGTGTTCACCGGCCGAGATGAAGATCTTGGTGCCGGAAATCTTGTACGAACCATCAGCCTGAGGCTCAGCCTTGGTGCGCAGCAGGCCCAGGTCAGTACCGCAATGGGATTCGGTCAGGCACATGGTGCCGGTCCATTCGCCGGTAACCAGCTTGCTCAGGTAAGTGGCTTGCTGCTCGGGGGTGCCGTGCTCGGAGATGGTGTTCATCGCACCATGGGACAGGCCCGGGTACATGCCCCACGACCAGTTGGCCGCGCCAACCATTTCGCTCACCGCCAGACCCAGAGACTCGGGCAGGCCCTGGCCACCGTGTTCTACGTCGTGAGCCAGGCTCGGCCAGCCGCCTTCAACGAATTGTTTGTAGGCTTCTTTAAAGCCGGTAGGGGTTTTAACGCCGGATTCACTCCAGGTGCAGCCTTCGATGTCACCCACGCGGTTCAGAGGTGCCAGCACCTGCTCACAAAACTTGGCGCCTTCTTCGAGAATGGCGTCAACCATATCTGGAGTAGCGTCCTGGCAAGCCGGCAGGCTCTGATAATGCGCTTCGTAACCGAGCAGTTCGTCACGAACGAAGCGAATATCACGCAAGGGGGCCTTGTAGTCAGGCATAGCGATAAACCTCTGCTGATGAATCCGGGGATGAACAACCGCGTGGATTTGTTATGGCGGTCAAACAGGTGTTTGAAACATACGTTTACGCCTATTTATTGTCAAGCAGCGCGATACCGCCGTTCGTCTTAGGTCGGATTTGTCAGTCAAAGGGAAAAGGAATGGTGGGAGCGAGCCTGCTCGCGATACAGGCGACGCGGGCAGGCCCGCCCCCACAATGGATCGAGTTTGGATTGGGGCGGCTATCAGTCCAGCAAATCGAGTTGCAGGTATTCAGCCACGGACTGTGCCGACGCCGATTTAAGTTTTGGCACACGCCCCAGGCAGGGCGCGGGCAGACGCTCGGCCAGGGTGGCGAGGTTCTCTTCCAGGCGTGAGGTTTTGGGGCCGATGATATTGGCCACCCAGCCAGCCAGTTGCAGGCCATCGCGGGCAATCGCTTCGGCGGTCAGTAACGCATGGCTGATACAGCCCAAACGCACGCCCACCACCAGAATCACCGGTAGATCCAGCGCCTGGGCCAAATCCGACAAGCTGTCTTGCCCGGACAGTGGCACACGCCATCCACCCGCGCCTTCAATCAGGGTGAAGTCTGCCTGCCTGGCCAATATCTGCTGCATGGGCCCCAGCAACGAACGAACCGTCAACACCACCCCGGCCTCGCGCGCAGCGATGTGCGGGGCGATAGCCGGTTCGAACGCTATCGGATTGACCTCGTCGTAACTGAGCTTGATCGAGCTTTCGGCCATCAGTGCCAACGCGTCTGCATTGCGCAGGCCCTGTGGCGTGATTTCGCATCCGGACGCAACGGGCTTGCCCGCCGCAGTGCTCAACCCAGCTGCACGGGCGGCATACAAAAGACCTGCCGCCACCGTGGTTTTACCCACATCGGTATCAGTACCGGTAATGAAGTACGCAGGGCTCATCGCGTTTTCTCCAGAATGCCGTAGACCACTTGATACGTTGCCGGTAGTCCGAGCGGTTGACGAAACTGTTCATAGGCGCCAATCAACCCCTGAAGCCGTGCCCTGCCGGTCAATCCTTCCGGGCGACCGGGGTTCAGGTTGTGAGCCCCCAGCGCTTTAAGCTCGTGGGTCAGTTGGCGAACTTGCGGGTAGTGCAGCACATGGGCCTGATTGTGCAGACTGGTGACCTGAAACTGGCTGTCGGCACACAGTTGCCGGTAGGTCTGGAACTCACGAAAACGATTGACGTGAACCTGACCATCCACTGCCCGCCAGCTGTCACGCAACTCGCTCAGGGTGCCCACGCACAAACTGGCAAATGCCAGTACACCGCCAGGCTTGAGCACGCGATGAGCCTCGCTCAGCACGGCCCTGAAGTCGGCACACCATTGCAGCGCCAGGCTGGAGAAAATGACGTCGCAGCTGTTCGATTGCAGCGGCAGGTTTTCGGCATCACCGGCTATAAAATGCTGCGCCCCCCCCAAAGGCCGGGCGTAAGCCAGCATGCCTTCGGCGATGTCCAGCGCCAGCCCCTGGCTGTGGCCAAAACGCTGGCCCAGCACGCGACTGAAATAGCCGGTGCCACTGCCCAGGTCCAGCCAGCGTTGCGGGGTCAGACCCACCGGCAAACGGGCGATCAGTTCGTGGCCAACGTCACGTTGCAACTCGGCAACGCTGTCATAACTGGACGCCGCGCGGGAAAACGAAACGGCGACTTGACGCTTGTCCGGCAAGCTGGCCGCAAGCATCGCAACACTTAAATCATTCATCACCCAACTCGTGTAAAAAAGCCTGGATCGCCGCCGCCAATTCGTGGGGGGCTTCCAGTAAAAATGCATGACAGGCCTGTTCAATCAGACCCACTTCGACATCGGGTAATAACGCCAGCACATCGGTCGCCGCCTGCACCGGCACCAGCGCATCCTGCCCGGCAAAAAGATGCAGTTGCGGCCCGCTGAATGCCTGCAACGCTGCACGGGTGTCCAGCTTGCCGAGCACTTCAAGGCCCGCGAGCAGCGTGTCTGGCTGGGCTTTTGGCGCCCCGCCCAGCAGCAGGCCGGCCAGCGCGCGAGGCTCAATCGAGCCTTGGCTGCACAGCAGGCAAAAACGCTTCAGGGTCGTGTTCGGTGCATCGCGAAAGCCGTTGAGGAACGGTTCGAACGTGGAAGCCGGCATGGCGCTGGGCCAGTCTTCGCGACTGACAAAGCTCGGGTTGCTGGCCAACGTCACCAGCCCGCAACAACGATCACCCCGACGTGCGGCCAACTCACTGGCGAGCATCCCGCCCAGCGACCAGCCACCCAGCCAGACGTTGTCGGGCAAGGTCGAATCGAGTTCATCGAGCCAGTCTTCAAGATCCGCCGACAACAGCACCGGCAGCGGTTCGATTTCGACCCGCAGGTGCTCGTCCAGCGCGCGCAATGCCTCAGCCAAAGGCTCCAGGGGGGAAACCCCCAGGCCCCAGCCCGGCAGCAATATCAAACGATCACGCATGGTCGAACTCCATCGTGCGCCAACAGTCGTCGAGTGCATTTAACAATAGCTGCACCTGCGCCTCCGTGTGGGCAGCCGACAAGGTCACACGCAAACGGGCACTGCCTGCGGGCACCGTTGGCGGACGGATCGCGGTCACCAGCAAGCCGCGCTCGCGCAACATCTGCGACAGGCGCACAGCCCGGCCACTGTCGCCAATCATGATCGGCTGGATCGGGGTGAAGCTGTCCATCAACTGCAAGCCGATCTGCTCGGCACCACGACGGAATTGACCCACCAGGGTATTCAGATGCTCACGTCGCCAATGCTCGGTGCGCAACAGTTCCAGGCTTTTCAAGGTCGCGCAGGCCAGGGCAGGCGGCTGGCTGGTGGTGTAAATGTAAGGCCGGGCGAACTGGATCAGGCTTTCGATCAGCTCTTCGCTCCCCGCCACGAAGGCACCGCTGGTGCCAAAGGCCTTGCCCAGCGTACCGACCAGCACCGGCACATCCTGCGCGCTCAACCCGAAGTGCTCGACAATGCCGCCACCCTTGGCGCCAAGCGGGCCAAAACCGTGGGCATCATCCACCATCAACCAGGCACCCTTGGCCCTGGCCTCACGGGCGAGCGCGGGCAGGTCGGCCAGGTCGCCGTCCATGCTGAACACGCCATCGGTGACCACCAGCGTATTGCCGCAGGCCTTCTCCAGGCGCTTGGCCAGACTGGTCGCGTCGTTATGCAGATAGCGATTGAACCGTGCCCCGCTCAGCAAACCGGCATCCAGCAGCGAGGCATGGTTCAGACGGTCTTCGAGCACCGTATCGCCCGGCCCCACCAGCGCCGTGACGGCGCCCAGGTTGGCCATGTAGCCGTTGCTGAACAGCAGCGCCCGCGGGCGGCCGGTGAACTCGGCCAGGGCTTCTTCCAGTGCGTGATGCGGGGTGCTGTGGCCAATGACCAGGTGCGACGCACCGCCGCCCACACCCCATCGCGAAGCACCGGCCTGCCAGGCTTCGATCACCAGCGGGTGATTGGCCAGGCCCAGATAGTCGTTGTTGCAAAAGGCGAGCAGCGGCTGCCCATCGACCACCACCTGCGGCCCTTGCGGGCTTTCAAGCAGCGGGCGCTGACGATACAGATTATCGGCACGGCGAACGGCCAGGCGGGCGCTTAAATCAAAAGACATGTTGACCATAATCCCTTGTAGCCGCTGCCGCAGGCTGCGATGGGCAGCGAAGCGGCCCCGGCTTCGGTAAAGCGAAGGTCTTGCGTACCGGTAGCCGCCTGCGGCAGCGGCTACCGGTCTGCGCAGGTGTTAAACCGCAGCGTTATAGAACTGCTCGCTGGATTTCTGATCTCTCAGCGCGTGCTCGATAACCGCCTGATGCACCTCGTCGGCGTGCTCTTCGCGGGCTTCGGGCAAGATGCCCAGGCGCGCAAACAGCTGCATGTCCTTGTCTGCCTGAGGGTTGGCCGTAGTCAGCAGTTTGTCACCGTAGAAAATCGAGTTGGCCCCGGCAAAGAACGCCAGCGCCTGCATTTGCTCGTTCATCGCCTCACGCCCGGCCGACAGGCGCACATGGCTCAAAGGCATCATGATCCGCGCCACCGCCAGCATGCGGATGAAATCAAACGGGTCGATATCTTCGGCGTTTTCCATCGGCGTACCGGCCACTTTCACCAGCATGTTGATCGGCACCGACTCCGGATGCTCTGGCAGGTTGGCCAGTTGGATCAGCAGATTGGCGCGGTCATCCAGCGACTCGCCCATGCCCAGAATTCCGCCGGAGCAGATCTTCATCCCGCTGTCGCGCACGTAGCTCAGGGTTTGCAGGCGTTCGCTGTAAGTACGGGTGGTGATGATGCTGGTGTAAAACTCGGGCGAGGTGTCGAGGTTGTGGTTGTAGTAATCGAGACCCGCGTGGGCCAGTGCAGCGGTCTGATCCTGATCCAGCTTGCCAAGGGTCATACAGGTTTCCAGGCCCATGGCCTTCACCCCTTTGACCATCTCCAGCACGAAGGGCATGTCTTTGGCTGACGGGTGCTTCCAGGCCGCGCCCATGCAAAAGCGGGTGGCGCCAATGGCCTTGGCCCGCTGCGCCTCTTCCAGCACCTTCTGCACCTGCATCAACTTCTCTTTAGCCAGGCCGGTGTTGTAGTGGCCCGACTGCGGACAATATTTGCAATCTTCCGGGCAGGCGCCGGTCTTGATCGACAACAGCGTCGAAACCTGTACCCGGTTGGCATCGAAATGCTTGCGGTGAACGGTCTGCGCGTCGAAAAGCAGGTCATTGAAAGGCTGGGTAAACATCGCCCGGACCTCGGCTAAAGACCAATCATGTCGCAAGTTGGCAAGGCTGCTGGCGCTCATCGGCGTTTCTCTTGTTTATGCTTTGACTAGAACCCGAGGCAAACACCTCAGATACGGCACGGATGCCGGCATGTTTAAGGATGTGACATGAACTGTCAACCACAATGGATTAAGCAGGTTTACATCTGGCTATTAAACAACCAATCGTGTTTATTGTGTGATGACCGTTGCTGCACACCACGCCCCCTGTGCGTCGCCTGCGAGCTGGAGTTACCGTGGCTGGGCGACCATTGCCAGCGTTGCGCCTTGCCACTGCCGATGGCCGGCCTTACTTGTGGCCATTGCATCAAGCAGCCTCCCGCCTACCAGCGTGTGTATGCACCCTGGGTGTATGGTTTTCCGGTCGACAGCTTGATCATTCGCTTCAAGCACCACAGCAAGTGGCCTTATGGACGACTGTTAGCCGAACTTCTCTGCCAGTCGCTGCTCGATAGCTTCAACTCCGGCAACCCCCAACCCGACTTTCTCCTCCCGGTGCCCCTGTCCACTGCGCGTCTGCGTCAGCGCGGCTACAACCAGGCCGCCATGCTCGCCCAGTGGCTCAGCAGCACACTGAACATCCCTCGACGCGAGCACTGGCTGCTGCGGACTCAAGACACCGCCGCCCAGCAGACGCTGGACGCCAAAGCCCGTAAACGCAATTTGCATCAAGCCTTCAGCCTTGCGCCGGGCCTGCAAGTGCGCGGGTTGCACCTGGCCCTGGTCGATGACGTGCTGACCACAGGCGCTACCGCCGAAAGCCTGGCCCGTCTGCTCATCAAGGCCGGAGCGCGGCGGGTCGACGTGTACTGCCTGGCCCGCACCCCAAAACCTGACGGGCCACCTTGACGCCACACAGTCGAGCAGGCACTTTCCGGGCACGTCCCGCCTTGCGAACCTGCCACCATGCACCTGCCCACCTTGCTTGCCCAACACATCGTCCGCCGCCCGCAACGTATCGCCCTGTTGCAGCACATTGCCGAGCAGGGCTCGATCACGGCGGCGGCAAAAAGTGCAGGCATCAGCTACAAGGCCGCATGGGATGCGATCGATGAACTGAACAACCTGGCCCAAACCCCTTTGGTGGAACGCAGCATCGGCGGCAAAGGCGGAGGCGGCGCCCGGTTGTCCCTTGCCGGTGAACGGGTACTGCGCCTGTATCAACGCTTGCAGATATTGCAGAGCCAGGTGCTGGACGCCGCCGAAGACAGCGAAGACCTCGACCTGCTGGGCCGCCTGATGCTGCGCACCAGCGCCCGCAACCAATTGCACGGCACCGTCATTGCCATCCACGGCCATGGCCACAACGACTTGGTCCAGCTTGAGCTCCCCGGCGGCCTGACCCTGCACGCACAAATTACCCGCGATAGCACCCAGCGCCTGGAACTGGCCATTGGCAGCCCGGCGGTGGCGCTGATCAAGGCCGGCTGGCTGCAACTGATGGGCGCCGGACAGCCAGAAAGCCCCGAGCACAATCAGCTGGGCGGGCAAATCGAGCAGATCCTGCATACCGACAATGGCCCCAGCGAAGTTCGCATCAGCCTGCCCAGCGGCCAGACCCTGTGCGCCCTGACCGAGCCGCAACATCTGGATACACAAGGGCTGGGCGTTGGCAGCGCAGTGAGCGTGCAGTTCCCGCCGTCGCTGGTGCTGCTCGGCACAGCGCTCTGAACCTGTGAGCCTGCTCCAGCAGTGTGGGTGCCCCGATTTCTGAAACATCACTGTCATACCCGCTGCTTATGGTGACTGCCAAAACCGTCCTGAGCAGAGCCCGCCATGAGCCTATTAGAAGAAAACCAGCCCACCGACCTTGAGCAGATCATAGGCCTCAGTCGACGTGGTTTTATCAGTGCTGGCGCCTTGTGCGGTGCAGCGATGTTTCTGGGCGGCGGCCTGCTGAGTCGCAGCGCCCTGGCCACCGGCGTGATGAACGCCAACAGCACGTTGCTGGGCTTCGACAGCATCAGCGCGGCCACTGCCGACACCATCACCCTGCCGCCCGGCTACCGTTCCTCGGTGCTCATCAGCTGGGGCCAGCCGCTGCAAACCGGCGGCCCGGCGTTTGACCCTTCCGGCAACGGCACCGCCAGCGCCCAGGAAGTGCAGTTTGGCGACAACAATGACGGCATGAGCCTGTTCGCCTTCGCAGATGATCCGAACCGCGCCCTGATGGCGATCAACAACGAATACACCAACTATCGCTACCTTTACCCCCATGGCGGCTCGCCGGCCTCTGCGCAAGAGGTGCACAAGGCCCAGGCCACTGAAGGCGTGTCAGTGATCGAGATCCAGCGCAAAGGTGACGGCTGGCAGTTCGTGCAGGGCTCACCCTTCAACCGGCGCATCCACGCCAACACGCCGATTCGCCTCAGCGGGCCCGCAGCCGGGCACGCCTTGCTGCGCACCCAGGCCGACAGCAGCGGTACCCGCGCGCTGGGCACCTTCCAGAACTGCGCAAACGGCAAGACCCCGTGGGGCACCTACCTGACCTGCGAAGAGAACTTCACCGATTGCTTCGGCAGCTCTGATCCCAAGCAGACCTTCGACGCCGCGCAAAAACGCTATGGCGCCGTCGGCGCCAGCAAAGAGATCAACTGGCACCAGCACGACCCGCGCTTCGACCTGGCGGTCAATCCCAACGAACTCAACCGCCACGGCTGGGTAGTGGAAATCGACCCGTTCGACCCGCTTTCAACACCGGTAAAACGCACCGCACTGGGCCGTTTCAAACACGAAAACGCCGCCTTGGCCGAAACCGGCGACGGCCATGCCGTGGTCTATATGGGCGACGATGAGCGCGGCGAGTTTATCTACAAGTTCATCAGCCGCGACAAGATCAACCACCAGAACCCCAAGGCCAATCGCGACCTGCTGGACCACGGCACGCTCTATGTGGCGCGCTTTGACGGTGGCGACAGTAACCCTGATCGTCCCAAGGGGCACGGCCAGTGGATTGAACTGACCCATGGCAAAAACGGCGTTGATACCGGCAACGGGTTTGCCAGCCAGGCCGAAGTGTTGATCCACGCACGAATGGCCGCCAGCGTCGTCGGCGCCACCCGCATGGACCGCCCGGAATGGATCGTGGTCAGCCCCAAGGACGGCCAGGTCTATTGCACCTTGACCAACAACGCCAAGCGCGGCGAAGACGGGCAACCGGTCGGCGGCCCCAACCCCCGCGAGAAAAACGTCTACGGGCAAATCCTGCGCTGGAAAACCCGCAACGGTGATCATGGCGCAGACACCTTCGACTGGGACCTGTTTGTGGTGGCCGGCAACCCGACGGTTCACGCCAGCCAACCCAAGGGCGGCTCGGCCAACATCACGCCACAGAACATGTTCAACAGCCCGGACGGCATGGGGTTCGACGACGCCGGACGCCTGTGGATCCTGACCGACGGCGATTACAGCAACGCCGGCGACTTTGCCGGCATGGGCAATAACCAGATGCTCTGCGCCGACCCGGCCAGCGGTGAAATCCGTCGTTTCATGGTCGGCCCGGTTGGCTGCGAAGTCACCGGCATCAGCTTCTCGCCTGACCACAAAACCCTGTTTGTCGGCATTCAGCACCCGGGTGAAAACGGCGGGTCCACCTTCCCCGAGAACCAGCCCAACGCCAAGCCGCGCTCCTCGGTCGTGGCCATCAGCCGCGAAGACGGCGGCATCGTCGGCGCCTAGCGCGTACCCTATTCAATCGCCCTCAGCCACCCGGTCTGCGTTAACATGCATGGCCGGACGCGGCAGCCTGCTGCGCGCAGGAGTCAGCATGTCTCATCCGTTTGCAACACTTACCCCTGATCTGGTGCTCGACGCCGTCGAGAGCATCGGTTTCCTGAGCGATGCCCGCGTGCTAGCGCTCAACAGCTACGAAAATCGCGTGTACCAGGTCGGTATCGAAGACTCGGAACCGCTGATCGCCAAATTCTACCGGCCACAGCGCTGGACCAACGAAGCCATCCTCGAAGAACACCGTTTCACCTTCGAACTGGCCGAGCTTGATGTCCCGGTGGTCGCACCCATGATTCACAACGGTGAAAGCCTGTTCGAACACGCAGGCTTTCGCTTCACCCTGTTCCCACGCCGTGGTGGCCGAGCACCGGAGCCGGGCAATCTCGACCAGCTGTACCGCCTCGGGCAACTGCTCGGCCGCCTGCACGCCGTGGGCGCGACCAAGCCGTTCGAGCATCGCGAAGCACTGGGCGTGAAAAACTTCGGTCACGATTCGCTGACCACCCTGCTTGAAGGCAACTTCATTCCGCGCAGCCTGCTCCCGGCCTACGAGTCAGTTGCCCGCGACCTGCTCAAGCGCGTTGAAGACGTGTATGCCGCCACCCCGCACACCAACATCCGCATGCACGGCGATTGCCACCCCGGCAACATGATGTGCCGCGACGAAGTGTTCCACATCGTCGACCTCGACGACTGCCGCATGGGCCCTGCCGTGCAGGACTTGTGGATGATGCTGGCCGGTGACCGCCAGGAATGCCTGGGCCAGTTGTCTGAACTGATGGACGGCTACAGCGAGTTCCATGACTTCAACCCCCGTGAGCTGGCGTTGATTGAGCCGCTGCGCGCCTTGCGCCTGATGCACTACAGCGCCTGGCTGGCCCGCCGCTGGGACGACCCGGCCTTCCCCCACAGCTTCCCGTGGTTCGGCAGCGAGCGGTATTGGGGCGACCAGGTACTGGCGTTGCGCGAACAACTGTCGGCCCTCAATGAGGAACCGCTGAAACTGTTCTGACCCCACCCTGTAGCCGCTGCCGAAGGCTGCGATAAGGACCGCAGGCCCTTCAAAACCCAAGGGCTGCTGCGCAGCCCATCGCAGCCTTCGGCAGCGGCTACAAAACATTTGCGCGAACCACCGCAAAACACGACACATCTGCAAAACCTGCTTACACTCTCGGTCTCTTCTGTACCCGTTAGTTGCCTAAGCAAGGACTCTGCATGCAAGCCGCCAACCCGCGTCGCGGGTATATTTTAGGCCTCACCGCCTATGTCATCTGGGGCATCTTCCCGCTCTACTTCAAACTGCTGGCCAGCGTCCCGGCCGCTGAAATCATCGTGAACCGGGTGCTCTGGTCCGCGTTGTTCGGTTCGCTGTTACTGCTCGTGTGGAAGCACCCCGGCTGGTGGCAAGAGCTGCGCGACAACCCAAAACGGATTGGCGTGCTGACCATCAGCGGCCTGCTGATCGCCGTCAACTGGCTGACCTACGTGTGGGCGGTGAACAACGACCGCATGCTCGAAGCCAGCCTGGGTTACTACATCAACCCGCTGGTGAACGTGCTGCTCGGTATGTTGTTGCTGGGCGAACGCCTGCGCCGCCTGCAGTGGATTGCCGTGGGCCTGGCCGCCGCCGGCGTGGCGCAACAGGTGTGGCAAGTCGGCAGCCTGCCGTGGGTCTCGCTGGTCCTGGCGCTCAGCTTTGGTTTTTACGGACTGATCCGCAAACAGGCGCCGGTCAAGGCGTTGCCGGGGCTGGTAGTCGAAACCTGGATTCTGGTGCCGGTCGCCATTGGCTGGTTGCTGATGCATCCCGAAGCCAACAGTGCCCATGCGGCATTCTGGAGCACCTCGCAAGCCTGGTTACTGGTGGCCGCAGGCCCGGCCACGCTGATACCGCTGGTGTGTTTCAACGCCGCTGCACGGCATTTGCCCTACACCACCTTGGGCTTTATGCAGTACATCGCACCGACGCTGGTGTTGATTCTGGCGATATCGGTGTATGGCGAGCACCTGTCCGAAAGTACCCTGCTCGCCTTTGCGTTTATCTGGGCCGGCCTGGTGGTGTACAGCCTCGATGCCTGGTTCAGCATGCGCCAGCGCGGCTGAACCCTACTCCTCGGTGCTGAACTTAAGATCAACCACCAGTTCATCCGCCAGGGTTTCCAGGCGCTTCTGCAGTACATCCAGAGACAAGGTCAGGGGCACTGCCAAAATCGCCTCGGCATGAAACAGCGGCTCGTTGCTCATCGGCGCGGGCCGCACATCGGTCACCAGCCGCTCCAGGTTCACCCCCTGCTCCGTCAGTACCCGGGTAATGTCGCGCACAATGCCGGGGCGGTCGTTGCCCACCAGTTCCATGGCGATGGGCTTCCAGGTGCAGGATTGCTCGATGCCGCTTTCGGCAATCAATACCCGAATCCCTTCTTTGGCCAGACTGTGCAGCGCATCGACCAGCTCATCATGGGCTTCGGCAGGCACGCCTACGCGCAGAATCCCGGCAAATTGCCCTGCCATCCGCGACATTCGACTCTCCAGCCAATTACCGCCATGCTCGGCGATGCACTGAGCAATGCGCTCGACCTGCCCGGCCTTGTCCTGGGCAAAGACCGTTATCACAAGATGGTTCATGGCGGGGGTCTCTCTTATTAGGGGGGTCGGGTGAGTATAGGCCGCTATGCAATACCTGTAGCCGCTGCCGAAGGCTGCGATGGGTTGCGAAGCAGCCCTGCGGTTTAAAGGCCCTGTGGTCCTTATCGCAGCTTGCGGCCGCGGCTACAGAAACAAATTGTGTACTGTTTTTAGAATTATCTGGAACAACCTGCATGTTTCTTGAGAACATCTGGTTCTTCTGCGTGACCGATAGCGTAAAAATGGTCGCAGAACGACGTGATTAGTCTGATTTTCACATCTGCAATTGATCATGTAGTATGCCTCAGCGACCACTACATAATTTGCAACATGGTCCGCCAAGGCGTCTGCTACACCCCGCACAACCCCGCCAGCATGAGCCACGCGGTGTTTTAAGAAGCGCTCCAGGCTTTAAATAAAAATGAGTGAGGCAAGCAATGACTGAACACGTTCACGTCGGTGGCCTGCAGGTCGCCAAAGTCCTGTTCGACTTCGTAAACAACGAAGCTATCCCCGGTACCGGCCTCACCGCCGATCAGTTCTGGGCCGGTGCCGACAAGGTCATCAATGACCTGGCACCCAAGAACAAAGCACTGCTCGCCAAACGCGATGATTTGCAGGCGCGGATCGACGCCTGGCACCAGGCTCAGGCCGGCAAGGCCCATGACGCCGTGGCTTATAAAGCCTTCCTCCAGGACATCGGGTATCTGCAGCCAGAAGCCGCAGATTTCCAGGCAACGACGCAAAACGTCGATGACGAAATCGCCCGCATGGCAGGCCCCCAATTGGTGGTGCCGGTGATGAATGCGCGCTTTGCCCTCAACGCCTCGAACGCCCGCTGGGGCTCGCTGTATGACGCGTTGTACGGCACCGATGCCATCAGCGAAGCCGATGGCGCCGCCAAGGGCAAAGGCTACAACAAGGTCCGTGGCGACAAGGTCATTGCCTTCGCCCGCGCCTTTCTCGACGAAGCTGCACCTCTGGTCAGCGGGACTCACGTTGATTCAACCGGCTACGCCATCGTTGGCGGCGCCTTGCAGGTCACCCTCAAGGGTGGCGCCAGCACCGGCCTGCGCGACACCGCGCAACTGATCGGCTACCACGGATCAGCCGCTGCACCGACCGCCGTGCTGCTCAAGCACAACGGCCTGCATTTCGAAATCCAGGTCGACGCCGCAAGCCCGGTTGGCCAGACCGACGCAGCAGGCGTCAAAGACGTGCTGATGGAAGCGGCCCTGACCACCATCATGGACTGCGAAGACTCGGTTGCTGCCGTCGATGCTGACGACAAAGTGGTGATCTACCGCAACTGGCTCGGCCTGATGAAGGGTGACCTCAGCGAACAGGTGTCCAAGGGCGGTGAGACCTTCACCCGCACCATGAACCCGGATCGCGAGTACACCGCGCCAAACGGCGGCACCGTCAGCCTGCACGGCCGTTCGCTGCTGTTCGTGCGTAACGTTGGCCACTTGATGACCATCGACGCGATCCTGGACAAAGACGGCAATGAGGTGCCTGAAGGCATTCTCGACGGCCTGCTGACCAGCCTGGCCGCGATCCACAGCCTTAACGGCAAGGCAACGCGCAGCAACAGCCGCACGGGCTCGGTCTACATCGTCAAACCGAAGATGCATGGCGCTGAAGAAGCCGCGTTCACCAACGAGCTGTTCGGCCGCATCGAAGACGTGCTCAAGCTGCCACGCAATACGCTCAAAGTCGGGATCATGGACGAAGAGCGCCGCACCACGATCAACCTCAAGGCGTGCATCAAGGCCGCCAGCGAGCGTGTGGTGTTTATCAACACGGGCTTCCTGGACCGCACGGGCGACGAGATTCACACCTCGATGGAAGCCGGGCCGATGGTGCGCAAGGCGGACATGAAAGCCGAGAAGTGGATTTCGGCCTACGAAAACAACAACGTTGATGTCGGATTGAGCACCGGCCTGCAAGGCCGTGCGCAAATCGGTAAAGGCATGTGGGCCATGCCCGACCTGATGGCCGCCATGCTGGAGCAGAAAATCGCTCACCCGCTGGCCGGTGCCAACACCGCCTGGGTGCCATCGCCGACTGCCGCTGCGTTGCACGCACTGCATTACCACAAGGTTGACGTGTTCGCCCGTCAGGCCGAACTGGCCAAGCGCGCCCCGGCCTCGGTCGACGACATCCTGACCATCCCGCTGGCCGTTAACCCGCAGTGGACGCCGGAGCAGATCCAGAACGAACTGGACAACAACTCCCAGGGCATTCTGGGTTACGTCGTGCGCTGGATCGACCAGGGCGTGGGTTGTTCGAAGGTTCCGGATATCAACGACATCGGCCTGATGGAAGACCGTGCCACGCTGCGTATCTCCAGCCAGCACATCGCCAACTGGATGCGTCACGGCATCGTCAGCGAAACCCAGGTCATGGAAAGCCTCAAGCGCATGGCGCCGGTGGTCGACCGCCAGAACGCCAACGACGCGCTGTACCGTCCATTGGCGCCAGACTTCGACAGCAACATCGCCTTCCAGGCGGCGGTCGAACTGGTGATCGAAGGCACCCGGCAGCCTAACGGCTACACCGAGCCTGTGCTGCACCGTCGTCGTCGTGAATTCAAGGCCAAAAATGGCCTGTGAATAACGCCAAACGGTAACTAACAAAAAGCCCCGGTTTCCGGGGCTTTTTTGTATCTGCCAGCGGCAAACTGGCTAGATATTCAACTCCTTGCGGATCAGCGTCAGCAACTTGTCGGTATCGATCGGTTTAAGCAGAAAGTCCACCACACTCAGGTGCATCGCATCGATGGCATCACGCACACTCGCATCCCCCGACATGATGATCACCGGCAAGGCCGCCCGCTCTGATTCGCGCACTTTGCGGATCAGGTGCAAGCCATCGTGGGGCTGCATGCGCAGGTCGGTGAGCATCAGGTGAATCGGCTTGCCTGACGCCAGAAGCGCCAACGCCTGCGCTTCATCACACGCCTTCAGGCATTCGATTGCGTTCAGTTCCAAAAACTCGGCCAACAGATCACGGGCCAATGGATCGTCATCAACAATCAACACACAGGGCGAGGACGATTCAGACGTCTGCATCACCTCTTGTAGGGCCGCGCGCTCGGCGTCGGTCAAAATGTCATGTTCAGTCATACGTTTCTCAAATACATCCATGTAGGTGAAATTTCCCACCGGTGTACTCCGTTATTCCCACCGTGCGCCAATGTGCACGGTGGCGCATCTATTTCCAAGCCTTGCCGTACAACATTGTACAAAAATCATATCCGGCTTTTAGAAAGCATCAATAGAGCGCGGCCCCATAGACTTACGTCCAATGGGCACCCGCGCGCAGACCGCCGAGCATGAGGGATAGAAATACGCCATGGGGCCCTGCCCTGTCCGGTCATAACAACAACGGTTCACAACCAACAACGCGGTAACAGCAATGAGCAAATCGGATGCGTTTCTCCAGGCAGGGAAAACCGCGGTGCTGCAGAACATTCACGGCACCATGCAGTTTTTGCAGCGATTCCCGCCCTTCAACCAAATGGAAAACACTCACCTGGCTTACCTGGTCGAGCAGTGCCAACTGCGCTTCTATGCCCCGGGCGAAAGCATCATCCGACCGACGGACGGGCCGGTGGAGCACTTCTATATCGTCAAGCAGGGCCGTGTGGTGGGCGAACGTACCCACACCGGCCGCGAGGCCGCGCAGACCACCTTCGAGATCACTGCCGGCGAGTGCTTCCCCCTTGCCGCGTTACTGGGCGAGCGCGCCACCCGCACCGAACACCGAGCTGCTGAAGATACGTTTTGCCTGCAACTGAACAAATCCGCGTTCATCAAACTTTTTGCCCTGTCCGATGAATTCCGCGACTTTGCCTTGCGTGGCGTCAGCAGCCTGCTCGACAAGGTCAATCAACAGGTCCAGCAAAAAGCCGCTGAAACCCTGGGCACCCAGTATTCGCTCAATACGCGTCTGGGTGAACTGGCCATGCGTCACCCCGTGACCTGCGCACCGAGCACCGCACTGCGCGAAGCCGTAAGCCTGATGCATGAACAGCAAGTGGGCAGCATCGTCGTTGTCGACGACCACAAGGCCCCGCTGGGGATCTTTACCCTGCGCGACCTGCGCCAGGTGGTGGCCAATGGCATTGAGGATTTCTCCCAGGCCATCGAGCTGCACATGACCCCCGAGCCGTTTTACCTGAGCCCCGATCACAGCGCCTTCGACGCGGCCATCGCCATGACCGAGCGGCACATTGCACACGTCTGCCTGGTCAAGGATCAGCGCCTGTGCGGCGTGGTGTCAGAACGAGACCTGTTTTCCCTGCAGCGGGTCGATCTGGTCCATTTGGCGCGCACCATCCGCCACGCGCCACGGCTGGACACCCTGATCAACCTGCGCGGCGAAATCGGGCAACTGGTAGAGCGCATGCTGGCCCATGGCGCGTCCTCCACACAAATCACCCACATCATCACCCAACTCAACGACCACACCGTATGCCGGGTGATCGAGCTGGTACTGGCCGACAAGGGCGACCCGGGTGTGCCGTTCACCTGGCTGTGTTTTGGCAGCGAAGGGCGACGCGAGCAAACCCTGCATACCGACCAGGACAACGGCATCCTGTTCGAAGCCAAGGACGCCACCCAGGCAGCGGAGATTCGCCAGCGCCTGCTGCCCATCGCACAACAGATCAACCATCACCTGGCAGCCTGCGGTTTCACCCTGTGCAAGGGCAACATCATGGCCGGCAACCCCGACCTGTGCCTGTCACGTACCGAATGGGCGCGCCGTTTTGCCGCCTTTATTCGTGAGACCTCACCCGAAAACCTGTTGGCATCGAGCATCTATTTCGACCTGCGCGTGGTCTGGGGCGATGAGCAGGGGTGCGCGCAACTGCGTCGCGGCATCCTTGAACAGGTGGCCGACAACCGTCTGTTCCAGCGCATGATGGCCGACAACGCATTGCGCCATCGCCCGCCCGTGGGGCGTTTCCGTGAGTTTGTGCTGGAGCGCAAAGGCAGTGACAAAGCCACCCTCGACCTCAAGGTCCAGGGCCTTACGCCTTTCGTTGACGGTGCCCGCTTGCTGGCGCTGGCCAACGGGGTCGAAGCCAACAACACGCTTGAGCGCCTGCGCCAACTGGTCGCCCTCGAAGTGATCGAGCCGCTGGACGGCGCCGCGTATGAAGAGGCCTACCACTTTATCCAGCAGACCCGCATGCAGCAGCACCAACTGCAGACCCGGGAAAACCGTCCGTACTCCAACCGAGTCGACCCGGACAGCCTGAACCAGCTGGACCGGCGCATCTTGCGTGAAGCCCTGCGCCAGGCCCAGCGCCTGCAAAGCAGCCTGGCCCTGCGGTATCAGCTATGAGCCTGCTGTCATGGTTGTTGCCGCGCAAAAAACCGGTGCTGAGCCCTGAGCAGCAACAACACCTGCTGCAACTGCCGCCCGCATCGGGGTTGAGCGACACCACACTGCGCAAGCAGCGCTGGGTCGTGGTTGACCTGGAAACCAGCGGCCTGAACCTCAACCGCGATCAAGTGCTGTCGATTGGCGCGGTGGTGATTGAAGATGGCGCGATCGACTTGGGCCAGGCGTTTGAACGCACCTTTCTGCGCCCGGACGCCCCCCTCAACCCCAGCGTGCTGCTGCATGGGCTGGGGCCCGCCGCCATTGCCGCGGGCAGCGATCCGGCAGATGCCCTGCTCGATTTCATGGCCTTTGTTGGTGACAGCCCTCTGCTGGCGTTCCATGCGCCGTTTGACCAGCACATGCTTACCCGCGCCCTTAAAGAAAGCCTGGGCTACCGTCTGCAACACCCGTTCCTGGATGTAGCCGCACTGGCCCCGATGCTTTGCCCGCAGGTCAATTGGCGGGACGCCGGGCTGGACCAGTGGATCAACCACTTCAGCCTCCAGATCGAAGACCGCCACAACGCCAGCGCCGACGCCCTGGCCACTGCCGAACTGGCGTTGATCCTGTTCAGCCGCGCCCGCGCCCAGGGCATCGACAGCCCACAGACCCTGCAACAACGGTTGAACCAGTGGCAGCGGCGCAAGCAGGTGCACAGTTTTTAAATGACACACGCCCTGTAGCCGCTGCCGCAGGCTGCGATTGAGCCCGAAGGGGTCATGCCTTTCAAAGAGCGAAGGTCCTGCGGCCCTTATCGCAGCCTCCGGCAGCGGCTACAGGCTCTTTGCCTCCATCCGATGAGCGTCAATTGCGTAGGACCATTCCCTCTGACACAATCGCGAATAATTATCGTTAGTTAAAACTTGCAGTTGGTGAAGTCTTTGTCGTCAGTCCAAAACCCACACAGTGAGCTGGTTGGAGCGCTTTATCGCGACCATCGCGGCTGGCTGCTGTCGTGGTTGCGGCGCAACGTGGCCTGCCCGCAGCGGGCTGAAGACCTGAGCCAGGACACCTTTTTGCGCCTTCTGGGCCGCACCGAACTGCAAGCCCCCCGCGAGCCCCGAGCCTTTTTGGCGGCCATCGCCAAAGGGCTGCTATTTGACTACTTTCGCCGCGCCGCACTGGAGCAGGCCTGGCTCAACGAACTGATGCTGATCCCCGAGGCCGAGCAACCCTCGCCCGAAGAACAGCAACTGATCCTCGAAGACCTCAAGGCCATCGACCGCCTGCTGGGCAAGCTGTCCAGCAAGTCCCGCGCAGCCTTCCTCTATAGCCGCATCGACGGCCTGACCCACGCTGACATCGCCGAGCGCCTGGGCGTATCGGTGCCCCGCGTGCGCCAGTACCTGGCCCAGGGCATCCGCCAGTGCTACATCGCGCTGTATGGCGAGCCGACATGAAGCCGGTCAGCTCGAAACCGGTCTCGGCCCAGGTGCTGGACGCCGCCATCGCATGGCAGCTGTGCCTGGATTGCGGCAATGGCAGCGCCGTGGAGCAGGCCGAATTCACCAAGTGGTACAGCGCCAACGACGAACACGCCCGCGCCTGGCTGCAACTGGGCATGCTCGACCACCGATTCAGCACCGCCAGCGTCCCGGCACGTAATGCCTTGCTCAAAGCCCGCACCGGCGTGCAGGAACGGGTGCGCAAAATCGGCAGCGGCCTGGCCAGTGTCGCTCTGGCGTGCGGGCTGGCGTTGTTTGCCGGCAAAAATTACCTGCCGGTCGATTACTGGATGGCCGACCAACGCACCGCCACCGGTGAACAGCGCCAGTTGCGACTGGCGGATGGCACGCTGCTAAACCTCAATACCCACAGCGCAGTCGATGTGCGGTTTGATGACACGACCCGGCGAATCATCCTGCAAGAAGGCGAAATCATGGTTGAGACCGGCCATGGCGATCCCCGACCGTTTATCGTACAAACCCGCGATGGCAGCCTGCGGGCATTGGGCACACGGTTCATGGTCAAGCGCGAAGACGACGGCACGCGCCTGAGCGTGCTGCAATCGCGGGTCGAAGCGCACCCTGAAAACAGCGTCGAGCTGACCGTGTACAACGAAGGCCAGCAAGTGCTGATGCACCGCGACCGGCTTGGCCAGATGCTGGCCGTCAGCCCCGGGGCCGACGCCTGGACACGCGGCATGCTGGTACTCGACAACGTGCGCCTGGCCGACATGGTCAGCGAACTCAATCGCTACCAACGGGGACACCTGGGCGTAGACCCCGAAGTGGCCGACCTGCGCATCACCGGCAGTTTCCCGCTGAACAACATCGAACTGGCGCTCAATGCCCTGATACCGACCTTGCCGGTACAGATCCAGCAGCGCACACCGTGGTGGGTCACTGTCAGCCCCAAGCCTTTGGCGAACTGAATCTAAATTATTTTCAATCAGCCCTATCACTTTTCATATCTCATCCGGCAGATAGGCATTGAGAAACATTTCCATTCAGGAACCCGCCGAATGTCCCGCACCCTCGACACGTTTTTGCGCCCCAGCCTGTTAGCCGTCGCCATTGCCCTCAGCGCCCCGCTGACCAGCACCCTGCTGATCGCGGCCGAGCAGGCATCGTCTGCGCGCAGCTACAACCTGCCATCCGGACCTTTGGCGGCCACCCTGAACCAGATTGCCAGCCAGGCCGGCATCACCCTGGCCATCAACTCGTCCCTGCTGGCGGGCAAAACATCGGCGCCGGTCAACGGCCAGCTCGAAGCCACAACGGCACTGCGCGAAGCGTTGCGGGGGAGTGGGTTGCAGTTGCAACAGAGCGGCAGCGGCAGTTACACCCTGGTGCCCGTGGTTGAAGGTGCCTTGACCCTGGGCGACGTGAACATCAACGCCAGTGCGGTGGCAGAAGGCTCGGAAGCGGCCGGTTACGTCAGCGAAAACCTCAGCAACGTCGGCGCTCTGGGCGGGATGAAGCTGCAAGACACGCCGTACTCCATGAGCGTCACCTCCCAGGCCCTGCTCAAAAACATGCAGGCCACCTCACTGGACGACGTGTTCAAGCGCAACCCGTTCACTCAGATGTTTTCCCCCACCGGTGCGGGCTATGCCAGCGCAGTGAACATTCGCGGCTTCAGTGGCGCAGGCAACCTGAACATTGCCAACGACGGTTTGCGTTTTTCCACCCTCGCCGATGCGGGCAACTACCTGGAAGAAACCGAACAACTGGAAGTTATCACCGGCCTTACCGGTTTTTTGTATGGCCCCGCCTCACCCGGCGGCTTGGCCAACTACGTGCTTAAACGCCCAACCTACGAAAACTATCGCAGCGTGACCCTGGGCAATGCCGGTGGTGAGAACTATTACTTGCACGGCGACTTCGGCGGCAAAATCGACGATGAAGGCAAATTCGCCTATCGCCTGAACTTGCTGACTCAAGACGGCGAAACCGCCATCGACATGCAGAAGCGTCGCCGCGAGCTGATCAGCCTCGCCGTGGACTGGAACGTCAGCGACGACCTGCAAATCCAATTCGACGCATCGCACAAGAAAACCCAGATACGTGGGCTAACCAGCTATTGGTACTTTGGTGACCAAGCTCTGCGTCCACGGGCTTCGCAGCTCGACAACAACAAGCTGTACAGCCAAAAATGGTCGTTTTCGGATAACGAAACCGACAAGGGCGGTGTCCGGGCCAAGTGGCGCCTGAACGACACCTTCACCCTGCGCGGGGCTTTTGCCACCCAAAAGTTCACCGAAGAAAACACCTACACCGGCCCGACAGTCTCCAGCCCCGGGGTTTACACCCAGCCGCTGTACGCCTTCGCGCCGATTGAACATGTCGAGAACTCCGCCTACCTGTTCCTGGATGCCGCCTTTGCGACAGGTTCTATTGGCCACAAGATGACCTTGGGCTATCAGGGTAATAACTCGCGAATTCGTCAATACGAAGACCATGTTCCCAGCTCACCTCCGCAATACGTCGACGTGGGCGGCGGCGCCTTGCCGTTTGGCAGCAGTGAGCAAGTCGGCAAACCCAGCTACTCGATCGGCAATGGCAATCAGCGGCTGGCGAGCACCTCCGAAACCAACAACTTCCTGATCGGCGATGTCATCACGTTCAACGATCAATGGTCGAGCATCCTCGGCGTGACCCGCACCCAGATCAAGTCTTACGCCAATGACTTCATCTACTCCACGCCTGAGAAGAAAACCCGCTACGACGAGAGCAAAACTTCGCCCAGCGTATCGCTTATCTACAAACCTGTGCCTTGGCTGACCACCTATGCCACTTACATTGAAGGGCTACAAGCAGGTGGAACGGCTCCTTGGAACGCAATCAACGCAGGCGAAATATTTGCGCCCCAAGTCAGCAAGCAATACGAAGTAGGCGCCAAGGCCACCGTGGGCGAAACACTCTTTACCCTGGCCTTGTTCAACATCGAAAAGCCTAACGGTTTCCTCAACGAAACGATGACCTACACCGAAAGCGGCAAGCAGGTGAACAACGGACTGGAGTTCAGCGTAACCGGCAAGGTCACACCAGAGTTGACGGTGGTAGGCGGTTTTACCCTGCTTGATCCGAAGGTCAAGGACGCCGACTCCAAGGCCAACGATGGCAACGCCCCGGTGGATGTGGCCAAACAACTGGCCAAGGTCTACGCCGAATATGACATCAATACCGTCCCCGGCCTTGCGCTGACTGGTGGCGCGTTCTACACCGGCAAGCAATACACCGACGTCGCCAACGACTACCAACTGCCGTCGTTCACCACCTTCGATGCCGGTGCGCGTTACCGCATGAAGATTTCGGAAAACGATCTGACCTTGCGCATGAACGTCAGCAACCTGGCCAACAAAGAATATTGGCTCAACAGCCATTACATTGGCGACCCGCGCACCGTGCAATTTTCGGCGCAGCTGGAGTTCTAAACCACTCTGTTGAAATGTCCCCCGTGGGAGCGAGCCTGCTCGCGATGCAAACAACTCGGTGTACCTGACAAACCGGGGGAGATGCTTTCGCGAGCAGGCTCGCTCCCACAGAGACGTTATGGAGCTTCATGAAAAGCAAAACCATCCGCCGCTGGTCCTTTATCCACACCTGGACCAGTCTGATTTGCACCGCGTTTTTGCTGATGCTCGCGCTGACCGGCCTGCCGCTGATTTTTCACCATGAAATCGATCATCTGCTGGGTAACAGCCCCGAGCTTCAGGAGATGCCCGCCGATACGCCGCGCCTCAATCTGCAACAACTGGTCAGCGCCGCCCAGGCTCATCGTCCCAATGAGGTGATGCAGTACTTTGGCAGTGAAGACGACGAACCCAACGCGATCATCGCGATCATGGCCGCCACCGCAGGCACCGAGCCCAATTCGTCCCACACCTTTATGCTCGATGCGCGCACCGGCGAAGCACTGGAGCTGCCGTCAGCCAACGGCGGAATCATGATGGTCATACTGCGCCTGCACGTGGACATGTTTGCCGGGCTGCCCGGCAAGCTGCTGCTGGCCTTCATGGGGTTGTTGTTTGTGCTGGCGATCATCTCCGGCGCGGTGCTGTACCTGCCGTTTATGCGCCGCCACGAATTCGCAACCGTGCGCACCGACAAGTCCACGCGCCTGCGCTGGCTCGACCTGCACAACCTGATTGGCGTCGTGACCCTGACCTGGGCCCTGGTGGTGGGCGTGACCGGTGTGATCAGCGCCTGCGCCGACCTGATCATCGCCGCCTGGCGCACTGACAGCCTCAGCGCCATGACCGAGCCCTACCGGGGTGCTCCGCCGCTGACGCACCTGGCCCCCGCCGATCGCCTGCTGGACATCGCTGGCGAAGCAGCCCCCGGCATGCGCCCGGACTTTATTGCCTTCCCCGGCACCCGGTTCTCCAGCGAGCACCATTACGCGGTCTTCATGAAAGGCGGGACCCACCTGACTGCGCACCTGCTGACGCCGGTACTGATCGACGCCACCACCCTCAAGGTCACCGCCGTGGGCGAACGCCCGTGGTACATGGATGCCATGGGTATGTCCCAGCCGCTGCACTTTGGCGACTACGGCGGCATGCCGATGAAAATCCTGTGGGCGGCCCTCGACTTGCTGACCATTGTGGTGCTCGGCAGCGGCCTGTACCTGTGGTGGGTGAGGCGACGCGCGGCCAAGGAGTGCGCTCAATGAAACCGCGTCAGTCGAACTTCTGGAAGGTGTTCTCCATCCCGCTGGCGATCGGTCTCGTCAGCACGACGGGCTTGTTCAGCGCACTACTGGGGGATGGCGCCTGGGACGTGCTGAGCTGGATCGGGCTGGGAATCCCGGTGTGGATCAGTGTGCGCGGTTTGCTCAAGCGCTGAGCTAACCCGGTCAAGTAAGGAGAAGGTTGCGTAGCCGCTGACGAGCTCTGCGAGGCTGCGTTCGGCTGCGTAGCAGTCGTGAATTCAGCTTCCACGGGGCATCAGGTTAACCTCGTACGGAGCATTCTCGACCGCTGCACGCTCGGACGCAGCCTCGTTCCACTCGTCAACTGCTACGAAGCGCAATAGGACAAATCTGTAGTCGTGCCGAGGGCCCGTGTTATCAGCAATCCGGCTTGTCCGCCGTATAGCGACGCGCCGGGTTCACTGCTGCACCAAACTCACGCAAGGCCTTGGCGCCGATCAGCAGCGGGTAGTTGAAGCTGCTGCGGTCGGTGAGGTTGACCTCTACCGTGCGCTTGACGTTGCCCAGGCACATTTCCAGATCGACCACCGGGCGCTTGGCGCTTTCGGGGGTGTCTTTTTCGTCGTCTTCATCCGCGCGGCTTTTGATTTTGCTGATGCGCGCCACTTTGTGCTCGTACACCTTGTTGCTCGCGCCCTTGGTGGCGAGCTGGAAACGCACCCACTCATCACCATCGCGGGTGAAGGTCTGGATATTCCTGGCCGACAACGACGCGGTCAGGGCCCCGGTGTCCATCTTGGCCTGCAGGGTCTCGCCGATTTCCGGCAATTTGATGTATTCGTAACGCCCGTAAAGGGTCGGCTCGGCGGCCATCACCGGCAACGCCAACAGGGACAGCAAGGCTAGAACAGACTTCATGGAGGCAGTTTCCTTTTGAACGTGTTGAACGTGCAGGTTAGACACTCAGGCCGGATTTGGTTCGACCGCTCAAGCTCGAGACGGACGGCGCAGCGTTTGTGCTGACAGCGATGGGTGAACAACTGGATGCCGTTGTGGCAGGGCGATTACGAAAACGATCCGGTATTTCGTGAGCATGTCCAGAGCCGGGTCAACCCGCTCTGGATCAAGAAAGACCAGCGCATCGGCACCTTGCGTGCCGAGCGCGGTTAATCCTTAGACGCCCCAGGCACTGCCCAGTTTGCCCAGCAGCGAAGTGCCTACGCCCTGACCACCCAGGTACTGAAGAATGATCGGTGCGAATTGGCCAATCATGCCGCTGTCCATGCCCAGGGCTTTGAACGCGTCGTCCAGTTGTGCGGTGTTAGACACGTTGCTGACCGCACTGGTGGCAGCCGAGCTGACGCCATCGGACTTGCCCAGCAAGCCACCCAGCTGGCTCAACTGACCCAGAGCGCCTGCGCCAGACAGTTTGTTGATGCCCGGGACTTTATCGGTCAGTGCCGAGTAGTCCGTCGGCGCCAGCTGGTTCTTGGCCAGGCTCAACATCGCGCCCACACCGCCCGCAGCCTGTTCAGGCTTGACGTTCAACTTGGTCAGCTCGCTCAACAGACCCGCCGCCTGCATCGACTTGTCCGTGCTCGCGCCATTGCCGTTGCCGCCCTGCACCTGAGCGGCGATACCCGCCACATCGCTCATGCTGAAACCTGCAAACACCGGGCTCGCCGCCACAGTCATCAATGTTGCCAGTGCTACGCCGCTCAACTTTTTCATCGCATCAACCTCAGATAAACCAAAAAGCTGCCCGCAGCGGAGCAGCCAAACTAAAAAATAAGACCCGAAATCCCGGCAGATGTTCCCAAGTGCCATCATTGGATCAAAGGGTGCGCAATCTTAATTGAAAAATAGTTCAACCGCGCTGCATCCACTTGCCCCTTGCCTGCGTATATCAAGCACGGACAGACCTTACTGACCGCCTGATAACCGACAAGGACACACACCATGAAACGCACTTCGATCAAAGCCCCGTTGATTGCCAGCCTGCTGACCCTGGCCCTTGCCGGCGGTGCGCTCATCAATACCGTACACGCGGCTGACATGGGCATGAACCATGACAGCGTGATGGTCGGCGGGCAAAGCATGCTGCCCAGCAAAGACATCATCGACAACGCCGTAAACTCCGCCGATCACACCACCCTGGTGGCCGCCGTTAAAGCCGCAGGCCTGGTCGACACCCTTAAAGGCAAAGGCCCGTTCACCGTGTTTGCCCCGGTCAACTCCGCCTTCGCCGCCTTGCCTGCCGGCACTGTAGACACCCTGCTCAAACCTGAAAACAAAGCCACTCTGACCAAAATCCTCACCTACCACGTGGTGCCCGGAAAACTCGACATGATGGAATTGGCCAAGCGCATCAAGGCCGGTGGCGGCAAGGCTGAGCTCAGCACCGTCAGCGGCGGCAAGCTGTGGGTGATGATGAACGGCCCGCACAACATCGTTATCAAGGATGAAAAAGGCAACGTTGCCGACATCACCACCTACGACGTCAATCAGTCCAACGGAGTGATTCAAGTGATCGACAAAGTGCTGATGCCTCAATAACGGCAAGCCTGCCTGACCGGTTCGCCGCGTGCGACCGGTGCAGGCATCGAGGAACCGGCCATGAATGGAACAACCGCGTATCGTGGACTACGCTCAGCCTGCACCAGGGCCGATGCCACCGCCACGACTGACTGGAGAACGGTTATTACCATCGCCGACACCGATCACCTCACGCAGCTTTTGGCCCAGTGCGCACTGGGCAACAGACGCGCTTTCGAAAGCCTGTATCGCAACGTTGCTCCGTATCTGCACAGCGTTGCACTGCGCTGCATGGGCCGTCGCGATCTGGCCGAAGAGGTGGTGCAGGAAAGTTTTGTGCGCATCTGGCACAACGCCGTGCGCTACCAGGCGCACCTGTCTGCGCCCATGACCTGGATGGTCACTATCACCCGTCATCAGGCCATCGACCAACTGCGCAAATACCGCGAGCAGCCTCTGAGCGATGTGCAACAGGATGCCCTGGCCGACGAAACCCCCAGCGCCCACGACCAGTTGAACAGCGCCCGCGAAGCCAGCGCCCTCAACCATTGCCTGGAGTTACTCGACCGCCAGCAGCGCCAGTCCATCACCATTGCCTATTTTCACGGGCTCAGCGCCAGCGAGCTGGCAGAGCAACTGGCTGCGCCCCTGGGCTCAGTCAAATCGTGGATTCGTCGGGGCATGGAGCGTCTGCGCAGGTGCCTGGAATCATGAACTACCAAACCCCCAGCCTGCGCCGTGCGCTGGCCGCCGATTACGCCATCGGCCTGATGCCAGCCAGCGCCCGCAGACGCTTTGAAGCGTTAATGCTGGACGATGCAGCCCTGCGTGCCGAAGTGGCCGAATGGGAAGCCAGCCTGGTCAGCCTGACCGAACCGCTGGCCGAGCAACCGGTGCCTGAACATGTGTGGCAGGCCATCGTCGCCCGCATCGAGCCGCAAAAGCTCCACGTGCCTGAAAAGCGTCCGTTCTGGACCGGGCTGCGTATCGGCGCGGCGGCGTGTGCATTGGTCATCGCCGCGACCCTGGGCCTGCTCTACAACCACGACAGCGTTCAGTACAACGCCACCTTGCTCAGCGGCACGGCACACCCTGGCCTGCGCATCGAAGCACACGCCGATTACTTGAACATTGAGCCGCTGGAACTGGCCAGCGTAGAGGCAGGGCGTAGTCTGGAGTTGTGGGCGATCCCGGCGGATGGAAAACCGGTGTCTCTGGGGCTGATTCCCCACGAAGGTGGAGGCCGGCTGGCGCTTGGCCAAAGCCAGCAGCAATTGATCAGGTCTTCGGTGGTACTGGCCGTGAGCCTTGAACCGCAAGGTGGGTCGCCGACCGGGCAGCCAACCGGACCCGTTTTGTATCAGGGGCCGCTGGCGGCACTGTAAAACCCGTAGCCGCTGCCGCAGGCTGCGATGGGTTGCGCAGCGACCCTGAAAACTGAAGGTCCTGCGGCCCTTATCGCAGCCTGCGGCAGCGGCTACAAGGTCATGTTCAACTGAACATTTTGTGCGGGTCGATCACAAATTTCTTCGGTACACCGGCATCGAACTCGCCATAACCCCGTGGCGCGTCGTCAAGGCTGATGACTTCAACGCCGACGATGTCAGCGATTTTGATCCGGTCCCACATGATGGCCTGCATCAGTTGGCGGTTGTATTTCATTACCGGGGTCTGGCCAGTGTGGAAGCTGTGGGATTTGGCCCAGCCCAGCCCAAAGCGAATGCTCAGGCTGCCCATTTTCGCGGCGGCATCGGCTGCACCCGGATCTTCGGTGACGTACAACCCCGGAATACCGATTTTGCCTGCCACCCGCACCACGCCCATCAACGAGTTGAGCACGGTGGCCGGAGCCTCGTGTTTGACCCCGTCATGGCCGTGACCGCGCGCTTCGAAACCCACCGCATCCACCGCGCAATCCACTTCCGGCTCGCCCAGCAAATCGGCGATTTGTTCGTGCAGCGGAGTGTCTTTGGACAGGTCAGCAATTTCAAAACCCTGAGCCTTGGCATGGGCCAGGCGAATAGGGTTCACGTCACCGACAATCACCACCGCCGCACCCAGCAAGCGCGCCGATGCCGCTGCGGCCAGACCGACCGGGCCTGCGCCGGCGATATACACCGTGCTGCCGGGGCCAACGCCCGCAGTCACTGCGCCGTGGTAGCCGGTGGGCAGAATGTCGGAGAGGCAGGTCAGGTCGCGAATTTTTTCCATCGCGGCATCGCGGTCCGGCAACTTGAGCAGGTTGAAATCGGCATAGGGCACCAATACATATTCAGCCTGACCGCCGACCCAGTCGCCCATGTCCACGTAACCATATGCGCCGCCGGGACGGGCCGGGTTGACGGTCAGGCATACACCGGTGTTTTGCTCCTTGCAGCTGCGGCAACGCCCGCACGCCACGTTGAACGGCACCGACACCAGATCACCGACTTTCAGATGTTCCACATCGCGCCCGGCCTCGATCACCTCGCCGGTGATCTCATGCCCCAGTACCAGACCGGTTTGCGCCGTGGTACGGCCGCGCACCATATGCTGGTCGGAACCACAGATATTGGTCGACACCACACGCAAGATCACGCCGTGATGAATGGCCTTGCCTTGAGGGTTCTGCATCTTCGGGAAAGGAATGCTTTGCACTTCAACCTGGCCATTGCCCAGGTACACCACACCGCGGTTGTCAGCCATCGTATTCACCCTTAGTTGTTATTGGAGGGAATTACTTGCAGCTTGCTGCGTGCAGCTTAGAACTTGCGGTTGGCGTCAGAGCACCACCGTACGACCTCCATTTAGGAAAACGCGCCGCTCTATGTGATAGCCCACACCTCGGGCCAGTGTCTGGGCTTCGATGTCCCGCCCCTTGGCGATCAGGTCTTCGGGGTAATAGCTGTGATCAACCGCCTCGACCCCCTGAGCGATGATCGGACCTTCGTCCAGGTCGTTATTGATGTAATGCGCCGTGGCGCCTACCAGCTTGACCCCCTTCTCGTAGGCCTGGTGATAGGGCTTGGCGCCTTTGAAACCGGGCAGCAACGAGTGGTGGATATTGATCGCCTTGCCGTCGAGCTTGCGGCACAGCTCGGGGGACAGCACTTGCATGTAACGGGCGAGAATCACCAGTTCGGCGCCGGTGTCTTCGATCACTTGCCACACCTTGGCCTCTTGCGCCGGTTTGTTGGCCGGGTCCAGCGCGAAGTGGTGGTAAGGGATGCCGTGCCAGCTGGCCAGCGGTTCAAGATCGGGATGATTGGAGACCACGGCCACCACGTCCATCGACAACTGGCCGATGCGCTGGCGATACAGCAGGTCGTTAAGGCAGTGATCGGCCTTGGACACCATGATCAGCACTTTGGGCCGGTGATGGGGCGGCGTCAGTTCGAAAGTCATGCCGAAGGCCTGGCCACGCTCGGCCAGGCCCGCGCGAAACTGGTGTTCGTCGAAGCCGTCGGGCTGGCGGAACTCGACGCGAATGAAAAAACGCGACGAGCGCTGGTCGTCGAAAGAGTGGTGCTCGGTGACGTAGCAACTGTGCTCGAACAGATAACGCGTGACCGCATCCACCGTGCCCAGGAGGCTCGGGCAGTCCGCGGTAAGAATCCAGGTATCAGGGGCGCGGCTCATGACGGGAGTCCTTGTTGTTTTTTATGTGAAAAGCCAGAGCCCCTCACCCTAGCCCTCTCCCGGAGGGAGAGGGGACTAAAAGCAAAAGCAGGTTTGTGGCGCTGCACACATCAAGCCCCCTCACCCTCCGGGAGAGGGTTGGGGTGAGGGCCAGCCGTTACTCAGGCCTCGACACTCAACCCATACTCCGCCGCTGCATCCTGCAACCATAGCCACCAATAATCCGAAAAGCTGCGCCGGATAAGCAGTTCCCAGGTGTCTTCGCCGGTATGGCGGATCACCAGCTGCGACTTGGCGAACACCGTGCCCACCGCTTTGCCCACCGGGAAGTTGTCCGGATGTACGTCGTAGCTGGTGGACTTCATCAGCACTTCGCGCACCTTTGGCCCGCTCAGCTCCAGCAGTTGTTGCCCGCCGCTGACGTTCACCACCGAGATATGCAGCCCGGCCAGTGCCGCCCGCAACGCTTGTTCCACGGCGAATTCCTGGCCGCCGGGTACGATCAGCAACCACTCATCCGGCCCCATCCATTGCAACGAGGTGTCGTCCTTGGCCACCAGGCTCAGGGCAACGGGCAATTCCAGCCCCAGGGCCTTGTGCACGCCTTCGGCAAAAGCCGGATCTTTGGCGTCGCCGCGCAGGGTCAGATGGCCCAGCAATTTTTTCTCGCGCACGGTCACACCAGGGTTTTTTCGGCCCTTGCCGATCAGGCCCGCAAGATTGGCCTGGTGCAACGAAGACTCGGCTTTGGCGCCCGAGTCCGGGCGTTGTTGGTATACGTTGGCTGTGGTCATGGATCACCCGTTAGCAATGTTGTGTTGATTGACTCCCACCATTCACCGTGGGAGCGAGCCTGCTCGCGAAAGGGCTCCACTCAAATATTCTGCCGCTCGCCTTTCGGGTCGAAGAACACCGAAGACACGATCTCGGCCTCGATCACGCTGCCATCGGCCTGAGGCGAAAACACACGCTCACCGATGCGCTTCAAACCGCCTTTGACCACACCCATGGCAAACGAATAACCCAGTGAGTTGTGGGCATAGCTGGACGTCACGTGACCGACCATCGTCATCGGGATCGTCTGCTTCGGATCGAACACCAGTTGCGCGCCCTCCGGCAGCCATTGGGTCGCGTCAACCGGTTTAAGCCCCACCAGCTGCTTGCGCTGGTCACGCACGCAGTCTTCACGGTTCATACCGCGCCAGCCGAGCCACGAGAACGGTTTGGTGCGGCCCACGCACCAGCCCATGTTCAAGTCATCCGGGGTCATGGAGCCGTCGGTGTCCTGGCCGACGATGATGAAACCCTTCTCGGCCCGCAGCACGTGCATGGTC
Source organism: Pseudomonas deceptionensis (assembly GCF_900106095.1). Classification (NCBI taxonomy): domain Bacteria; kingdom Pseudomonadati; phylum Pseudomonadota; class Gammaproteobacteria; order Pseudomonadales; family Pseudomonadaceae; genus Pseudomonas; species Pseudomonas deceptionensis. The sequence goes on along the minus strand of NZ_FNUD01000002.1, from coordinate 1,319,201 downwards.
TCGGTGCCATAGGGGGTGAGGTTGTATTGCTTGCCCGCCTCGACGATTTTTTCCAGTACGCCCATCGCGTAGTCGGCCTGGATATTGACCTCGTACGACAGCTCACCGGTAAACGAGATACGGAAGACCCGCGCCGGTACACCGCCGACCAGACCTTCCTTCCAGGTCATGAACGGGAAAGCTTCGCGGTCCAGATCGATGTCGGTCACTTCGCTCAGCAGCTTGCGGCTGTTGGGGCCGGACAGGGTCAGGGTCGCGTAGTGGTCGGTGACCGACGTGAAGTACACCTTCAGGTCAGGCCACTCGGTCTGCTGGTAGATTTCCAGCCATTGCAGCACGCGGGCCGCACCGCCGGTGGTGGTGGTCATTACAAAGTGATTGTCGGCCAGGCAGGCCGTTACGCCGTCATCGAAGACCATGCCGTCTTCTTTGCACATCAGACCGTAACGCGCCTTGCCGACGTCCAGTTTGGTCCAGGCGTTGGTGTAGATGCGGTTGAGGAATTCCCGAGAATCCGGGCCCTGGATATCAATTTTGCCCAGGGTCGAAGCATCGAGAATGCCGACGCTGTCACGCACCGCCTGGCACTCGCGCTTGACCGCCGCGTGCAGGTCTTCGCCGTTACGCGGGAAGTACCACGGGCGTTTCCATTGGCCGACGTCTTCAAACTCGGCGCCCTGTTTGACGTGCCAGGCTTGCAGCGCGGTGTAACGCACCGGCTCAAAAATATGCCCGCAATGCCGGCCCGCCACGGCGCCGAAAGTCACCGGCGTGTAGTTGGGGCGGAACATGGTGGTGCCCATCTGCGGGATGGTCACGTTCAGCGAACGCGCCGCGATGGCCAGCCCGTTGACGTTGCCCAGCTTGCCTTGATCGGTGCCAAAGCCCAGCGCGGTGTAGCGTTTGACGTGCTCGACCGACTCGAAACCTTCGCGGGTTGCCAGTTCGATTGCAGCGGCAGTGACGTCGTTTTGCAGGTCGACAAATTGCTTCGGCGCCCGTGCAGTGCCCTTTTCGTGAGGCACGTGAAACAGTGCCAGCGTTGGCTCCTGATGCTGGTTCAGGGCTTTGGGCAACACGCCCTCCACCGCTTTGAAGCCGGCTTCGCTGGCAGCACGCACGCCACCTTCAAAACCATCGGCCAGGCTGTCGCCCAGCCCGTAGACACCATTGATACCGCCTACGCACACACGCTTTTGCGGGGCTTCGCCGGGTACAAAACCCAGAATATCTTCGCGCCAGGTCGGTTTGCCGCCCAGGTGCGAGGCCAGATGCACCACCGGGCTGTAGCCGCCAGACGTGGCAACCAGGTCGCACTCCAGCCATTCACCAGGGCTGGCGACACTGTTGGATTTAAGATCAATCGCCGCCACACGGGCGCCGGTCACGTGCTTGCTGCCACGGGTTTCGATCACCGCACTGGCGGTCAAAATGCGGATGCCTTTGGCACGCGCGGCCTCGACCAATGCGCCGCGAGGGTTGCTGCGCGCATCGGCGACAGCCACCACCTGCTGACCCGCATCGAGCCAGTCCAGCGCAACGCGGTAGGCATGGTCGTTGTTGGTACTGAGCACCAGTTTTTTGCCCGGCGCCACGCCGTAGCGGCGTACGTACGTAGACACTGCGCCCGCCAGCATATTGCCCGGCACGTCGTTGTTGCCGTACACCAATGGCCGCTCGCAGGCGCCGGTAGCCAGTACTACGCGCTTGGCCCGAACCCGGTGGATGCGCTGACGCACCTGGCCAATCGGGGCACGGTCGCCAAGATGGTCGGTGAGGCGCTCGTGGATGGTCAGGAAGTTGTGGTCGTGATAGCCGTTCACTGTCGCCCGAGGCAACAGCGTCACGCCCGGCAGTTCCTTGAGTTCAGCAATAACTTTGCCGACCCACTCCATGGCCGGTTTGCCGTCCAGGCTTTCACGGCTGTCGAGCAGGGTGCCGCCGAACTCTTCCTGCTCATCGGCCACGATCACGCGGGCGCCGCTGCGTGCCGCCGCCAGTGCCGCGGCCAAACCCGCCGGGCCTGCGCCGACGATCAGCACGTCGCAGTGGTGGTTCATGTAGTCATAGGTATCGGGATCGTTCTGCGTCGGCGAACGGCCCAGGCCTGCAGCCTTGCGGATGTACTTCTCGTAAGTCATCCAGAACGACTGCGGGTACATGAAGGTTTTGTAGTAGAAGCCCGGCGGCATCAGCTTGCCGCCCACCTTGCCCAAAATCCCCATCACGTCGTTGTTCACGTTGGGCCAGCCGTTGGTGCTGGTGGCAACCAGGCCCTGGTACAACGCCTGTTGCGTGGCGCGCACGTTAGGGATCTGGGTGGCTTCGGTGGCGCCGATTTGCAGCACCGCGTTGGGCTCTTCGGCACCGGCGGCATAGATGCCACGAGGCCGGGAATATTTGAAGCTGCGACCAATAACGTCGACACCATTGGCCAGCAACGCTGCGGCCAGGCTGTCGCCCTCATAGCCTTTGTACTGTTGACCGTTGAAGGTAAAGGTCAGCACTTTGCTGCGGTCTACGCGGCCGCCATTAGGCAAGCGATGGGTCTGGCTCATACCTTTTCTCCCTGCTCGCGGGTGGCCGTGGTGGTCAGTGGCGCCGCCTGTTCAGTGAACTGCGGCTGGGTGCCAATCAGGTAAGTTTCAAGAATTTCGTAGGTCACGGTGTTGCGCGTGGCGTTGAAGAACTGGCGGCAACCGGCGACGTGGTTCCACAGTTCGTGGTGCAGGCCCCGGGGGTTGTCGCGAAAGAACATGTAGTCGCCCCACTCGGCGTCGGTGCAGGCGCCAGGGTCGAGCGGGCGCGGGATGTGCGCCTGGCCGCTGGCATGAAATTCCTCTTCGGAGCGCAATTCGCCGCAATGGGGACAGAAGATATGGAGCATGGGTAATTCCTCTGTTAGTGGGCGACAGCGGCAGCGCCGTGTTCGTCGATCAGGGCACCGGTGTGGAACCGGTCAATGGAAAAAGGGGCAGCCAACGGGTGCATTTCACCCTTGGCCAAACTGGCGGCAAATACGTTGCCCGAGCCCGGCGTAGCCTTGAAGCCACCCGTGCCCCAGCCGCAGTTGAAAAACAGATTCGGCACCGGGGTTTTGGAAATGATCGGGCACGCGTCGGGGGTGGTGTCGACGATGCCGCCCCACTGGCGGTTCATGCGTACGCGGGACAACACCGGGAACATTTCCACAATCGCCTGGATCGTGTGTTCGATCACCGGGTACGAGCCGCGCTGGCCGTAGCCGTTGTAGCCGTCGATCCCGGCACCGATCACCAGGTCGCCCTTGTCGGACTGGCTGATGTAGCCGTGCACCGCGTTGGACATGATCACGCTGTCGATGATCGGCTTGATCGGCTCCGACACCAGCGCTTGCAGCGGGTGCGATTCGATCGGCAGGCGGAACCCGGCCTGGCGCGCCATGTGTCCGGAGTTGCCAGCCGTGACCACGCCCACGCGCTTGGCGCCGATAAAACCCTTGCTGGTTTCAACGCCGATGCACACGCCGTTTTCCTTGCGAAAACCGAGCACTTCGGTTTGCTGGATCAGGTCCACGCCCAGCGCGTCTGCGGCACGGGCAAAGCCCCAGGCCACGGCGTCATGGCGGGCCACGCCGCCACGGCGTTGTACGGTGGCGCCGATGATCGGGTAGCGGGTATTTTTTGAGCAATCGAGGTACGGAATCTCGTCCGCCACTTGTTTGCCGTTAAGCAGTTCGCCGTCTACGCCGTTGAGGCGGTTGGCGCTGACCCGGCGTTCCGAGTCGCGGATGTCTTGCAGGGTATGGCACAGGTTGTACACACCCCGCTGGGAGAACATGACGTTGTAGTTCAAGTCCTGGGACAAGCCTTCCCAGAGCTTCATCGCGTGTTCGTACAGGTGCGCCGACTCGTCCCACAAGTAGTTGGAACGCACGATAGTGGTGTTGCGCGCCGTGTTACCGCCGCCCAGCCAGCCCTTTTCGACCACCGCCACGTTGGTAATGCCATGTTCCTTGGCCAGGTAGTAGGCCGTCGCCAGCCCGTGCCCGCCACCGCCGACGATGATCACGTCATAGACCTTTTTCGGGGTCGGGGTGCGCCACATCTTCTGCCAGTTTTCGTGGTGGCTGAGGGAGTGTTTGAAGAGGCCGAAGCCTGAATACCGTTGCATAGGGTTTACTCCAAAAACGCGCTCAGCGATAAACCGGGAAGTCTTTGCACAGCGAGGTCACCTGGCGGGCAACGTCGGCCTCAATGTCGGCATCGCCCAAGTGATCGAGGATGTCGCAGATCCAGCCTGCCAGCTCCGTGCATTGCGCCACTTTGAACCCGCGCGTGGTCACTGCCGGAGTACCGATGCGCAGGCCCGAGGTCACGAACGGCGATTGCGGATCATTGGGAACGGCGTTTTTGTTGACCGTGATATGGGCACGGCCCAGGGCAGCGTCGGCGTCTTTGCCGGTCAGGCCCTGACGGATCAGGCTGAGCAGGAACAGGTGGTTGTCGGTACCGCCCGAAACCACGTCGAAGCCGCGCTTGATAAACACTTCGGCCATGGCCTGGGCGTTTTCAATCACCTGCTTCTGATAGGTTTTGAAGCCCGGTTCCAGCGCTTCTTTAAAGCACACCGCCTTGGCCGCGATCACGTGCATCAGCGGGCCGCCCTGACCACCGGGGAACACCGCCGAGTTGAGTTTCTTTTCCAGGGCTTCGTTGGCCTTGGCCAGAATCAGACCGCCGCGGGGGCCGCGCAGGGTTTTGTGGGTGGTGGTGGTCACCACGTCGGCGTAAGGCAGCGGGTTCGGGTACAGACCCGCCGCAACCAGACCGGCCACGTGAGCCATGTCCACAAACAGGTAGGCGCCCACCTTGTCGGCAATCTGACGAAAGCGTGGGAAATCGAGGAATTTGGAGTATGCCGAGAAGCCGGCAATGATCATTTTTGGCTGATGCTCAACCGCCAGACGTTCCACTTCGTCGTAGTCGATCAGGCCGGTAGCGGTGTCGATGCCGTACTGCACCGCGTTGTACAACTTACCGGAGAAGCTGACGCTGGCGCCGTGGGTCAAATGCCCGCCGTGGGCCAGGCTCATGCCCAGCACGGTGTCACCGGCATTCAGTAACGCCAGATACACCGCCGCGTTGGCCTGGCTGCCGGAGTGTGGTTGCACGTTGGCATAATCGGCACCGAACAGTTGTTTGGCGCGGTCGATGGCCAATTGCTCGACTTTATCCACATGCTCGCAACCGCCGTAGTAGCGTTTGCCGGGGTAGCCCTCGGCGTACTTGTTGGTCAGGCCGCTGCCCTGGGCTTGCATCACGCGCTGGCTGGTGTAGTTCTCGGAGGCGATCAGCTCGATGTGATCTTCCTGACGCTGATCTTCGGCATTCATGGCCGCTAACAAGGCATCGTCGTAGCCCTGGATCTGATCCTGCTTGCTGAACATTGCGTGTCTCCCAGCGCCAGCGCGCCTTTGGTCTCGGTGGGGCTTGTGCCCTTTGAGCCAGATGGTAGAGCCGGCGCAGGCAGATCAAATGCCTATGGACGCCACGCAATGGTGCGTTTACGACATGGGGCAAAAGCAGATACCTGTGCGATGTCTCTTTGTAGCCGCTGCCGAAGGAGCGAGGCTGCGTCCGGCTGCAAAGCTGTCGTAAAACCATACAACCCGGCATTTCAGGTATACCGCGTTTGTCGGATTTGCGACGACTTCGTCGCCGGACGCAGCCTCGTACCTTCGGCAGCGGCTACAGGTTTAGCGGGGTTAATGAGTAATTCTTTTGTAGGGCTTTTCCGCACTTTGAGTCGTGCCTGTGCACCCGTCAAAATCTTGGATAAAGTGCACCACGAACTTCGACCAAGGAACCGGGAAATGACTGACAAGAGCCAACAATTCGCCAGCGACAACTACTCCGGTATCTGCCCTGAAGTCTGGAACGCCATGGAACTGGCCAACCACGGCCATCAACGCTCATATGGCGATGACGAGTGGACCCTGCGCGCCGCAAACGACTTTCGCAAACTGTTCGAAACGGACTGCGAGGTCTATTTCGCCTTCAACGGCACCGCCGCCAACTCCCTGGCGCTGTCGTCGTTGTGCCAGAGCTTCCACAGCGTGATCTGCTCCGAGACTGCCCACGTCGAAACCGACGAGTGCGGCGCCCCGGAGTTCTTCTCCAACGGCTCCAAGCTGCTGATCGCCCGTACTGAAAACGGCAAGATCACCCCCGAGTCGATCCGCGAAATCGCCCTCAAGCGCAAAGACATCCACTACCCAAAACCGCGGGTGGTCACCATCACCCAGGCCACTGAAGTCGGAAGTGTGTACCGCCCTGAAGAAATCCGCGCCATCAGCGCCACGTGCAAAGAGCTGGGCTTGTTGCTGCACATGGACGGCGCCCGCTTCTCCAACGCCTGCGCCTTCCTGGGCTGCACGCCGGCAGAGCTGAGCTGGAAAGCCGGCGTGGACGTGCTGTGCTTTGGCGGGACCAAAAACGGTATGGCGGTGGGTGAAGCGATTCTGTTCTTCGACCACGACCTGTCCGTGGACTTTGACTACCGCTGCAAACAGGCCGGGCAACTGGCATCGAAAATGCGTTTCTTGTCGGCACCCTGGGTGGGCTTGCTGGAAAACGACGCATGGCTCAAACACTCCCGCCACGCCAACCACTGCGCCCAATTGCTGAGCCAGTTGGTGAGTGACATTCCGGGGGTTGAGCTGATGTTCCCGGTGGAGGCCAACGGCGTGTTCCTGCAACTGTCGGAACCGGCGGTGGCTGCGTTGACCGCCAAGGGCTGGCGTTTCTACACCTTTATCGGCAAAGGCGGCGCACGCTTCATGTGCTCGTGGGACACCGAAGAGGCGCGAGTGCGGGAATTGGCGGCGGATATTCGCGAAGTGATGGCGGGGTAAACAACCGAGATCACTGTAGCCGCTGCCGCAGGCTGCGATAAGGTCCACAGGACCTTTAAAATCTTGGGTCGCTTCGCAACCCATCGCAGCCTTCGGCAGCGGCTACAGAGTTTGGCGAATAATCAGGATTGCCCGATCGTTCGCTCAATCACATCGACCGTGGCGCTGACTTGCTCTTGATAACGGTCGAGTTCCTGTTTGTGTTGCTGCTTGAGCTCAATCTGCTGTGAACACAGATTCAGCGCCGCCAGCACCAGCAATTTGTCCCCGATCAAGCTCGGGTACTTTCTTTTCGTGTCGGCCAGGGCGGCTTTCAACATGACCGTGGCGGCCATCAGGGTTTGTTGCTCCCCCTCAGGCGCTTTGATCGTGTAGTCGTTACCCAGAATCGAGACGACATTTACTCCGTCTCTGTCCACGCTCATGCGCTGACAGGGCTCGCGCGCTCAACCAGTGCCTGGATGCGGGCAGCGGTTGCACCTTGCTTCTCTTCCTGTTCCATCAGGCTCAGTTGCAGGCTTTCGTTTTCGTCTTTGGCCTGGGTCAGTTCAGCGTTCAGCGCAGCGTTGGTGTCCAACAGCTCTTGCTTTTGTTGAACCAGGTCGCTGACCAGTTGTTCCAGTTTGCTAAGGGATGATTCCATCATGGTAGTGATCTCAAGCAGTTTCAGAGGGCGCGTACGATAAAGAAAAGTCACCGGCTAAGCTAGCGGCAACCTGCCTTTCAGAGCCCTAAAGACTGTGGTTTCGGGTCTTTGTTCCCGACTTGGCCGAGAACACCCCACAAGAACACCTCCCTGATCTAAAACTCGATCCGCACATCCCCCTTCGGCACGCTGCAGCACGACAGGATGTAGCCTTCCGCTACGTCTTCGTCAGTGATGCCGCCGTTGTGCTCCATCTCGACTTCGCCACCCAGTTTCAACACCTTGCACGTGCCGCAAATGCCCATGCCGCATGCCTTGGGGATCAACAGCCCCAGCTTGGCTGCCGCCGCATGCACGGTTTCGGCCGGGCCCACACGGATGCTTTTTCCAGAGGCGGTGAATTCCACCTGGTTCAAATCCGCCAGGTCCAGCTCCGGCGCGTCAGCGGCCTGTTCGGCTTGCTCCACCGCATCGGCCCGGGCTTCGGGCGGGGTCGCGCCGAAAGACTCTTCGTGATAACGGCTCATGTCAAAACCGTTGGCGTCCAGCAGGCGCTTGACCGCACTCATGTACGGCGTCGGCCCGCAGCAAAACACTTCGCGCTCCATGAAGTCGGGCGCCATCAGCTCCAGCATTTTGTGGTTCAGGTAACCGCGATACCCGGCCCAGGGTTCGCCCAGGCCATGTTTTTCGCAGATCAGGTGCAGGCTGAAGTTGTCGATGCGCGAAGCCATGTGCTCCAGCTCGCGGTGGTAAATGATGTCTTTGGGCGAACGGGCGCTGTGGATAAACACCATGTCGACATTGGCGTTGGTGTCGTAAAACCAGCGCGCCATCGACATCACCGGGGTAATCCCCACCCCGCCACTCAGGTACAGCACCTTGGGGCTCGGGGCATCGATGGCGTTGAACAGCCCGACCGGCCCGTGAACGGCCAGCTCCTGGCCTTCAGTGAGGGTGTCGTGCAACCAGTTGGACACCCGCCCGCCCGGCACGCGCTTGATGGTCACCGAAAAGCTGTAAGGCACCGAGGGCGAGCTGGAGATGGTGTAAGAGCGCATCACCGGGTCGCCGTCGATTTCCAGCTCCAGGGTCACGAACTGCCCCGGCTTGAAAAAGAACAGAATCGGCTGGTCGGCCATAAAACAGAAGGTACGAACGTCCCAGGTTTCCTGAATCACTTTGACGCATCGCACGATGTGTCGACCGTTGGCCCAGGTCTGGGTAGTTACCGGATTCAGAAAGCTGTTGGACATGGGTTTCTCCACGGCCGACAACCGGCCTCTTGCTGGCGATTCTGCGCATGCACCGAGGCGGCCATTTACCTATTCGCGACATTCACATGCTTATGGCGACCAGCCCCTGAAAACAGGGGCTCGCGCGTCGGGAACAGATTTGGCCATGTCGCCCGCAGATATGGCATCTGCGCACTTCGAACGCACACTCAGCGCCACTCACCACATCAAATGCTTTGCCTTGCGTCGCACCCCTGATCAGCCACTTTTAGGCCACCTACGATGGCCATGAGGATTACAACGATGGACGTCACCGCAAACCTGAGCCTGGGCGATCCACTGGAACCCGCACGCAAGGCCACCGCCGAGATGCTGCAAACCCGCGAACGAACGTTTTCGCTGCCGCAGCCCTTCTATAACGACGAGCGCCTGTTCGAAATCGACATGCAGGAGATCTTCCAGAAGGAGTGGCTGATTGCAGGCATGACCTGCGAGATCCCGACCAAGGGCAACTTCCTGACCCTGCAAGTGGGCAAAAACCCGATCATCGTGATTCGGGGCGCCGAAGGTCAGGTCCACGCGTTCCACAACGTATGCCGCCACCGTGGCTCGCGGCTGTGTACCAGCGAAAAAGGCAAGGTCGCCAAGCTGGTGTGCCATTACCACCAATGGACCTACGAGCTGGACGGGCGCCTGCTGTTTGCCGGCACCGAGATGGGCGCCGACTTTGACATGAAGCAATACGGCCTCAAGCCGGTGAACGTCAAAACCGCGGGCGGCTACATCTTTATCAGCCTGGCCGAGAACCCGCCCGCCATCGATGAGTTCCTGGCCACGCTGAACCACTACATGGAACCCTACGACATGGAAAACACCAAGGTGGCGATTCACACCACCCTGGTGGAAAAAGCCAACTGGAAGCTGGTGCTGGAAAACAACCGCGAGTGCTATCACTGCAATGCGTCGCACCCCGAATTGCTGAAAACCCTGCTGGAATGGGACGACGTCACCGACCCTCGCGCTGATCAGGCATTCAAGGATCACGTCGCTGCCTCTGCCGCCGCCTGGGATGCAGAAAAGATCCCTTACGCCCACGCCAGTTTTGGCCTGCGCAACCGCATCGTGCGCATGCCGCTGCTCAAGGGCACGGTGTCGATGACCCTGGATGGCAAACAGGGCTGCGCGAAGCTCATGGGCCGGATCAAGAACCCGGACCTGGGCTCGATGCGCATCCTGCACTTGCCGCATTCATGGAACCACTGCATGGGCGATCACATCATCGTGTTCACGGTGTGGCCGATCAGCGCGCAAGAAACCGTCGTGACCACCAAATGGCTGGTACACAAGGACGCGGTGGAAGGCGTGGACTACGACGTGGAACGCATGCGAAATGTGTGGGACGCCACCAACAATCAGGACCGCAAACTGGCAGAAGAAAACCAGCGCGGCATCAACTCCGTCGCTTACCAGCCGGGGCCGTATTCCCAAACATACGAGTTTGGTGTGGTCAACTTTGTGGACTGGTACAGCGAGCGCCTGCTGAGCAATCTGGGCGCAGCGCCAGCGGCGTACCTTAAAGGGGTGTTGGCCCAATGATCCTGTAGCCGCTGCCGAAGGCTGCGTTAAGGGCCGAAGGACCTTCGCTGTTTAAGGTGCGAGGCCTGCGGGCTCGATCGCAGCCTGCGGCAGCGGCTACAGGACAACGGCAACTGTGGGAGCGAGCCTGCTCGCGAAGGTCGTTCGCGAGCAGGCTCGCTCCCACAGTAGGGCTTGACCTACAACAGAGTATCTACAGAGTTGCGTATTGGCTATTTTTTGAACAGAAGGCTACAGCCCTTGTGCGCTATGGCCCACAGCCCTTCACCAACATCTTGTCCACAGGCACACCCACAGCAATTGTGGGGAAGTGGACAAGTTGTCCTTGAAAGACGAATTGGTCGTTTTTTGTACAACACCCTGTAGACCACGTAACACGTGGCCTGTAGCCAGCCGCAAACACCTTATCCACATATCCACCAACAGAGATTGTGTGCAACTTATGCACCGCCGCCCTTTACTGTGGAAAACCCCTTAAGGCACCGATTCTTCAGGGGTTTTAAGGTTGATCTGTGGATAAAGCACTGAATTGGGTGTTTTTTGATCAGAAGTCTGCAAGCCACGGTTTATATGGCTCTTAGCCGACAGCAAACAACTTATCCACATAAGCGCTAACAGAGTTTGTGGGTAAAGGTCAGCGCACCACGCCTTCCTCAATCAATAACTTCAAAATGGCCTGAGCGCCCTCTTGCGCACTGACGCCCTTGAGGACCTGGCCCGAACCGCCAGCGGCCTTGGCTGTGGCGGCTTTCATGCGATCGGCACCACTTTTGGCCTTGATCACTTTCAAACGCTTGGGCCGAGGCTTGGCCGGTTGCAGAACCCCGATTGTGGATAACTCATCGACCTTCACTTCAACCACTTCAGCATTGACCGCCCCCCGGATCGCCGGGCCGTAGGCGCTTTGCCGAGCCTTGGGCGCCGCGTTATCCACAGTAGCAATAAAGGGCAGCCGCACTTTGAGCTGTCGCCGCTGGCCACGGGGCAGCGCTTGCAGCACCAGCGCCACACCGCTGTGGATAGATTCGATCTGCGCCACACCCACCAGCAACGGCCAGCCCAGTTGCTCGGCCAGCAGGTACGGCAACATCCCGGAACCCTCTCCGGTCTCTGCCTGGCTACCGCTGAGCACCAGCTGTACGCCAGCTTCACGGATGTAGTCGCGCAATACCGGCACGGCATCGGCACCGTCCGGTTGCTCCAGCACGTGCAATTCGTCCAGCCCCATGCCCAGATACGCCCGCAGCGCGGGTTCGTGGGGGTTGCCTGCGTGCAGCACGTGCAAGTTATCCCCGGCCAGCTCCAGGCCCAGTTCGACGGCACGGGCGTCCTGCTCGGCCCGGCGCAGACGGCCGGAGGCGGGATGGATGCCGATTGAAACCAGTGCAACGGTGGCGATGCTCATAGGTCCTTCTCCAAATCAAAAGCCCTTCACCCTCAAGGAGAGGGCTGGGGTGAGGGTGCTCTGGCGCCAGTTATCCACAGCCACAATCAAGGCTTCAAGAATCGCTGCGCCATCGCCAATGACCGACAAGTCCGCGCGTTTGATCATGTCGCAGCCCGGGTCGAGGTTGATTGCCACCACCTTGTCGCACGCACCGATGCCTTGCAGGTGCTGGATCGCGCCGCTGATGCCGACCGCCACGTAGACCCGCGCCGTGACCCAGGTACCGCTGGCGCCGACTTGCCGGTCGCGGCCCATGAAGCCATCATCCACCGCCACCCGTGAGGCCCCTTCCGTGGCGCCCAACGCAGCAGTCGCCCTGTGGAAAAGTTCCCAGTTTTTAACCCCGTTGCCGCCGCTGACGATAAATTCGGCTTCGGCCATGGGAATGGCCGCCGGGTCGACCTCCACCGCCCCCAGATCTTCAATCCGTGGCAAGCAGTCCACCACCGCTGTGGATAACTGCACCGTCACGGCTTCATGGCGGGTTTCGCTGACCGGTTCGGCGCATTCGGCAGCGGCCAGGATCAAGCGCGGCAACGGCTGCGCCACGTCCTGCAAGCCAGCGCCGGCGCGGCCGATACACGTTCCGTCCTTGACCTGCCACACCCGGGTGGCCGGGCGTTCGCCCAGGCTGGCCGCAAAACGGCGGCCCAATTCACCGCCGCCGTTGCGGCTGTCCGGCAGGAGCCAGTGCCGAGGCGAGAACTGGTTATCCACAGCCCGAAGCCCCAGTACCCGCTGTTCCGGTGCATAACCATCGCTGTCCAGAAACAGCAGTCGGTCAACGCCCGCCGTGGCGAAGGTCGTTTCCTTGGATTCGCCAAACACCACCGCCAGCACCGCGCCGTCGGCGCCCGCCAATTGATGGGCCAGGCCCAGCAGGTCGCGGTCGTGGCTGCTCAGGCGCCCGCCAACCATGTCCGGCACTACGCAGACATAAAACGCCGGGGCCGGCACCTGATGCAGCGGCAATTGCACGGCAACACTGGCCGAGCGCTTGGTTGCCCCGCCCTGCTGCGCGCCGCTGCGGTCGATCCGTTTGATACCGTTGGGGCCGATAAAGCCCACGCCGTGCACATTTTTGCGCAGCACGCCGTTTGGGCCCATCCAGCTTTGCAGGTTCGGCTGCATGGCCGCATGCAGCGGGTGCAGCCGGTTGCGGGCGATCCACTCGGCGCGTGGGTCGCGGCGGATAATGTCACTCATGCGATCACCTCCGGGGCTTCGCGCCGGGTCGATCTGGCGGACGGCGCGTCTTCAATCAGGGCGTCGGCCACCAGCTCGGCAATGTCTTTGATCAGTGGGCGCGGTTCGACCACACCTTCGAGCATCGCGGTGCATTGCGGGCAACCCACCGCTACGCGCTCGGCGCCCGTCTCCCGGATATCGTCCATGCGCATGTCGGGAATCCGCTGTTTGCCCGGGATGTCGGTAATCGGCGCCCCGCCGCCACCGCCGCAGCAACGGGAGCGAAAGCCCGAGCGCTGCATCTCTTTGACTTCAATGCCCAGCGCTCGCAGCACCGCACGCGGTGCCTCGTATTCGCCGTTGTAGCGGCCCAGGTAGCACGGGTCGTGATACGTCACGCTGCCACCCGAATCTGCCGTCAAGTTGAGCGCCCCGGCGTCGATCAGTTCGGCCATGTAGGTGCTGTGATGCTGCACGAGGTAATCGCCGCCAAAGGCGCCGTATTCGTTTTTCAGCACATGGAAACTGTGGGGATCACAGGTGACGATGCGCTTGAACCGATACTGCGCCAGGGTCTGGATATTGCGTTTGGCCAGAGCCTGAAAGGTCGCTTCATCACCCAGGCGTCGGGCCACGTCGCCGCTGTCGCGTTCTTCCAGGCCGAGCACGGCAAAGTTGACCCCGGCCGCTTTCAGTACTTTGACGAAGGCACGCAAGGTGCGCTGGTTGCGCATGTCGAAAGCGCCGTCACCGACCCAGAACAGCACATCCGCCGAAGGCTTGTCGCGCATCAGGTCGAGATTCAAATCCGCGGCCCAGTTCATCCTGCCGCCCGGTGCAAAACCGCCGGGGTTATCGGTGGCAATCAGGTTGTCCAGCACCTGGGCGCCGTTGTTCGGGGTCGCGCCTTTTTCCAGGGTCAGAAAGCGGCGCATATCAACGATGGCATCCACGTGCTCGATCATCATCGGGCACTCTTCGACGCAGGCACGGCAAGTGGTGCAGGACCACAGCGTATCCGCATCGACCAGACCGTTGACGATGGGCTGATGCGGATTGCCGCCGTGTTCGCCAATCGGTTTACCGGGGTACGGGCTGCCGGCGAAGTGCGCATCGGTGCCGCCCGCCAGACCGACCACCATGTCTTGAATCAGCTTCTTGGGGTTGAGCGGCTGCCCGGCGGCAAACGCCGGGCACGCGGCTTCGCACTTGCCGCATTGCACGCAGGCGTCAAAGCCGAGCAACTGGTTCCAGGTGAAATCCGCGGGTTTTTCCACACCCAGGGGCGCGGTACGGTCGTCCAGGTCCAGTGGTTTCAAACCTGTAGAGCGGCCGCCGCCGAAGCGCTCGGCCCGGCGATGCCAGGCCAGATGCAGGGCGCCGGCGAAGGCGTGTTTCATTGGCCCGCCCCAGGTCATGCCGAAAAACAGTTCCGACACGCCCCACAGCACACCAACGGCCAGTATCGCCGCCAGCACCCAGCCGCCAAAGCCTTCGGGCAACAAACCGGCCACCGGCAAGGTGAGGATAAAAAAGCTCACGGAGAACGCCAGCAGGCTTTTCGGCAGGCGCATCCACGGGCCTTTGGACAAACGCGACGGCGGGTTGAGGCGACGTTTGAATACAAAAAGCGCGCCGACAAACATCAGCGCCGTGGCGAACAGCAAGGCATAACCCAGGATGCGGTTATGCAGCCCCAGACCGTGCACCAGAATCGCCAGCACCGCCGCCAGCACAAAGCCGCCGGCGGTGGCGACGTGGGTGTTGGCCATGTATTTGTCACGGGCAACCACGTGGTGCAGATCGACCATGTAACGCCTGGGCATGGCCAGCAGGCCGCCCAACCAATCGACCTTGGCCGGGCGGCCGCGGCGCCACATGTTCATTCGACGGATGGCGCCGATAAAGGCGAGGACCAGTGCCGCGAATAACAGAATGGGGAGAAGAAAGTTCAGCATGGGTGGCTCCCATCAATATTCGGTGTCAACACAAAACCCTCACCCCAGCCCTCTCCCGGAGGGAGAGGGGGCTGATGTGTGGTGGCTTTGAATCCGCGTGCGGTCAGTCCCCTCTCCCTCTTGGAGAGGGTTAGGGTGAGGGCCAGGGGTGAACTCAAAAGTCCTTGCACAACCGCAGCGCGTCATAGATCGCCGCATGTACGTTGCGCTGTGCCACGCAGTCGCCGATGCGGAACAGCAAGTACCCGTCCCCCGCTTCGCTCAGGCATGGCTGCGGCTTGATTGCGAACAAAGCCTCGACATCGATCTGGCCCTTGTTGCGCGAATCCGGCTTGAGCCCGTAATACAACTCTTCATCCGGGCGCACGCCGTTTTCAATGATCACCTGATCCACTACGCGCTCTTCCTTGGCCCCGGTGTACTCGTTCTCCAGCACCGCAATCAGCTTGTCGCCCTCGCGGTAGACCTTCTCCAGCATCATGTCCCCGGTCATGATCACTTCCTTGGGGTACAGGCTGCGGTAGTAGGTGGGGAATGAAGTGCCGCCAATCGCCACGCCGGGCTTGGTATCGTCGGTGACGATCTCGACCTGGCTGCCTTTTTCGGCGGCATAGTCGGCCACCGACATGCCGGTGAATTCGCAAATGGTGTCGTACACCAGCACGTTTTTGCCCGGCTCGACCTTGCCGTCGAGTACGTCCCAACTGCTGACCACCAGGCCTTCGGCCGCACCCCAGTGTTCGTTCTGCTCCACAAACGGATGCCCGCCGACAGCCAGCACCACAATGTCGGGGCGCAGGTCGAGAATCGTTGCCGCATCGGCTGCCGTGCCCAGGCGCAGGTCAACCTTCAGGCGCGCGAGCTCCAGTTGAAACCAGCGGGTGATGCCGGCCATCTGATCCCGTTGCGGAGCTTTGGATGCGGTGGTGATTTGCCCGCCAATGGCCTCCTTTTTCTCGAACAGGGTCACGTCATGCCCGCGTTCGGCAGCCACCCGCGCCGCTTCCATCCCGGCCGGGCCGGCGCCGACGATCACCACCTTGCGTTTGACCCCGGCGGATTTTTCGATGATGTGCGGCACGCCCATGTACTCACGGCTGGTGGCAGCGTTTTGAATGCACAGCACGTCCAGCCCCTGGTACTGACGGTCGATGCAGTAGTTGGCGCCCACGCATTGTTTTATCTGGTCGATCTGGCCCATTTTGATTTTGGCAATCAGGTGCGGGTCGGCGATGTGGGCGCGGGTCATGCCCACCATGTCCACATAACCGCCTTCCAGAATGCGCGTGGCCTGGTTCGGGTCCTTGATGTTTTGCGCGTGCAGTACAGGCGCCTTGACTACTTCTTTGATACCGGCCGCCAAATGCAAAAACGGCTCCGGTGGATAACTCATGTTCGGAATCACGTTGGCCAGGGTGTTGTGGGTATCACAGCCCGAGCCGACCACGCCGATAAAGTCGAGCATGCCGGTGTCGTCGTAGTACTTGGCGATTTGCTTCATGTCCTCGTGGCTCAAGCCATCGGGGTGGAATTCGTCGCCGCACAGGCGAATGCCCACGCAAAAATCCGGGCCGACTTCAGCGCGCACGGCCTTGAGCACTTCGAGGCCAAAGCGCATGCGGTTTTCAAAGCTGCCGCCCCATTCATCGGTGCGTTTGTTGACGCGCGGGCTCCAGAACTGATCGATCATGTGCTGGTGCACGGCCGACAGTTCCACACCGTCCAGCCCGCCTTTTTTGGCCCGGCCAGCGGCGCTGGCGTAGTTGCCGATCACGCGCCAGATTTCTTCGGGCTCGATGGTTTTGCAGGTGGCGCGGTGCACCGGTTCGCGCACGCCGGAAGGTGACATCAGGGTTGGCCAGTTGAAGCCGTCCCAGCGCGAGCGGCGGCCCATGTGGGTTATCTGGATCATGATCTTGGCGCCATGCTTGTGCATGGCGTCGGCCAGGTTCTGGAAGTGCGGGATGATGCGGTCGGTGCTCAGGTTGACCGAACTCCACCACTCTTGCGGGCTGTCGATGGCCACCACCGATGAGCCGCCGCAGATCGCCAGGCCAATACCGCCCTTGGCCTTTTCTTCGTAGTACTGCACGTAACGCTCGGTGGTCATGCCGCCATCGGTGGCATAGACCTCGGCGTGGGCGGTGCTGAGCACACGGTTGCGGATGGTCAGTTTGCCGATTTGAATCGGCTCAAACATTGCTTCGAACGCCATATCCCGATCCTCGCCTTACAACGGTTTGACGATAAACAAGCCGTGGTCATGGCCTTCTTCCGAGCCGCTATAAACCTGTTCGGCCACCGTGCGAATGTGGCTGCCGCGCGCTTGCAGAATCTGGTCCATGGCGCCGGCAAACCAGCCGGTGAACATGTAGTCGACCTTGCGCCCGACCTTGCCGTACACGTAGACGAAGCAGGAGTGTTCAAGCTTGATGGTGGCGGTGCCTTTATCCAGGTCGATGTCCTGGATAGTGAACAGGCCCCAGCCGCGCTGGGACAGGCGTTTCATGTAGTGTTCGAACACCGCGACGCCTTCGATGCCGTGGCATTCGGCTTCTTTTTCGCACCAGTGCCAGGCGGATTTGTAGCCGGCCTTGTAGAGGATTTCGGCATAGGCGTCAGCGCCCAGGACTTCTTCGATGCCCATGTGGTTGTTGACGAAAAAATGCCGGGGCACGTAGAGCATCGGCAGGGCGTCGGAGGTCCAGACGCCGGTTTCGCTGTCGACTTCGATAGGCAATTGCGGGGCGATTTTAGCCATGACATCAAACTCCAAATATTGAGTAACCCTGTAGCCGCTGCCGAAGGCTGCGATAAGGGCCGAAGGACCTTCAGAATCTGCGGGGGCGCTTCGCACCCCATCGCAGCCTTCGGCAGCGGCTACAGGGCACAAAGCAACTGATTGACGGCGCTTATTCGCCCCAGACGTCCTTAAGGACGTTGACCCAGTTCTCGCCCATGATCTTGCGCACCACGCGCTCGGGGTGGCCGCGTTTGAGCAGGGTTTCGGTGAGGTTGGGGAACTCGCCCACGGTGCGGATGCCCAGCGGGTTGATGATCTTGCCGAAGCTGGTCAGACGGCGGGCATAGCCCTTGTCGTGGGTCAGCATCTCGAAGAAGTCCTGACCGTGGCCCTGGGTGAAATCGGTGCCAATGCCAATGGCGTCTTCACCGACGATATTCATCGTGTACTCGATGGCTTCGGCGTAGTCGTCGATGGTCGAATCGATGCCCTTGGCCAGAAACGGCGCGAACATGGTCACGCCGACAAAGCCGCCATGGTCGGCAATGAATTTGAGTTCAGCGTCGGATTTGTTGCGCGGGTGTTCTTTAAGGCCGGACGGCAGGCAATGGGAGTAGCAGACCGGTTTTTTCGATTCCAGGATCACCTCTTCCGAGGTTTTGGAGCCCACGTGGGACAGGTCGCACATGATCCCGACACGGTTCATTTCAGCCACCACCTCGCGGCCAAAGCCCGAGAGCCCGCCATCGCGTTCGTAGCAACCGGTGCCCACCAGGTTCTGGGTGTTGTAGCACATCTGCACCACGCCAACCCCGAGCTGCTTGAAGATCTCGATGTAGCCGAGCTGGTCTTCAAAGGCATGGGCGTTCTGGAAGCCGAAGATGATCCCAGTTTTGCCCAGCGCCTTGGCACGCCGAATGTCGGCGGTGGTCTTGACCGGGATCACCAGGTCGCTGTTTTCACGGATCAGGGTCTGGCTGGCGACGATGTTGTTGATCGTGGCTTGAAAGCCTTCCCATACCGAGACGGTGCAGTTGGCTGCCGTGAGGCCACCTTTGCGCATGTCTTCGAACAGTTCGCGGTTCCATTTGGCAATGATCAGCCCGTCGATAACGATGCTGTCGGCGTGCAACTCGGCTGGGCTCATCAGGCGTCCCCTTATTGGCGTTTTGTTGCGCCGAATCGTCTGCCGGCGCTTTGGGGCCAGCATAGGCCCGGGGTCAAAACCAGCCGGGTGCAAAAGCGACAGCGCAATTGCCGAAAGCGTCAATCCACGACAATGCGGTCAACGGCAATGTCATGGCCTATGCTGCGTGACTGTTCTTTGGCCGACGCATAAGCCAGAATCTGCCCCAACTATGGATTAGGAAGCCGCAATGAAATCGATTCTCCTGGCCTTGGCGTTGATCAGCAGCGGCGCCTACGCCGCCGATGATGCCGACTACAACCCGTGTGATGCGGTAGAAAACGACCAGCAAACACTGGCGTGTTCGGTGTACAGCAAGAATGCTGCCGAGCTGTTGTTGACTGAAAACTACGAGGCCTTGCAGGAGCGCATGACGTCGCTGTACGGCAATAATCCGACCCAGCTCAATAACATCATCAGCAAAATCAAGACCGCCCAGGCGCTGTGGTTGCACCAGCGAGACGCCGACTGCGCGATTGCCGTGTTCCCTGCCACTGCCGGCACCGAAACCTTCAACATCGCCCAAAACGACTGCATGGCCCGTATCAGCGACGACCGCTCAGAATTTTTGGAATCGATCGGGCAGGAGTGACCCCCGCTTTTTTGTAGCCGCTGCCGAAGGCTGCGATCGGGCCCGAAGGGGCCGCGCCTTTTCAGGAGCGAAGATCCTTCGGCCCTTGTCGCAGCCTTCGGCAGCGGCTACAGGCTTTACATCCGCCCCCAGGAAAAGGTTTTTATGACTATTTGCGGTATCGAAATCAAAGGCAGCGAAGCCATCTTCGCCCTGGCCACGCAGGGCGCCAATGGCCTTGAGCACGTGGCCAATGCCACCAAAAAGATCGCCCTCGACGACGATGAAAACGCTGCCAGCGTCAAAGCCTTCGCGGCGCAGGTTGCAGCCTTTGTGAAGGCCAACGCCATCACCCGCATCGTGATCAAAAAGCGCAGTAAAAAAGGCGAGTTCGCCGGTGGCCCGACCACGTTCAAGATCGAAGGCCTTATCCAGTTGCTGGACGATTGCGACGTGCAACTGCTGTCCCCGCAAACCCTCAACGCGCAATTCAAGAAACACGCCTTCGACCTGCCCGCCTCGCTGAACAAATATCAGCATGACGCGTTCAAGGCAGCGTGTGCGGCGTTGCTTAAGGGTTAGTACCCGTCACCCGATCCTGCCTCGGCGCACAGGTAAACCGTGCCCGGTAGCTGCGGGTGAAATACGACGGTGATTCGAAGCCGCACGCAATGCTGATGTCCAGCACGCTCATGTCGGTCTGGCGCAGCAGTTGCCGGGCTTTTTCCAGGCGCAGGCCCAGGTAGAAGTTGCGCGGGGTGTCGTTCAGGTGCAAACGGAACAGGCGCTCCAGCTGGCGCCGGGTAACGTTGATGCCCAGCGCCAGTTGCGAGGTGCTCAGCGGCGGCTCGCTGTGTTGTTCCATCTCGCCAATCACCTGCACCAGTTTTTTGTTGTGGATGCCATAACGCGTGGCAACCTGCATGCGCTGGTGGTCTTTGCGGGGCCGGATGCGCCCGAGCACGAACTGTTCCGATACCTGAATCGCCAACTCCGGCCCATAGGCCTGGGCAATCAGATCCAGCATCAGGTCGATGGAGGCAGTGCCACCCGCACAGGTGATGCGCTGGCGGTCAATTTCAAACAGTTCCTGAGTCACGTGCAGCTTGGGGTATGACTCCTTGAACGCTTCCAGCGCCTCCCAGTGCAGGGTGAGGCGATAGCCGTCGAGCAGGCCCGCCTGTGCCAGAACCACGCTGCCCGTGTCGATGCCGCCCAAGGTTACGCCGTCGTTGTCCAGGCGCCGCAGCCACTGGATCAAGGCCGGGGTCACGTGGGTCAGCGGATCAAAGCCGGCCACCACCAGCAACGTCGCACCGGCTTCAAGTGCCCCCAGCCCGCCCTCGGCATTGACCGACATGCCGTTGCTCGCCAACACGGCGCCCCCCTCGCAGCTGAGCACGTGCCAGCGATACAGCTCACCGCGAAAACGGTTCGCCACCCGCAGCGGCTCGATGGCCGAAATAAAGCCCATTGAGGAAAAGCCGGGCAGCAGAAGGAAGTAAAAATCCTGGGCCATAGGGGCGCTCGCAAATCGGTTCAGCGGATTGAAACACAGTCAGGTCGCTGCAGTGCAAATCCACGTCGCCCCAGTGCGGTTGCGCAGCACCCAGCCTGCGTACCTTGGCATCACGGCGCACAAAGACGCCGATACCCCCAATAACAACCTGCCGAGGCCCCACCCATGAAACGACTGATCAGCTGTTGCCTGTTGGTACTGAGCCCCTACGTGTTGGCGGCTGAGGATGCATCGTGCAAGAACGTACGCATGGGCGTGGTCAATTGGACCGACGTGATCGCCACCAGCGCCATGGCGCAAACCCTGCTCGACGGTCTCGGCTATAAAACCAAACAAACCAGTGCCTCACAGCAAATCATCTTCGCCGGCATGCGTGACAAGCGACTGGACATGTTTCTGGGTTACTGGAACCCGATCATGAACCAGAGCATTACCCCGTTTGTGGACGCCAAACAGGTCACGGTACTGGCCGAGCCGAGCCTTAAAGACGCCAAGGCCATGCTCGCCGTACCGACCTATATGGCGGACAAGGGGCTCAAGAGCTTTGCCGACATTGCCAAGTTCGAGAAAGAGCTGGGTGGCAAGATTTACGGGATCGAACCGGGCTCCGGCGCCAACACCCAAATAAAGGCCATGATCGAGAAAAACCAGTTTGGCCTGGGCAAGTTCCAGCTGGTGGAGTCCAGTGAGGCCGGGATGCTCTCGGCGGTAACCCGCGCGGTGAATCGCAACGAGCCGATTGTGTTTTTCGGCTGGACCCCGCACCCGATGAACATCAATCAGGACATGACCTACCTCACCGGCAGCGAAAATGCCTTGGGCCCTGATGAGGGCCTGGCCACGGTATGGACCGTCACCACCCCGGACTACGCCAGCCGCTGCCCGAACGTCAGTCGTTTGCTCAGCAACCTGACTTTCAGCGCTGAAGACGAGAGCCGCATGATGCAGCCGCTACTGGACCACAAGGATGCCCAAGTCTCGGCCCGCCAGTGGCTCAAGGACCATCCGCAAGACCTGCAGCGCTGGCTTGAAGGCGTCACCACCGTGGATGGCAAACCCGCTGCCGAACACCTGAAGCTCAGCGCTAAATAATTCAACACCGAGCCCACCCTCGCAGCCCGCAATGGCTGCGGTGTGGCGCTCTACGCCCCAAGGAAATGCCCCATGAACCACGACGTCATCATCACCTGCGCACTCACCGGTGCCGGCGACACCAGCGGGCGCAGCCCTTTAGTGCCGGTCACGCCCAAACAAATTGCCGACGCTGCCGTGGAAGCGGCCAAGGCCGGAGCCACGGTGGTGCATTGCCATGTGCGCGATCCAAAAACCGGGCAGTTCAGCCGCGATGTGGCGCTGTACCGCGAACTGATGGAGCGCATCCGCGAGGCGGACATCGACATCATCGTCAACCTCACGGCCGGGATGGGCGGTGACTTGCATATCGGCCCCGGCGAGAACCCGATGGAGTTTGGCCCCAATACCGATCTGGTCGGCCCGCTGACCCGCCTGGCTCACGTCGAGGAGCTGCTGCCGGAAATCTGCACCTTGGACTGCGGGACCCTGAACTTTGGCGACGGCGACACGATTTACGTGTCCACCCCGGCACAGCTGCGGGCGGGCGCCAAGCGTATCCAGGAACTGGGCGTGAAAGCCGAACTGGAAATTTTCGACACCGGCCATCTGTGGTTCGCCAAGCAAATGATCAAGGAAGGTTTGCTTGATGACCCGCTGTTCCAGCTGTGCCTGGGTATCCCGTGGGGCGCGCCGGCGGACACCACCAGCATGAAAGCCATGGTCGACAACCTGCCCGCCAATGCGGTGTGGGCCGGTTTCGGGATTGGCCGCATGCAAATGCCGATGGCCGCGCAGGCGGTTCTGCTGGGCGGCAACGTGCGGGTTGGGCTCGAAGACAACTTGTGGCTGGACCGCGGGGTGCTGGCCACCAACGGCCAACTGGTGGAACGCGCCGCCGAGATCCTCAGCCGCCTTGGCGCCCGCGTGCTGAGCCCGGCAGAAGGCCGGGTGAAGATGGGGCTTAAAGAGCGCCGCTGAGCAGCTACGCAGCACCATTGCCTGTGGGAGCGAGCCTGCTCGCGAAGGTCGTCAACGATAACGCCTGTTAACCGAGTTATCGCGGCGCCCTTGGGGCCTTCGCGAGCAGGCTCGCTCCCACGGCATCACATTGTTTATATCCAGGAACAGACCATGACCTTTATCACCCACATCAAAACCTTCGCCGCCCTTGGCAGCGGTGTAATCGGCAGCGGCTGGGTCGCTCGCGCCCTCGCCCACGGGCTGGACGTGGTGGCCTGGGACCCGGCCCCCGGCGCCGAAGCAGCCCTGCGCAAACGCGTCGCCAAAGCCTGGCCAGCCCTGGTAAAAAGCGGCCTCGCTGAAGGTGCATCCCAGGACCGACTGCGGTTTGTCAGCACCATTGAAGAGTGCGTGCGCGACGCCGATTTCATTCAGGAAAGCGCCCCCGAGCGACTCGATCTGAAACTCGAACTGCACAGCAAAATCAGCGCCGCCGCCAAACCCGATGCATTGATCGGTTCCAGCACCTCGGGCCTGCTGCCCAGCGAGTTCTACGAAACATCCACGCACCCGGAGCGCTGCATCGTCGGGCACCCGTTCAACCCGGTTTACCTGCTGCCACTGGTCGAAGTGGTGGGTGGGCAAAAAACCGCTCCCGAGGCGATTCAAGCGGCGATCAAGGTCTATCAATCCCTGGGCATGCGCCCCCTGCATGTGCGCAAGGAAGTCCCCGGTTTTATTGCCGACCGCCTGCTCGAAGCCTTGTGGCGCGAGGCGTTGCATCTGGTCAATGACGGGGTGGCCACCACCGGTGAAATTGACGACGCCATACGTTTTGGCGCGGGTTTGCGCTGGTCGTTCATGGGCACCTTTTTGACCTATACCCTGGCCGGTGGCGATGCCGGGATGCGTCACTTCATGAACCAGTTCGGCCCGGCCCTGCAACTGCCCTGGACCTATTTACCCGCACCGGAACTCAGCGAAAAACTGATCGACGACGTGGTCGAAGGCACCACTGAGCAACTGGGTAGCCACAGCATTGGCGCGCTGGAGAGCTATCGTGATGACTGCCTGCTGGCAGTGATGGAAGCGGTCAACGCGACCAAACTCAAACATGGCATTGCCATCAACGATTGACCGAGGTTCCCCATGCCCAGCCTCACCACCTACAGCACCCCCATTCGTGAAGAATGGGTCGATTACAACGGCCACTTGCGCGACGCGTTTTACCTGCTGATATTCAGCTACGCCACCGATGCGCTGATGGACCGCCTGGGGCTCGACAGCCAGAACCGCGAAGCCAGCGGTCATTCACTGTTCACCCTGGAGGTGCATCTCAATTACCTGCACGAGGTGAAACTCGGCGCCCAGGTTGAAGTGCGCACCCAACTCATCGGCCACGATAAAAAACGCCTGCACGTTTATCACAGCCTGCACCTGGTCGGTGATGAGCGGGCTTTGGCGGGCAATGAACAAATGCTGCTGCATGTCGACCTGGCGGGCCCGCGGTCTGCGCCGTTCGGCGAACATACGCTGACCTTGCTGCAGGCGATTGAGCGCGAGCAACGCGATCTGCCAACGCCCGCGTATGTGGGCCGCACGATCGCCTTGCCTTAAAACGACCTGTTCTTAGGCGTATCAGACATATCGCCAAACCGGCCTTGCCCACTGACCAAAGCCCTACCAGAATCAAGCTTCGATCGCGCCTCATATAAAGGACAAAAAATCATGATGCACGCGGATTTGATTGATGAGCAGGATCTGGTGAGCGAGCTGCGCGCGCTGGGGTTCGAGGTATCGGGCAATGCCGAGCAAGCCTGTACAGCCGTGGTCTGCGGGCTGAATGAAACCAATGCTCGCGCACTCAAGGGCCTGGTCGAAAAACTCTACACCGGCAGCGCGACGATTCTGCCAGCGGTACGCCAGGCGATTGACCAGCAGTTGCTGCCGGGGTTGATGAAGTTCAAGCAAAGCAAGGCCGGATAAAGCAAAAAGCCCCTCACCCTACCCCTCTCCCAAAGGGAGAGGGAACTAAAGACAGAAGCCGATCTGCACTACCCCACCAATCGGCGCCCTCTCCCTCCGGGTGAGGGCGTTCTTGATTGTTAGAGCCTCACACTGGCAAACGTCGATTCGTTGCGCGCCTGGTTCAAGGCTGACATCGGCCCGGCCAGCGGGGTTATCAGCAGGGACTGCGGGATCTGCACCAGAGTGGTTTGCTGTGCAGTGTTGGAACCCACGCGCTCGTCCCGTGGCGGTATGCCGAAGTATTCGCGGTAGCACTTGGAGAAGTGCGGCGTCGACACAAACCCGCAGACCGCCGCCACCTCGATAATCGACATCGGTGTTTGCTTGAGCAACTGCCGCGCCCGCACCAGCCGCAGCTTGAGGTAGTAACGCGACGGCGAGCAGTGCAGGTACTTTTGGAACAGCCGCTCCAGCTGACGCCGCGACACGGTGACGTAAACCGCCAGCTCGTCGAGGTCGATAGGCTCTTCGAGGTTGGCTTCCATCAGTGCGACGATTTCCTGCAGCTTGGGCTGGTTGGTGCCCAGCATGTGTTTAAGCGGTACACGCTGGTGGTCCTGCTCGTTGCGAATGCGTTCATACACAAACATTTCAGAGATGGCCGCCGACAGCTCGCGACCATGATCGCGGCTGATCAGGTGCAGCATCATGTCCAGCGGCGCGGTGCCGCCCGAACTGGTGAAGCGGCTGCGATCAAGGGTAAACAGGCGGGTGCTCATGACTACACGCGGGAAGGCTTCCTGCATCGAAGCCAGGCACTCCCAGTGCACGCTGCAATCAAAACCGTCGAGCAAACCCGCGTAGGCCAAGGCCCAACTGCCCGTGCATACCGCACCCAGGCGGCGAGACTGGCGCGCCTGGCTTTGCAGCCATGACACGTGTTCACGGCTGACAGTGCGTTGAATACCGATACCGCCGCACACGATGACCATGTCCAGTGCCGGGGCCTTGTGCATGCTGGCGTCGGGGGTCACTTGCAGGCCGTCACTGGCCCATACCTGGCTGCCATCCGCACTGAGGGTGCTCCAGCGATACAACTCACGACCCGACAACTGGTTGGCCATGCGCAAAGGCTCTATCGCAGAGGCCAAAGAAATGAGCGTGAAATTGTCCAGCAGCAGAAAGCCGATGGATTGAGGCGTACGGTTCTGGGGTTGGGCCCCGGAGTTGAACGACGTCATCGCGGTATCTCCTCACACAAAGCGGGTGATGGCCTCAGGCACAGGCTCTTGTTATGGCCTCCATTTCATGGGGCTTTGACATGACAACGCAAATGCCATGCCTAAACTTGAATGGCCATTCAACAAAGCCTGAAAACGACGTCGCAATGTGTCTAGTCAGCTTGTAACAAAACACGAATTAAACGCGCGCTATACGCTTGGCGCGCACTTTAAACGCCGCTGTTGAGCACATTGGTATCACTTGTGGGAAGGCGGCCGAAAAGGAGCCGTAATGGAATGTCACGAAAAGTACGAATGCGCTAAAAGAGGTCGGCATGCGCTTTAATGGCTCAGCACTCCACCGCACTGACCGCCAACCCGCCGCGTGAGGTTTCCTTGTATTTGTCATGCATGTCGGCGCCGGTGTCGCGCATGGTACGGATCACACGGTCCAGGGAGATAAAGTGCTGGCCGTCGCCACGCAAGGCCATTTGTGCGGCGTTGATCGCTTTAACTGCCGCAATGGCGTTGCGCTCGATGCACGGCACTTGCACCAGCCCGCCCACCGGGTCGCAGGTCAAACCCAAGTTGTGCTCCAAACCGATTTCAGCGGCGTTGCACAGCTGCTCGGGCGTGGCACCGAGGATTTGCGCCAGCCCGGCAGCCGCCATGGCACAGGCCGAGCCGACTTCACCCTGACAGCCCACTTCCGCGCCGGAAATCGAGGCGTTCTTTTTACACAAAATGCCGATGGCCGCCGCGCTCAGCAAGTAGTCCACCACATGGGCTTCGCTGACTTCATCGCTGAATTTCATGAAGTAGTGCAGCACCGCCGGGATGATCCCGGCCGCGCCGTTGGTGGGCGCCGTGACCATGCGCCCGCCTGCGGCGTTTTCTTCGTTGACCGCCAGTGCAAACAGGTTGACCCACTCCATGGCGCTGAGGGTGGAACCGATCACATTGGGCTTGCCGATTTCCTGCAGGCTGCGGTGCAAACGGGCGGCGCGACGGCGCACATTCAAACCGCCAGGCAGGATGCCTTCGTGCTTCAAGCCTTGCTCGACACAGTCCTGCATGGCGCGCCAGAGTTTGATCAGGCCACAACGGATTTCGTCTTCACTGCGCCACGTGCGTTCGTTGGCCATCATCAATGCAGCCACGCTCAGATGATGTTCACGGCACAGCTCGAGCAGTTCGGCGGCGCTGCAAAAGTCATAAGGCAACGCGGTGCGATCCATGTCCAGCACCCCGCTGGCTGCTTGCGCGGCATCCACTACAAAACCACCGCCTACCGAGTAGTAGGTATCGCAGTGCAATTCGCCCTGCCCGGTGTGCGCCACCAGGGTCATGGCATTGGGATGAAACGGCAGGTTTTCGTCGATCAGGCGCATGTCCTGCGCCCACACAAACGGGATCGGCAAAGAGCCGTCGAGTAACAGGGTCCCGGTTTCGCGCAGCTCGGCGATACGCGGACCGATGCAGGACGGATCAATGGCGTCCGGCCATTCCCCCATCAGGCCCATGATCACGGCGTTGTCGCTGCCGTGGCCAATGCCGGTGGCGGACAGGGAGCCGTAAAGCTGCACTTCGATACGGCGCACCTGCTGCAACTGGCCACGCTCGCGCAAGCCCTGCACAAACAGCGCTGCGGCGCGCATCGGGCCCACGGTGTGGGAACTTGAGGGGCCGATGCCAATCTTGAACAGGTCAAACACGCTGATAGCCATGAGCACGAGCCTCGCAAGGAATGCACTCATCATGGGGGGTTTGTGATCGGCAAAAACGTCCAGCTACGACTCGCCTTTGCCTGCCAGCGCCCTCGACGTTTTAGAGGGTGAATATGCATGAAAAGGGCAGTTTTTAAGCATCATTCGTCTAGATACGACCTCGCAGGTATCAGATACGACCCTCCCTGTACTGGATGCGACTCCCCCTGTAGGCGTTTGATTTTCACTGTTACATGATCAGTCTCGACTCGATTGCTGGATGCACCGGCAACACGCCTGCCGGGCATCGCCCAACCGCAACTGATTACGTGCGGCTTTTCGATCGAAAACCGCCACCTAGACGCCAGGAGTCCCCACATGAAAGGTTCCCCATTGTTGTTGGCTGCATTGCTGAGTCTGCCCGTCATCACCCAGGCTGCAGAACCGGAGCAATGCAACACGGTTAACTTCTCGGATGTCGGCTGGACCGACATCACCGTCACCACCGCGGTCACCAGCGAGGTGCTCAAGGCCCTCGGTTACAAAACCAAAACCACCATGATTTCCGTGCCGGTCACCTACAAGTCGCTGGCCGACGGCAAGAACATGGACGTGTTCCTGGGCAACTGGATGCCGACCATGGAAAACGACATCAAGGCCTATCGCGACGCGGGTACTGTCGAAACCGTGCGTGCCAACCTGGAGAACGCCAAGTACACCCTCGCCGTACCCGAAGCGCTCTATAACAAGGGCCTCAAGGACTTCTCCGACCTGCCTAAATTCAAGAAGGAACTGGACGGCAAGATCTACGGCATCGAGCCGGGCAACGATGGCAACCGCATGATCCAGACCATGATCGACAAGAACGCGTTCGGCCTCAAGGACGCAGGCTTCAAGATTGTGGAGTCCAGCGAAGCCGGGATGCTGTCCCAGGTTGACCGCGCCCAGCGACGCGACACCGACGTGGTGTTCCTGGGCTGGGAACCGCACCCGATGAACACCCGTTTCAAGATGAAGTACCTCACCGGTGGCGATGATTTCTTCGGCCCCAACTACGGCCAGGCAACCATCTACACCAACACCCGCAAGGGCTACAGCGAGGAATGCAGCAACGTCGGCCAACTGCTGAAAAACCTCGTCTTTACCCTCGACATGGAAAGCACCCTGATGGGCAAGGTGCTGGATGACAAAACCAAACCGGACGTCGCCGCCCGAGCCTGGCTCAAACAGAACCCGCACGTGCTCGATACCTGGCTCGCGGGCGTGACCACGATCGATGGCAAACCGGGCCTTGAGGCCGTGAAAGCCAGCCTCGCGAAATAATCGCGGGCGCCAGACGGCTTGCCCGTCTGGCTCCGTTTCAATCCCCCTGCATGCGGACGTTCACTACCATGCTCATCGATCAAAAAATCCCTCTGGGCGAATACATCGCAAGCTTCGTCGACTGGTTGACCAAACACGGTGCCAGCACCTTCGATGCCATCGCGAGCACGCTGGAAGCAATGATCCACGCCGTGACCTTTGCGCTGACCTGGTTCAACCCTTTCGTGTTTATCGGGCTGATTGTCCTGCTGGCACACTTTATTCAGCGCAAGTGGGGGCTCACCGTTTTTGTCGCGCTGTCGTTTCTGCTGATCCTCAACCTGGGTTATTGGCAGGAGACCATGGAAACCCTGGCCCAGGTGCTGTTCGCCACCTTTGTGTGCGTGATCATCGGGGTACCGCTGGGGATTCTCGCCGCGCACAAACCGATGTTTTATACCTTCATGCGCCCGGTACTGGACTTGATGCAGACAGTGCCCACCTTCGTTTACCTGATCCCGACCCTGACCCTGTTTGGCCTGGGCGTGGTGCCGGGGCTGATCTCCACCGTGGTGTTTGCGATTGCGGCACCGATCCGCCTGACGTACCTGGGCATTCGCGACGTCCCCCATGAACTGCTCGATGCCGGCAAGGCATTTGGCTGTTCGCGCCGCCAGTTGCTCACGCGCATTGAACTGCCCCACGCCATGCCGAGCATCGCGGCCGGGATAACCCAATGCATCATGCTGTCACTGTCGATGGTGGTGATCGCTGCCCTGGTAGGCGCTGATGGCCTGGGCAAACCGGTGGTCAACGCACTCAATACCGCCGACATCGCCCTGGGCTTTGAAGCCGGGCTGGCGATTGTGTTGCTGGCCATCATGCTCGACCGCATCTGCAAACAGCCGGAAGCCAAAGCGGGAGCTGACGCATGAGTATTATTCGCTTCGACAAGGTTGACGTAATCTTCGCCAAAGACCCCCGCGAGGCACTGAGCCTGCTGGACCAGGGGCTGTCGCGGGATCAGATCCTGAAAAAAACCGGGCAGATTGTAGGCGTCGAAAAAGCCAGCCTGGACATCGACAAAGGTGAAATCTGCGTGCTGATGGGTTTGTCCGGTTCGGGCAAATCCAGCCTGCTGCGCTGCATCAACGGGCTCAACACGGTCAGCCGTGGCCAGTTGTTTGTGGAGCACGAAGGCAAGCAGATCGACATCGCTTCGTGTACCCCCGCAGAGCTGAAGATGATGCGCACCCAGCGCATCGCCATGGTGTTCCAAAAGTTCGCCCTGATGCCCTGGCTGACCGTGCGCGAGAACATCAGCTTCGGCCTGGAGATGCAGGGTCGCCCTGAAAAGGAACGGCGCAAGCTGGTGGACGAAAAGCTGGAGCTGGTAGGCCTGACCCAATGGCGTAATAAAAAGCCCGATGAATTGAGCGGCGGCATGCAACAGCGTGTTGGCCTGGCGCGGGCACTGGCGATGGACGCCGATATTCTGCTGATGGATGAGCCCTTCTCGGCCCTTGATCCGCTGATCCGTCAAGGCCTGCAAGACGAGTTGCTGGAGCTGCAACGCAAGCTGAACAAGACCATTGTGTTTGTGAGCCACGACCTGGATGAGGCGCTGAAACTGGGTAGCCGCATCGCAATCATGAAAGACGGCAAGATCATCCAGTACAGCAAACCCGAAGAGATCGTGCTCAACCCGGCGGACGACTATGTGCGCACGTTCGTGGCCCACACCAACCCGTTGAACGTTCTGTGCGGGCGCAGCCTGATGCGCACACTGGACAACTGCAAACGCATTAACGGTTCGGTATGCATTGATCCGGGGGATGACTCGTGGATTGACCTGGCGGAGGGCAACACCATCAAGGGCGTGCGCCAGGGTGCCAGTGTCGTGGACTTGCAGCACTGGACTCGCGGGCAGGCGGTAGAGGGATTAGGGCGCGGGCCAACCCTGGTGGACAGCGGGATCGGCATGCGCGATGCGCTGCAAATCCGCTACCAGACCGGCAACAAACTGGTGCTGCACGACAATCACAAAGTGGTGGGGATACTGGGGGATACAGAGCTGTATCACGCGCTGTTGGGCAAGAATCTGGGGTGACGTGCAAACACAAACACTGTGGGAGCGAGCCTGCTCGCGAAGGGCTTTAACAACGTAGCGCTCTCGAGAGCCTCGCGAGCAGGCTCGCTCCCACAGGAGGTTATCAACTGTTTTTAGCTATACACCCTGCCAAGGAGCTGGCGATGGCTTTCAAACTGATCGAGCACGTCACGGCTGATTTGCTCCTGGGTGAAGCCCATCAGGTCGTACTCCTGGTTACCGTTGTGCAAATACACCTCGGCCCGGTAGTAACGGCTGCGCACTTCATCCTGTTCAGACTCGCTCGGCGCGGCCAGGTAGCCGTCCAGGCTGACTTCGTAGACAAACGGGTTGCCTTCCTCCATCTCCACCCGCACGCCCATGCAACGCTTGGCGCTGCCCAGCAGGGTCTGCACGTCCAGGCCCTGGCTGCGCAGTTGCACCGCCGCATCTTCCAGTGCCGGGGTCACGTGCTTGTCCATAAAGCGCTGTACCACGGCCTGGGTCGGCTGCAGGTCTTGTGCGCTCAACCGCTCGCTGAAACCACGACGGCCACGGGCAGCCAGCTCGGCTTGTTCCTGTTCCATCTGGGTGTCCTGACGCATGGCTTTGTGCAGGCCAAACATAAACAGGATCAACACCACCGAGAACGGCAGACCGGCCAGTACCACCATGGTTTGCATGGCCGCAAAGTTACCCGCGAACAGCAGGCCGATGGTCACCAGGGTGATCACCGCCGACCAGAAGATCCGCAGCCAGTGCGGCGCGTCTTCGTCCACATCGCCGCCTTTGCACGACAAGTTGGCCATCATCACCGCGCCGGAATCCGCCGGGGTCAGGAACAGGACGAAGCCGACAAAGATCGATACGCCGATCACGATTTTCGACGCCGGGTAGTGCTCAAGCAGTTGGTAAATCGCCATGGACGGCTGCTCAAGCGCTGTTCTGCCCAGCTCCACCGCACCGTGGTTAACCACCAGGTCCAGTGCCGAGTTACCGAAGATCGACAACCACGCCAGGGTGAAGCCCAGCGGAATCAGCAACACGCCCGCGACCAGCTCACGCACGGTACGACCACGGGAAATACGCGCGATAAACATGCCGACAAACGGGGCCCAGGAAATCCACCACGCCCAGTAGAACAGGGTCCACAGGCCCAGCCAGCCTTCCGTCTTTTTGGTGTCGCCGGTGTACACGTACAGATCGAAGGTTTTCATGACGATACCGTTGAGGTAATCGCCGGTGTTTTGCACAAAACCGTTGAGCAGGTGCAGGGTCGGGCCAAACAGCAGCACGAAAATCAGCAGGCCGCTGAACAGTACGATGTTCAGGTTGGACAGGCGGCGGATGCCGTTTTCAACGCCCGACACTGCGGCAATGGTCGCCACGGTGCTCATCACGATGATCACGATCAGCAGGTTGGTATTGCTGTGCTCCATGCCGAACAGGTTCTCAAGCCCGGACGACACTTGCATCGAGCCGATTCCCAGGTTCGTCACCAGGCCGAGCAAGGTCACGAACATGCCGAAGCCGTCGACCGCATGCCCCGCAGCACCTTTGACCCAGCGTTCGCCCATCAACGGGTACAGCGCCGAACGCAATGCCAGCGGCTGGTTGTGACGGTAGGCAAAGTAAGCCACGGCCAGACCGACCAGTGCATAGATCGCCCAGCCGTGCAGGCCCCAGTGCAAGAAGGTCAGCTGCAACGCCTGGCGCGCCGCTTCATGGCTGCCCGACACGCCTTCAGGCGGGTTGAAGTAGTGGTCCAGCGGCTCGGAAGCGCCGAAGTACAGCAGCGAAATACCGATACCGGACGAGAACAGCATCCCGGCCCAGGCGCCATAGCTGAAGTCCGGGGTGTCTTGCTTGGTCCCCAGTTTCAATTTGCCGTAGGACGAAAACGCCAGCCCGACCACAAAGATCAGGTAAGCGGCGATCACCACCATGTAGTACCAGCCGAAACTGCGCGACAGCCACTCTTGGGCGATGCCCAGAATGCGGCCTGCTTCTTCGGGGGCAGCGATCAAAATGGCAGTCAGCAAAAGTATCAAGGCAGTGGAGGTGTAAAACACCCAACCGTTGACCGTCACCTTTTGCGGTGGGGTCTTTATAAGAGAAGCAGAACTCATGGCACGGATGCTCCAGGCAGCGCGAGAGAAGAACTTGATGCAAGGCAACACTCGACTAAACGCTTAGTTAGCGACCAACGGTCGAGTGATATAAAGACACCGCTAAAAAACCGGACCCGCCCAGACAGATGCCGTCTGTGGGAGCGAGCCCGCTCGCGAAGGCATCAAGGGCACCGCGCCTATTCCATTAGAGTGCGTATCGCTGACAGCCTTCGCGAGCAGGTTCGCTCCCACAAGGGTTTCGGAGCTTTTGCCGTGTCGTTTTGCGCCATTCATGCGTAGGGAAACGACATAAATCGCGACGAATTGTCGCAGAGCTTATTCTTTGTTGATTGAACGTTCAATCAAAACAAAATAGACTGGCCTTCGCTCAGTGATCGTTATGCACTGCTCGCAGGCCTAAGGAGATTTGCAAAATGCCCAAGGTCGGTATGCAACCCATACGCCGCCAGCAGTTGATCGAAGCCACGTTGACGGCTGTCGATCAGGTCGGCATGGCAGATGCCAGCATTGCGCTGATTGCCCGTTTGGCCGGTGTGTCTAACGGCATCATCAGTCACTACTTCAAAGACAAGAACGGTCTGATTGCCGCCACCATGCGGTACTTGATGAACGCCTTGATCGACAACGTTACCGAGCGGCGCCAGGCGCTAAGCGATGAAAGCCCACGGGCTCATCTGCAGGTGATTGTTGAAGGCAACTTCGACGCCAGTCAGGTCAGTGGCCCGGCGATGAAAACCTGGCTGGCCTTTTGGGCCGCCAGCATGCACCAACCGTCGCTACACCGATTGCAGCGGATCAACGATCACCGCCTGTACTCGAACCTGTGCTGTCAATTTCGTCGTGTCCTGCCGTTGGCCGAAGCCCGCAACGCAGCACGCGGCCTTGCTGCGCTGATCGATGGTCTATGGTTGCGGGGTGCCCTGTCGGGAGACGCTTTCGACACCGAGCAGGCACAACGCATCTGCTACGAATATATGGATCTACAACTGGCGAAACAGGTGAGTTAGGCCCCAATCAACGCTTAACCCCTGAACTGTCGTGAGTTTGAGTTGCCCCAACCAAATGGCACCTGACTCACGATCAACGCCAACCACTTATGCACTTGCGAGGATTTTATGGCCCGTTTCGAACTGCAAAAACTCTACATCGACGGCGGTTACACCGACGCCAGCAGCGATGCAACCTTCGATGCCATCAACCCGGCTAACGGCGAAGTCCTCGCTCAAGTGCAACGCGCCACCAAAGAAGACGTTGAGCGCGCCGTTGTCAGCGCTGAAAAAGGCCAGAAAATCTGGGCTGCCATGACCTCCATGGAGCGTTCGCGCATCCTGCGTCGCGCCGTGGACATCCTGCGCGAGCGCAACGATGAACTGGCTGCTCTGGAAACCCTGGACACCGGCAAGTCGTACTCCGAAACCCGCTACGTCGACATCGTGACCGGCGCTGACGTGCTGGAATACTACGCAGGCCTGGCAACCGCCATTCAGGGCGAGCAAATCCCGCTGCGCGATACTTCGTTCGTTTACACCCGTCGCGAGCCGCTGGGCGTTGTGGCCGGTATCGGCGCATGGAACTACCCGATCCAGATCGCTTTGTGGAAATCCGCTCCAGCGCTGGCCGCCGGTAACGCGATGATCTTCAAGCCAAGCGAAGTCACTTCCCTGACAACCCTGAAACTGGCTGAGATCTTCACCGCAGCCGGCCTGCCAGACGGCGTGTTCAACGTCCTGACCGGCAGCGGCCGTGAAGTCGGCACCTGGCTGACCGAACACCCGCGCATCGAAAAAGTGTCGTTCACCGGCGGCACCGAAACCGGCAAAAAAGTAACCGCCAGCGCCACCAGCTCCTCGTTGAAAGACGTGACCATGGAACTGGGCGGCAAGTCGCCACTGATCATTTTTGACGACGCCGACCTGGATCGCGCAGCTGACACTGCAATGATGGCCAACTTCTACAGCTCGGGCCAGGTGTGCACCAACGGCACTCGCGTGTTTATCCCGACTGCAATGAAAGCCGCATTCGAGGCCAAGATCCTGGAGCGTGTTGCACGCATCCGCATCGGTAACCCGGAAGACGAAAACACCAATTTCGGCCCGCTGGTCAGCTTTGCTCACATGGAAAGTGTGCTGGGCTACATTGCCAAGGGCAAGGAAGAAGGCGCCCGCGTACTGTGCGGCGGTGAACGTCTGACCCAGGGCGACCTGGCCAAGGGCGCATTCGTTGCACCTACCGTGTTCACTGACTGCACCGACGGGATGACCATCGTCAAAGAAGAAATCTTTGGCCCGGTGATGAGCATCCTCACCTACGACACCGAAGAAGAAGTGATCCGCCGCGCCAACGACACCGAGTTCGGTTTGGCTGCCGGCGTCGTGACCAAGGACCTGAACCGCGCCCACCGCGTGATTCATCAACTGGAAGCGGGCATTTGCTGGATCAACGCCTGGGGCGAGTCCGACGCAAAAATGCCGGTAGGCGGTTACAAGCAATCGGGCATCGGCCGTGAAAACGGCATCAGCTCGCTGGCGCAGTACACCCAGATCAAATCGGTACAGGTCGAGCTGGGCGACTACGTTTCGGTGTTCTAAACCGACTCGTGCGCACACCCCCCGTGGGAGCGAGCCTGCTCGCGATGCAGGCGACGCGGTGTATCAGTTGCACCGCGCTGATGCAATCGCGGGCAGGCCCGCTCCCACCGGGCCAGGTTTGATCTGACCAACTTCAAAGAGGGTGCATTTTATGTCCCAAGAATTCGATTACATCATCATCGGTGCCGGCTCTGCCGGTAACACCCTGGCGACCCGTCTGACTGAAGACCAAGGCGTCACCGTGCTGCTGCTTGAAGCAGGCGGCCCGGACTACCGTTTCGACTTCCGCACCCAGATGCCTGCGGCGCTGGCGTTTCCGCTGCAAGGCCGTCGCTACAACTGGGCCTTCGAAACCGATCCAGAGCCACACATGGACAATCGCCGCATGGAATGTGGCCGTGGCAAAGGTCTGGGCGGTTCGTCCCTGATCAACGGCATGTGCTACATCCGCGGTAACGCGATGGACTACGACGGCTGGGCAAAACTGCCAGGCCTCGAAGACTGGGATTACCTGAACTGCCTGCCGTACTTCCGCAAAGCCGAAACCCGCGACATCGGCCCCAACGATTACCACGGCGGCGATGGCCCGGTCAGCGTGACCACGCCCAAGCAGGGCAACAACGTATTGTTCCACGCCATGGTTGAAGCAGGCGTACAAGCCGGCTACCCGCGCACCGAAGACCTGAACGGCTACCAGCAGGAAGGTTTCGGCCCGATGGACCGTACCGTGACGCCAAACGGTCGTCGCGCCAGCACCGCGCGCGGTTACCTGGACACGGCCAAGCAGCGTTCGACCCTGACCATCGTCACCCACGCCCTGACCGACAAGATCGAATTTGAAGGCAAGCGCGCTGTTGGCGTTTCCTACATGGTCGGCGACAGCAATACCCGGATTCTGGCCAAGGCCCGTAAAGAAGTCCTGCTGTGCAGCGGCGCAATCGGTTCGCCAACCGTGCTGCAACGCTCCGGTGTGGGCCCGTCCGAACTGCTGAAAAGCCTCGACATTCCAGTGGTCCACGACCTGCCGGGTGTTGGCCAGAACTTGCAGGATCACCTTGAGCTGTACCTGCAGTACGCGTGCACCCAGCCGGTTTCGCTGTACCCGTCGCTGCTCTGGTACAACCAGCCGGCCATTGGTGCCGAGTGGCTGTTCCTGGGCAAAGGCATTGGCGCCAGCAACCAGTTTGAAGCCGGTGGTTTTATCCGCACCCGTGAAGAATTCGAATGGCCGAACATTCAGTACCACTTCCTGCCGGTAGCGATTAACTACAACGGCAGCAATGGCGTGAAAGAGCACGGTTTCCAGGCGCACATGGGTTCCATGCGTTCGCCGAGCCGTGGCCGGATCAACGTGAAGTCCAAGGACCCGCGTGAGTACCCGAGCATCCTGTTCAACTACATGGCCGCCGAGCAAGACTGGCAGGAGTTCCGTGACGGCATCCGCCTGACCCGCGAAATCATGCAACAGCCTGCGCTGGATGCTTACCGTGGCCGCGAAATCAGCCCGGGCATCGACAAGCAGACCGACGAAGAGCTGGATACCTTTATCCGCGAACACGCCGAGACGGCCTTCCACCCGTCCTGCTCGTGCAAGATGGGCACCGACGAGATGGCTGTAGTAGACGGCGAAGGCCGTGTACACGGGATGCAGGGTCTGCGTGTGGTCGATGCCTCGATCATGCCGCTGATCACCACCGGCAACCTGAACGCGCCGACGATCATGATCGCCGAGAAAATCGCCGACAAGATCCGTGGCCGCCAGCCACTGCCGCGCAGCACTGCCGACTACTACGTAGCAGGCGATGCTCCGGTACGCGGCAAGCCACTGCGTGAAGTGAGCCTTACCGCGCAGTAACCGCATCACCCTGTAGCCGCTGCCGCAGGCTGCGATCGAGCCCGAAGGGGTCGCGCTTTTCAAGAGCGAAGGTCCTTGGGACCTTATCGCAGCCTGCGGCAGCGGCTACAGGCTATTTGTTTCATCTTGCCCCGCTTGCCCCGGCCTCAACGCAGGCCTACTCTAGTGCCTCGCTTCGCGCCACACCCCCCCGCCCCACCCGTCACGCCAGCCTTGCCTGGCCAAGAGGTTTTCTATGTTTGATGTCGTCTCTTCGAGCAAATGGCCGACCGGCTTCCTGATTAATCCAAACGCAGAACCTCTCGATCCAAAATGGCTCACAGAATTCAGCAAAATCCCGGCAGCCGCTGTCAGTGACTGTCTGGGCCGTAACGTCGGCGGTCTGGGCCTCAAGCCGTTCCACGGCACCCGTCCGATGCTGGGCAGCGCACTGACCGTCCGGGTTCGTCCGGGCGACAACCTGATGATCCTTAAAGCCATGCAGATGGCCCGCCCGGGCGATGTGCTGGTGATCGACGGCAGTGCCGACCTGACCCGTGCCGTGTTCGGCGGCATCATGCGCGCCATGGCCCTCAAGGCAGGGATTGTCGGCGTGGTGATCAACGGCGCCCTGCGCGACCTCGACGAATGGCAAACCGGTGAACTGCCGGCCTATGCCATCGGCGGCGTACACCGCGGCCCGAGCACTGACGGCGGCGGCGAAATCAACGTGCCGATCTCGTGTGCCGGCATGCTGGTAATGCCCGGTGACCTGATGATCGGCGACGGCGACGGCGTGGTCGCGGCTTCTCGCTCCGAGCTGCCAGAACTGCTCAAGCGCTGCCATGACCTGCTGGCCCGTGAACAGGCGACGCTTGCCGCCATCGAAGCCGGTACCCTGGACCCTGATCGCTTTGACGCCATCCTGCGCGCCAAGGGTTGCCCGGTTTAAAGCACAGCCCGCACCACAACCCTCTCCCGGAGGGAGAGGCGTGGTGAGGGCTGTTTCGCTCTCTACAAGGAGGTCTGTGCATGTTCGATTTCTACCCTCAGCTCAAGCAGCGCTTTGCCGCGCTGCGCACCCGGGCCGAGTTCTTTTCGCTGCGCTATGTACGTGAGTCCGGGCAATACCTGTCGGTACGCAAGAACGTCGCAGAACCTCCTTCATTCAATCACGACCAGGGCGCCATGCTGACGGTGCGGCTCAAGGGCGTCGAAGCCTACGCCGCCACCAATGACCTGTCCCTGGCCGGGTTGCAGGCGGCCCTCGAACGTGCCGAAGCCCAGGCGCAACTGATTGCCGCCCATGCACTGCTCGACCTGAGCCAGGAGCCGGTGTCCCACGAGCGCGCTGACTACTTCTCACCCGATCTCGATCAGACCTTCCCGTCACTCAACCAGTGCTTTGAGCTGCTCGGTGCCGAATCCGCCGCCGTGCCCAAGGACGAGCGGCTGGTGAGCTGGGACGTATCGCTCGGCCTCAATCACGTCGAGCAAATCTATCTCAACAGCGCAGGCGCCGAGTTGCGCCGGGCGCAGCGTTTTGTATTCCCGGGCATGAGCGTCACCGCCTATGACGGCAACGACAGCCAGACCCGCAGCCTGGGCCGCGAAAACTTTGGCCAGCAAGGCGGCGCCGATGTCATCAGCCGCTGCGGGCTGATCGGCGCTGCCCCCAAAGTCGCCGATCAGGCCCTCAAGCTGCTGCTGGCCCCCAACACCCCGGCGGGCAAACGCGACCTGCTGCTGATGCCCGACCAGATGATCCTGCAAATCCACGAGTCCATCGGCCACCCGCTGGAACTGGACCGCATCCTCGGTGACGAACGCAATTACGCCGGCACCAGCTTCGTCAAAACCAGCGACTTCGGCAGCCTGCAGTACGGCTCCAAACTGCTGAACGTGACCTTCGACCCTGATATTCCGGAGCAGCTGGCCAGCTACAGTTTCGATGACGACGGCACCCCGGCGCACAAGGAATACCTGATTCGCGAAGGTTTGCTGTTGCGCCCGTTGGGCGGCGCGCTGTCGCAGTTCCGTTCGGGCCTTGAAG
Organism: Pseudomonas deceptionensis; assembly: GCF_900106095.1. NCBI lineage: Bacteria > Pseudomonadati > Pseudomonadota > Gammaproteobacteria > Pseudomonadales > Pseudomonadaceae > Pseudomonas > Pseudomonas deceptionensis. Next base: position 1,279,291 of record NZ_FNUD01000002.1, on the reverse strand, counting down.
GCGTGGCCAACAGCCGCGCGTGTGGCTGGAATCGACCGCCGATTGACCGCATGGCCAACCTCAATATCGAACCCGGCGATCAGTCGATGGACCAATTGATTGGCGGGATCGAAAACGGAATCCTGATGGCCACCAACCGCTCATGGTCGATTGACGATGCGCGCAACAAGTTCCAGTTCGGGTGTGAGTGGGGTCAGTTGATCGAGAACGGCGAGCTCAAGGGCGTGGTGAAAAACCCGAACTACCGCGGTATTTCCGAGCAGTTCTGGCGCAACCTCAGCGCCGTGGGCGACGCCAGTACCTTCAAGGTGCTGGGCACCCCGAACTGCGGCAAGGGCGAACCCAACCAGGTAATCCGCGTGGGGCATGCGTCCCCGGCGTGTGTGTTCAGCAATATTGACGTGTTTGGAGGCGATGCCTGATGAGTACCCCATTGAGTCAGGCCGAGCAGTTCAAAGCATTGGTGCAGTGGCTGGGCGAAGCGATCCGCCCGCCTGAGCAGTTCACCCTGGGCTATGACGCCGAGGCCTCGGAATTTATCCGTTTCAACAAGGGCAAGGTGCGTCAGGCCGGGCTTGTGCAGCAAGCAAGCCTGAGCCTCAAGCTGATCAACGACGGCCGCCACGCTGATGTCAGCCTCACCCTGGCAGGCGAGCTGGACGTCGACTGCCAACGCCTGGCCGACGCATTGCAGCAACTGCGCGATACCCTGCCGATGTTGCCCGCCGACCCTTATTTACTGCTGAACCCGCAGCCCTGGCACAGCGATAACGTTCAGGGCCGACCACTGCCGGACACCGCCCGGGTACTGGAAGAAATCCGCAGCGCCTGCGAGGGTGTGGATCTGGTGGGCTTTTATGCCAGCGGCCCTATCAGCTACGGCTACGCCAGCTCCGAAGGCGCATTCGGCTGGCACCAGGCCAACAGCTTCAACTTCGACTGGAGCCTGTTTCACAGCAACGGCCAAGCGGTGAAAGCCAGCTACGCCGGAGCCGACTGGGACAGCGAGCGTTTCGCCCGGCGCATGCAACTGGCCCGCGAGCAACTGAGCTTTCTGGATCGCCCGCTGCATGCCCTGGCCCCAGGCGAGTACCGCGCCTACCTGGCCCCGGCGGCGCTGGAAGAAGTGATGAGCATGCTGTGCTGGGGCGGTTTTTCGGCCCAGGCACTGGCCAGCAAGTCCAGCCCGTTGCAAAAGCTCTACGCCGGGGATGCACAACTAAGCCCTCTGGTGTCTTTTGACGAGCAGGTCAGCCAGTCCCTGAGCCCGGCGTTTTCCGGTGAGGGTTACCCGCGTCAGGACTTGTCGCTGGTCAAACACGGCAAAGCCAACCAGCAACTGGTGGGCTCGCGCAGCGCCGCCGAATATGGCCTGCAGGTCAACGGCGCACCGTGGGGCGAAGCACCGAGCGCACTGGCAATGGCGGCGGGTACGCTGGAGCAGGCCGATATCCTCAAGCAATTGGGCACCGGGCTGTACATCAGCAACCTGTGGTACTTGAACTACTCGGACCAGCCGGCGGCGCGTCTGACCGGCATGACCCGCTTCGCGACGTTCTGGGTCGAAAACGGCGAGATAAAGGCCCCGGTCAACACCATGCGCTTTGATGACAGCGTCTATAGTCTGCTGGGCTCGCAACTCGAAGCGTTGACAGTCGAGCGCGAATTGTTGCTGTCGTCCAGCACGTACGACCAGCGCCAGACGGCCTCGAACCTGCTGCCGGGAGCGTTGGTCAAGAAGCTGACATTGACGCTGTAGACATCACCAAACTTTGTAGCCGCTGCCGCAGGCTGCGATAAGGACCGCAGGGCCTTCAATATCCGGGGGGCCGCTTCGCGCCCCATCGCCGCCTGCGGCAGCGGCTACGAAAGTCAGGAAAATCCAATAACAAAGAGGTCCTATGCCCGTACGCCCGGTTCTGAGCCCTGAAACCCTGCGTTGGCTGCCATGGGTAGTAGCCATCGCATTTTTCATGCAGTCCCTCGACGGCACCATCCTCAACACCGCCCTGCCCGACATGGCCAGCGACCTGAAAGAAAACCCGCTGCGCATGCAAGGGGTGATCGTTGCGTACATGCTCACCGTGGCCCTGCTGATCCCCGCTTCGGGCTGGATCGCCGACCGCTTCGGCACCAAAAAAATCTTCTTCAGCGCCATCCTCCTGTTCAGCTTCGGCTCGTTGCTCTGTGCCTTGTCCAGCACCCTCAACGAGCTGATCGGCGCACGGATCGTCCAGGGCCTGGGCGGTGCCTTGATGCTGCCCATCGGGCGACTGGTAGTGCTCAAGGCTTACCCGCGCTCGGAACTGGTGCGCATCATGGGCTTTATCACCATCCCCGGCCTGCTCGGCCCGCTGATCGGCCCGACCATGGGCGGCTGGATGGTGCAGTACCTGAGCTGGCACTGGATCTTCCTGATCAACCTGCCGGTGGGCGTTCTCGGTTGCTGGGCGGTGTGGCACTTCATTCCGGATTTGCGCGGCAGCGAGCGCACCCGTTTCGACGGGCTGGGCTTTGTGCTGTTCGGTGCAGCGATGATTTTCATCACCATTGCCATGGAGGGCCTGGGTGAGCTGCACATGCCCCATCTGCGCGTAATGCTCTTGCTGTTCGCCGGTATGGCGTGCCTGGCCGCCTATTGGCTGCGGGCGGGCAATATCAGCAACCCGCTGTTCTCGCCGGCCCTGTTTAAAACCAAAACCTTTGCGGTGGGCATTCTGGGCAACCTGTTTGCGCGCCTGGGCAGCGGCGCCCTGCCATTTCTGGTGCCGCTGCTGCTGCAAGTCGCCCTGGGTTACTCCCCGTCACAGGCCGGGATGAGCATGCTGCCGCTGGCAGCCGCCGCCATGCTGGCCAAGTGGGTCGCCCGACCGCTGATTGAACGCGCGGGTTATCGCACTGTGCTTACCGCCAACACCTTTGCCCTGGGCCTGATGCTCGCAAGCATGGGCCTGGTCACCGAGCACACGCCTTACCCGCTGTTGTTGTCGATGCTGGCGGTGTTGGGGGCGATCAACTCGTTGCAGTTCACCGCGATGAATACCGTCACCCTGATCGACCTCGATGACGCCAGCGCCAGCAGCGGCAACAGTTTGCTGTCGGTGGTGGCGCAATTGTCCCTGAGCCTGGGCGTTGCCTGCGCCGGGGCCTTGCTAGGCGGTTTTACGGGCGATGGCGGTGGCGACGGGGTGGATACAGTGCTCGGCGCGTTCCAGCTGACCTTCCTGACAGTCGGGATCATGGCAATGCTGGCAGCGGCGATTTTCCTGCAACTTTCACCGCAGGACGGCCGTAAACCCAAAGCCAATTCGGAGCATGACCTGGAACATTAAGCGACTTTTTAAGCAGAACTGGATGACATCTCGTCCAGAATGTTCAGGCGAAGGGCATGGGACTGGTACACTGCGCGACATTTTGTTTTGCAGGCCAGTCTCGTGACCACCATTGCCACCGCTTTTAACACTCTGCCTCTGTCCGCCGCCATGCTGGCTAACCTCGACTCCCTCGGTTATGCCCAGATGACGCCGATTCAGGCGCAGAGCTTGCCGGTGATCCTCAAAGGCATGGATCTGATCGCCCAGGCGAAGACCGGCAGCGGCAAAACTGCCGCCTTCGGCATCGGCCTGCTGAACCCGATCAACCCGCGCTTCTTTGGCTGCCAGGCCCTCGTGATCTGCCCGACCCGCGAACTGGCTGACCAGGTTGCCAAAGAAATCCGCCGTCTGGCCCGCGCTGAAGACAACATCAAAGTGCTGACTCTGTGTGGCGGCGTGTCTTTCGGCCCGCAAATCGGTTCGCTGGAACACGGCGCGCACATCATCGTCGGCACCCCGGGCCGTATCCAGCAGCACTTGCGCAAAGGCTCGCTGGTACTGGACGGTCTGAACACCCTGGTCCTCGACGAAGCTGACCGCATGCTGGACATGGGCTTCTACGACGCCATCGAAGACATCATTGTAAAAACCCCGGAACGCCGTCAGACCCTGCTGTTCTCGGCCACCTACCCGGCCGGTATCAAGCAGCTGTCGTCCAAGTTCATGCGCAACCCTCAGCAAGTAAAAGCCGAGGCGCTGCACACTGACAGCCAGATCGAACAGCGTTTCTACGAGATCTCGCCTGAAGAGCGCATGAGCGCTGTGACCAAGGTGCTGGGCCACTTCCGCCCGCAATCGTGCGTCGCGTTCTGCTTCACCAAGCAGCAGGTTCAGGAAACCGTTGATCACCTGACGTCCAAGGGCATTTCGGCAGTCGGCCTGCACGGCGATCTGGAACAGCGCGACCGTGACCAGGTGCTGGCGATGTTTGCCAACCGTTCGACTTCGGTACTGGTTGCTACTGACGTTGCGGCCCGTGGTCTGGACATCGACGCCCTGGATATGGTGCTCAACGTTGAACTGGCCCGTGACTCGGAAATCCACATTCACCGTGTTGGCCGTACCGGCCGCGCTGGCGAAAAAGGTGTTGCGATCAGCCTGGTTGCACCGTCCGAAGCGCACCGCGCCCAGGCCATCGAGCAGCTGCAGAAAGCCCCTCTGAACTGGGAAACCCTGGACACCCTCACCTCTCAGGGCGGCGCACCTTTGCTGCCGGCCATGAGCACACTGGTGATCGGTGCAGGCCGTAAAGACAAGGTTCGCCCGGGCGACATTCTGGGTGCACTGACTGGCGACGCGGGCATCCCGGGTGCCCAGGTCGGCAAAATTGCGATCTTTGACTTCCAGGCCTACGTGGCTGTTGACCGCACCGTGGCCAAACAGGCTGCACAGCGCTTGAGCGAAGGCAAAATCAAAGGCCGCGTATTGCGCGTTCGGGTTTTGTAATTATCTGCACCTGCTAAAACCTGTAGCCGCTGCCGCAGGCTGCGATAAGGACCGAAGGGCCTTCTTTTAGAAGCGCGACTCCTTCGGGCTCGGTCGCAGCCTGCGGCAGCGGCTACACGTCAATTTGCACCACTGAATTTGTTTGAGGACACCGCTTTGCGCTCTACCGACGTTGTGATTATTGGCGCTGGCGCCGCAGGTTTGATGTGCGCGCTGACTGCTGCCGGCCGTGGGCGCAAGGTCATGTTGATCGACCACGCCAACAAGGCGGGCAAAAAGATCCTCATGTCGGGCGGTGGCCGCTGCAACTTCACCAACATGTACACCGAACCCAACAATTTCCTGTCGCAGAACCCGCACTTCTGCAAGTCGGCCCTGGCCCGCTACACCCAGTGGGACTTTATCGAGATGGTCGCCAAACACGGCGTGCCCTATCACGAGAAGAAACTCGGCCAACTGTTCTGCGATAACAAATCCAGCGACATCCTCGAAATGCTCCTCGATGAGTGCCAAAAAGCGGGCGTGAGCCTGCACCTGGACACCTCGGTTGAACAGATCGAAAAGACCGACAACGGCTACAGCCTCAACACCACCCTGGGGCCGATTGACTGCCAGTCGCTGGTCGTCGCCACCGGCGGGCTGTCGATCCCGACCCTCGGTGCTACCGGTTTTGGCTATCAAATCGCCAAACAGTTTGGCCACACCTTGCTGCCCACCCGTGCAGGCCTGGTGCCGTTCACCATCACCGATCAGCTCAAAGAGATCTGCACCGAACTGTCGGGCACCTCGGTGGACTGCCTGGTGAGCTGCAACGATCAAAGCTTTCGCGAAAACATCCTGTTCACCCATCGGGGCTTGAGCGGGCCGGCGATCTTGCAGATTTCGTCGTTCTGGAACACCGGCGACACGGTTGAAATCAACCTGCTGCCCGACCTCGATGCGCTGAGCTGGTTGCAGACCCAACAGGCCGAACGCCCCAACAGCGAACTGAAAACCCTGCTTGGCGAGATCTTCACCAAGAAGATGGCCAACCTGCTGGCCGAGCACTGGTTCGAGTCCAAGCCCATGAAGCAGTACACACCGGGTGAACTGGCGCTCGTGGCTGAAAAACTGGCGAGCTGGAAAGTGGTACCCGCCGGCACCGAAGGCTACCGCACCGCTGAAGTGACCCTGGGCGGGGTCGACACTCGCGAAGTGTCTTCCAAGACCATGGAATCGCTGAAAAGCCCCGGCTTGTACTTTGTGGGTGAAGTGCTGGATGTGAGCGGCCATCTGGGTGGCTTCAACTTTCAGTGGGCGTGGGCTTCGGGCTATGCGGCGGCGCAGTACGTCTAGTCCGAAACCGTATCGCGGCTTTCGCGAGCAGGCTCGCTCCCACAGGTAAATTGCACCGCTCTTGTGGGAGCGAGCCTGCTCGCGATGGCAACCCCAAAAAATATTTTGTGTTCGATGTGACAGTGCCATTGCGCTGTCGTCTTATCTGGCTCAAGTTAGCGAATCACGAGCCAGGCACCGCCACTCCATGTCATCGAAAAGCTTTCAGCATTCCCTGCGCCGCTTGTGGGCACTGGACAAGTTCAGTTACAGCGTCCGGGTGTTTGTTGCCCTGACCGGCAGCATGGCTTTTTGCTGGTATCAGGATGAAATGTCGCTGCTTATCCCGCTGTTTTTGGGGATTATCGCCAGCGCGCTGTCTGAGACCGATGACAGTTGGCAAGGCCGACTAAACGCTTTGCTGGTAACGCTGGTGTGCTTCACCGCCTCGGCGCTCAGTGTCGAACTGCTCTTCCCCTATCCCTGGTTGATGGTCTGCGCGCTTGCGCTGGCCAGCTTCGGCCTGACCATGCTCGGGGCGCTGGGCGAGCGCTACGGGGCGATTGCCTCGGCCACGCTGATTCTGGCCGTGTACACCATGATTGGCGTCGACCAGCGTGGTGGCGAAGTCACCAACTTCTGGCACGAGCCCTTGCTGCTGGTGGCGGGCGCGGCCTGGTACGGGATGCTGTCGGTCCTGTGGCAGGCGCTGTTTTCCAATCAACCGGTGCAGCAAAGCCTGGCGCGACTGTTCTGGGAGCTGGGCCTGTACCTGAAGATAAAATCGTCCCTGTTCGAGCCGATCCGCAAGCTGGATGTCGAAGCGGGCCGACTGGAACTGGCGCGGCAAAACGGTCGGGTCGTCGCCGCGCTGAACACCGCCAAAGAAATCATTCTGCACCGGGTCGGCAACTCCCGGCCGGGCTCCAAGCTCAGCCGCTACCTCAAGCTGTACTTCCTGGCCCAGGACATCCACGAGCGCGCCAGTTCCTCGCACTACCCCTACAACGCCCTGGCCGAGGCCTTTTTCCACAGTGACGTGATGTTCCGCTGCCAACGCCTGCTGCGCCAGCAAGGCGTGGCCTGCCAGCGCCTGTCGGAGTCGATCAAGCTGCGCCAGCCGTTTGTCTATGACGACAGTTTTGCCGAGGCGCTGAGCGACTTGCACGCCTCCCTCGAACACCTGCGCATCCAGAGCAACCCGGCCTGGCGCGGGTTGCTGCGCTCACTGCGGGCGCTGGCCGCCAACCTGGGCACACTCGACCGTTTGTTGAGCGACGCAAGCAACCCCGACAACCTCGCGGATGCCACCGACAGCAGTTTGCTGGACCGCTCGCCCCGCAATCTCAAGGATGTCTGGTCACGCCTGCGCCAGCACCTGACGCCAACGTCGCTGATCTTCCGTCACGCCTTGCGCCTGCCTTTGGCGCTGAGCATCGGCTTTGCGATGGTGCATTGGATTCACCCGAGCCAGGGTTACTGGATCATCCTCACCACGCTGTTCGTATGCCAGCCGAGCTACGGCGCCACGCGGCGCAAGTTCAGCCAGCGCATCATCGGCACCGCCATCGGCCTGGCTGTGGGCTGGGCGCTGTTCGATCTGTTCCCCAACCCGCTGGTGCAGTCGATGTTTGCCGTGGTGGCCGGGGTGGTGTTCTTTATCAACCGCACCACGCGCTACACGCTGAGCACCGCGGCCATCACCCTGATGATCCTGTTTTGCTTCAACCAGGTGGGCGACGGTTACGGGCTGTTCCTGCCGCGGCTGTTCGATACCCTGGTGGGCAGTGTCATTGCCGCGGCGGCGGTGTTCCTGTTCTTGCCGGACTGGCAGGGCCGTCGCCTGAACCAGGTGCTGGCCAATACCTTGAGCTGCAACAGCCAGTACCTGCGCCAGATCATGCAGCAGTACGCCCAGGGCAAAAGCGACAACCTGGCGTATCGACTGGCGCGACGTAACGCCCACAACGCCGATGCCGCCCTGTCGACCACCCTGGCCAATATGCTGATGGAGCCGGGGCACTTCCGTAAGGATGCCGACATGGGCTTCCGCTTTTTGGTGTTGTCCCACACCTTGCTCAGCTACCTGTCTGGCCTGGGCGCACACCGCGACACCGAGTTGCCCGGCGAAGTACGCGAGCAACTGATCGAAGGCGCAGGGCGCAAGATTGCCGACAGCATCGACCAGATCGCTCAAGACCTGGCCAGCAAACAAGCGGTGGCGGTACAGAGTGACGAGGAAGAAACACTGGCCAACGAGCTTGAACAAATGCCGGACGAGCTCGATGAAAACCAGCGACTGGTGCAAACCCAACTGGCGTTGATTTGCCGTCAGCTCGGGCCGCTGCGCACCCTGGCAGCGCATTTGGTCAAAGCACCATAGAACTTGGCGCCAGTCAGCATCGCGCCTACTATCGGCTCATCACCTCTTCAACAAGGACAAGACCGTGACCACTGACTGGCTCTGCAAACACCACAACGACCTGGGCAAGGAACAGCTCTACGCCATTCTGGAGTTGCGCTCAAAGGTATTCGTCGTCGAGCAGAAATGCGCCTACCAGGATGTCGACGGGCAAGACCTGACGGGCGATACGCTGCATGTGATGGGCTGGCAAGACGATCAGCTGGTGGCATACGCCCGCGTGCTGGACCCGGACTCCCAGGGCGGTGACGTGGTGATTGGCCGCGTGATCATTGCCCCTGAAGGTCGCGGGCAAAAACTGGGGCATACCCTGATCGAGCAGGCCCTGGAAAACATCGAAGAGTACTGGTCGGGGCAACCCGTGTTCCTTTCTGCCCAGGCGCATTTGCAGCCGTTTTATGAGCAACACGGGTTTCGCGCCGAGGGCGACATCTATCTTGAAGATGACATCCCACACATTGGCATGCGCCGCGGCTAAGCCCCTTCAGGGATAGCCCAGCACCTGCCTGATCTGCACCAGGTGCTCGCCGACCCAAGTTTTGTCAATCGGGCCCCAACTGTGAATCTGATAGCGCCCGGCATGGTTGCGGGCGCCGTCCAGTTGTTCAAACTCGCAGACAATATCCAGATCAGCCAGGGCGGCAATGGTGTCCTGCGCCGTACGACGCGGCATACCGGTCACTTCTGTCAGTGCCGGCACGCTGCTGGCGGTCTGGCTGTCGATCAACCAGGCCACGTACAAGCGCCGGTAAAAGCTGCTTTTGGTTTTACTGACGTCCATTCAGAACTCCGTTCAAGTGGTACTCGAAATGTGTAGCCGCTGCCGCAGGCTGCGATAAGGACCGAAGGGCCTTCATTCTTTAGAACCGCGAACCCTTCGGGCTCGGTCGCAGCCTGCGGCAGCGGCTACAAAAATCAATCCGCGTGCTTACCCTGCATATCCCGCCACGTCAGATACACCCGCAGGTCAAACTCCAGCTGGTGATAACCCGGCAGCATGTGCTCGCACAACTTGTAAAACGCTTTGTTGTGGTCTGACTCCTTGAGATGCGCCAGTTCGTGAACCACGATCATCTTCAAGAACTCAGGCGCAGCCTCCTTGAACAACGAAGCTACGCGCAGCTCTTTCTTGGCCTTGAGCTTGCCACCCTGGACCCGCGAGATGGCAGTGTGCAAACCCAGCGCACGGTGGGTCAAGTCGAGCTTGTTATCAAACAGCACCTTGTCAAAAGACGGCGCATTGCGCAGGTGTTCCTGCTTGATATCCTGCGCATAGGCGTACAGGGCCTTGTCACTTTGCACCGCGTGACGCTGCGGGTAACGCTCGCTCAGGTAACTGCCCAGCTGATCGCGCTCAATCATTTGGCGCACCTGGTCTTGCAAGGTCTGGGGGTAAGCCTGGAGGTATTTGAGAACAGTCATGGGCGCCAACGCACAGCGTAAAAGTGCGCCAGTGTAGCGAATTCACTCCCTGAGCGCCCACGTCAGACTTTTACGCAGCCATAAGCCGGACATTTCCGAGAAAACCCGGTGTCCACAAGCGCCACTTGCAGCCCGGAAAGCCGCAGGGCTATCTTCACCAGTCGCCGATGATCCCCGTGGAACCGACATGAAAAAGACGCCGCCCGACGATCCAAAAGCAAGCCGCATCGAGCGCGATGATCATCAGCACGATGACGCCACCGGGCAAATCCTGGGCATCCTGCAACTAGCCCCGCCTGCTTCTCTCGACAGCCTCAAGCCCACGCGGGCGCACCTCATAAGCCCAAAATCACCTTTTGCCGTGCTGCCTGATATTCGTGCGATAGAAGCGTTGTCCCATGTATCGCTCATGCTCAAAAGCGCAGAAGAGGTCTCGGACGAAATCACCGTATTCGCCAGCGGCATTGAGCGCGGGCTGGTGTGGTCGCTGGTGCATTCGGTCGAGATGTCTCGCTCGCTGGTGGATGCGCTGCTCAGGGCAAACGGCGTCGATCCCGAGCAAATACACCGGTCCGCGTAAAACCCGCGCCCACAAAAAAGCCCGCATCGCTGCGGGCTTTTTTTATAACGCCGGGGGTCTTAGTTGACCTTGGCGTTCAGCTCACCTTTGAGGTAACGCTGGTACATGGCTTCCAGAGAGATCGGTTTGATCTTCGAAGCGTTACCGGCAGTACCGAAGGCTTCGTAACGAGCGATACACACGTCACGCATGGCAGTTACGGTTGCGCCGAAGAACTTGCGCGGGTCGAACTCGCTCGGGTTGGTAGCCATCAGGCGACGCATGGCGCCAGTCGATGCCAGACGCAGGTCCGTGTCGATGTTGACCTTGCGCACGCCGTGCTTGATGCCTTCAACGATTTCTTCTACCGGCACACCGTAGGTTTCTTTGATGTCGCCGCCGAACTCGTTGATGATCGCCAGCCACTCTTGTGGAACAGAGGACGAGCCGTGCATCACCAGGTGAGTATTCGGGATGCGCTTGTGGATCTCTTTAATGCGGTCGATCGCCAGCACGTCACCGGTAGGTGGCTTGGTGAACTTGTAAGCACCGTGGGAAGTACCGATGGCAATTGCCAGGGCATCCACTTGAGTGCGCTTGACGAAGTCAGCAGCTTCTTCCGGGTCGGTCAGCATTTGGCTGTGATCCAGAATGCCTTCTGCGCCGATGCCGTCTTCTTCGCCAGCCATGCCGGTTTCCAACGAACCCAGGCAGCCCAGCTCGCCTTCAACCGACACACCGCAAGCGTGCGCCAAAGCAACAGTTTGCTGAGTAACGCGAACGTTGTAGTCGTAGTCAGTCGGGGTTTTGCCGTCTTCGCCCAGCGAGCCGTCCATCATGACCGAGCTGAAACCCAGCTGGATCGAACGCTGGCACACGTCAGGGCTGGTGCCGTGGTCCTGGTGCATGCACACAGGGATATGCGGGAATTCTTCGATTGCAGCCAGGATCAGGTGACGCAGGAATGGAGCACCTGCGTACTTGCGCGCACCGGCCGAAGCCTGAACGATCACCGGGGAGTCGGTCTTGTCAGCGGCTTCCATGATGGCGCGCATCTGCTCAAGGTTGTTGACGTTGAAGGCTGGAACGCCGTAGCCGAATTCGGCGGCGTGGTCCAACATCTGGCGCATGCTGATAAGTGCCATTGTGTGTGTCTCTCCCGGACAAGGGTCGTTAATCGTGCAAGCCTGCCGTAGCGGCGGCTGCTATTCAAGTTATTGCAGATCAGGGGTTTGCCCCGATTTTGCGAATTCGATTTTGCTGAAACGATACAGCTCCAGCTATAGCTGCTCGACCTAAAGGTGGGAGCGAGCCTGCTCGCGATGCAGGCAATTCGGTATATGTGCCTCATCGCGCTCAAGTTTTCGCAAGCAGGCTTGCTCCCACAAGTAGACCGCATTTCAAATCAAGGGCAACCGCGCTCTTGTGAAGCTTTGGGCGACTCGTACTTTTCCAGCGCTTCAGGCCCTGAGCGTTTATTGACCAACGGCACGCTTTGCGCCTGCCAGTCAGCCTGGTAGCAACCACTCTCTTCAGGGGTTGCAGCCTCGGGCACTGGCTGGCCGGAACTGGCACAACCGGCCAAAAAGCCCGCGACCATCAACAGCGGTAACAACTTGACCATGTCCATGCTTCCTTTCAGGGCCTGAAACACCATCAGGCTTTGGCGCGGCTTTCCAGCACTTCAACCGCAGGCAGTACTTTGCCTTCGACGAACTCAAGGAATGCGCCGCCACCGGTGGAGATGTAGGAAATCTGGTCCGCAATGCCGTACTTGTCGATAGCAGCCAGCGTGTCGCCGCCACCAGCAATCGAGAACGCCGCGCTGTCAGCAATGGCCTGGGCCAGAACTTTGGTGCCGTTGCCGAACTGATCAAACTCAAACACGCCAACCGGACCGTTCCACAGAATAGTCTTGGATGACTTCAGCAGCTCGGCGAAATGCGCAGCAGTTTGCGGGCCGATATCCAGAATCATGTCGTCATCAGCAACGTCGGCGATCAGCTTGACGGTTGCAACGGCGCTTTCGGCGAACTCCTTGGCCACGACCACGTCAGTCGGCAAAGGCACATTGACCTTGGCGGCGATGGCGCGAGCGGTGTCCAGCAGATCAGGTTCGTAAAGCGATTTGCCTACCGGGTGACCGGCAGCAGCCAGGAAAGTGTTGGCGATACCGCCACCCACGATCAGCAAGTCGCAGATCTGGCTCAGGCTGTTGAGCACTTCAAGTTTGGTCGACACCTTGGAGCCGGCAACAATAGCGGCCATCGGTTTGGCCGGGGCGCCCAGCGCCTTGCCCAGTGCGTCCAGTTCAGCTGCCAGCAACGGGCCAGCCGCCGCAACCTTGGCGAACTTGGCGACGCCGTGGGTCGAGCCTTCAGCGCGGTGGGCAGTGCCGAAGGCGTCCATCACAAACACGTCGCACAGGGCAGCGTATTGCTGGGCCAGTTCGTCGGCGTTTTTCTTTTCGCCCTTGTTGAAGCGCACGTTTTCGAACAGCACGATGTCGCCGGCCTTGATGTCGACGCCGTTGAGGTAGTCGCTGACCAGCGGCACTTCGCGACCCAGGGCCTTGCTCAGGTACTCGGCCACCGGCTTGAGGCTGTTCTCAGCCGAAAACTCACCTTCAGTCGGGCGCCCAAGGTGCGAGCAGACCATTACCGCCGCGCCTTTTTCCAACGCAAGCTTGATGGTCGGCAGCGAAGCAAGAATGCGCGCATCGCTGGTGACTACACCGTCCTTGACGGGGACGTTGAGGTCTTCGCGGATCAGTACGCGTTTACCTTGCAGATCGAGGTCGGTCATCTTCAACACGGTCATGGGTCGCAATTCCTGAGTTTCTAATGTTAGAGAGCAGTTTTGGGGTGGGTAACGTGCAGATAGTGCTCTGCCACGTCGATCATTCGATTGGCAAAACCCCATTCGTTGTCGAACCAGGCCAGCAGGTTCACCAGCCGTGGGCCGGAAACGCGGGTCTGGCTGGCATCGACAATGGCCGAATGCGGGTCATGGTTGAAATCACAACTGGCGTGGGGCAGTTCGGTATATGCCAACAAGCCTTTGAGCGGGCCGCTGGTGGCAGCCTCGCGCAGTACGCGGTTAACTTCCGCGGCGTCCGTGTCGCGCGCCGTGGTCAGGGTGATATCAAGGCACGACACGTTCAAGGTCGGCACCCGTACCGCTTTGGCCTGAATTCGGCCGGCAAGTTCCGGCAACAGGCGCTCGATGCCTTTGGCCAGGCCGGTCGAAACCGGAATCACCGACTGAAACGCCGAGCGTGTACGGCGCAGGTCTTCGTGGTGGTAGGCATCAATCACCGGCTGATCGTTCATTGCCGAGTGAATAGTGGTGATCGACACGTACTCAAGGCCAAACGCCTGGTCCAGCAAACGCAACAGCGGCACGCCGCAGTTGGTGGTGCAGGAGGCATTGGACACCAGTCGCTCTTCGCCGGTCAGGCTGTGCTGGTTAACGCCGTACACGATGGTTGCGTCGACATCCGCGTCGCTGGCCATCGGTTGCGAAAACAATACGCGAGGAGCCCCGGCATCAAGAAAACGCTGGCCGTCGGCGCGGGTGTTGTAAACGCCGGAGCATTCCAGCACCAGGTCAACGCCCAACGCGGCCCAGTCGATCCCCTCGGGGGTGGCACTGCGGAACACTTTCACGCAGTCGCCATTGATATGCAGGCAGTCGCCTTCGATCCGTATCTCGCCGGGGAACCGGCCATGAGTGGAGTCGAAGCGCGTCAAATATTCGAGACTGGCCATATCGGCCAAATCATTGAGTGCAACAATTTCAAACCCGGCAGCAGCCCCTCGCTCAAACAACGCACGCAAGACGCAACGACCAATCCGGCCGTAGCCGTTGAGTGCAACTTTGTAAGGACGCGGTTGAGGCATGGGGTTCTCGATTACCAAGGTGAATCCTTCACACTTACGCGAGCAGACTCGCTCCCACAGGGATCTACATAGTCCTGTGGGAGCGAGCCTGCTCGCGAATAGGGCAGCCGCTTTGTTACTTAGTCTTCCAGCAGCTCTTCAGCCTGACCCAGGATGTTTTCCAGGGTGAAACCGAACTCTTCGAACAAGGCAGGCGCAGGCGCCGACTCGCCGTAGGTGGTCATGCCGATCACGCGGCCTTCCAGGCCCACGTACTTGTACCAGTAGTCTGCGTGGGACGCTTCGATCGCGATACGCGCGCTAACCTGCAGCGGCAGAACCGACTGCTTGTAGCCTGCATCTTGAGCTTCGTACACGCTGGTGCATGGCATGGAAACCACACGTACCTTGCGACCCTGCTTGGTCAGCTCTTCGTAAGCCTGAACGGCCAGGCCCACTTCCGAACCGGCCGAGATCAGGATCAGCTCAGGCTCGCCTGCGCAGTCCTTGAGCACGTAACCACCACGGTTGATGTCGGCGATCTGGCCGGCATCACGGGTTTGGTGGTTGAGGTTCTGACGCGAGAAGATCAACGCGGACGGGCCGTCGTTGCGCTCCAGGGCGAACTTCCAGGCTGCTGCGGATTCCACCGCATCGGCCGGGCGCCAGGTGTCCAGGTTCGGCGTGGTACGCAGGCTGGTCAATTGCTCGATCGGCTGGTGCGTCGGGCCGTCTTCGCCCAGACCGATGGAGTCGTGGGTGAACACATAGATCACACGCTGCTTCATCAGGGCCGACATGCGGATGGCGTTGCGGGCGTATTCCATGAACATCAGGAAGGTCGCGCCGTAAGGCACCAGGCCGCCGTGAACAGCAACGCCGTTCATGATCGCGCTCATGCCGAACTCACGTACGCCGTAGTACATGTAGTTGCCGCTGGCATCTTCAGCCGTTACGCCTTTGCAGCCTTTCCAGATGGTCAGGTTGGAACCGGCCAGGTCAGCGGAGCCGCCCAGCAGCTCTGGCAACAGAGGGCCAAAAGCGTTCAGGGCGTTTTGGCTGGCTTTACGGCTGGCGATGGTTTCGCCTTTGGCTGCGACTTCAGCGATGTAGGCGTTGGCCTTGGCATCGAAGTCAGCTGGCAGCTTGCCGCTCAGACGACGGGACAGCTCGCCTGCCATTTCCGGGAACTCGGCAGCGTAGGCAGCGAAGCGCTTGTCCCACTCGGATTCAACTGCAGCACCGACTTCTTTGGCATCCCATTCGGCGTAGATATCAGCCGGGATTTCAAATGGGCCGTGGTTCCAGTTCAGCGCCGTGCGGGTCAGAGCGATTTCTTCCAGGCCCAATGGAGCGCCGTGGCAGTCTTCTTTGCCCTGCTTGTTCGGCGAACCGAAACCGATGGTGGTCTTGCAGCAGATCAGCGTTGGTTTATCGCTTTTGCGTGCAGTCTCGATTGCGGTCTTGATTTCTTCCGGGTCGTGACCGTCAACGTTGCGGATCACTTGCCAGTTGTAGGCTTCGAAACGCTTTGGCGTGTCGTCGGTGAACCAGCCTTCTACTTCGCCATCGATGGAGATGCCGTTGTCATCGTAGAACGCGATCAGCTTGCCCAGGCCCAGAGTGCCGGCCAGGGAGCCAACTTCGTGGGAAATGCCTTCCATCATGCAGCCATCACCCAGGAAAACGTAGGTGTGGTGATCGACTACGTTATGGCCAGGACGGTTGAACTGCGCGCCCATGACTTTTTCTGCCAGGGCAAAGCCCACGGCGTTGGCCAGGCCCTGACCCAACGGGCCAGTAGTGGTTTCAACGCCCGGCGTGTAGCCCAGCTCCGGGTGACCCGGGGTGCGGCTGTGCAGCTGGCGGAAACTTTTCAGATCGTCGATCGACAGGTCATAGCCGGTCAGGTGCAACAACGAGTAGATCAGCATCGAGCCGTGGCCGTTGGACAGCACGAAGCGGTCACGGTCAGCGAACGAAGGATTGCTCGGGTTGTGCTTCAGATAATCGCGCCACAGTACTTCGGCGATATCCGCCATACCCATAGGGGCACCTGGATGGCCGCTGTTGGCTTTTTGCACGGCATCCATGCTGAGTGCACGAATGGCGTTGGCACGCTCACGACGGCTGGGCATCGCTGTTCTCCTGGGTATTGAAAGTTAAATCGAAACGGAAAAAAGGCGAGCATTTTCCCTCACGCACCGCCTTCGGGGCAATGACAGATAGTCAGCTGAAACGTTTTTCCTTTGATCCGACGGTCAATCTGTTGAGGATCGGACATTTCATTTCGTTAATAAGCACATCCCATCCGACAAACGTGCCACTTATCGACCAATATCAAAACTTTTCGATATTGAACTTGCGGGGGCTTGAGCGGGTAACTAGACTGCGGCCCCATGAACTTACGCGTGCCTTCAATCCGCCATGACGATTGCGACGAGCTCTCCGCCCTGTGCAAGGCTGGAGGCGATCCGCTGCGACTCAACGTGCTGCGCGCGTTGGCCAACGATTCGTTTGGTGTGCTGGAGCTGACGCACATATTTGCAACCGGCCAATCCGGGATGAGCCACCACCTCAAGGTGCTGTCTCAAGCCAGGCTGGTAGCGACACGGCGCGAAGGCAATGCGATTTTTTATCGCCGCGCCCTGCCCCACACCGAACAACTGGGCGGCAGACTGCATGCAGCACTGCTGGAAGAGGTCGATAACCTGACCTTGCCTGCCGATGTACAGGCGCGAATCAGCGCGGTACACGAGCAACGTGCAGCCGCCAGTCAGGACTTTTTCTCTCGCATAGCCGAGAAGTTTCGCGCTCAACAGGATTTGATCGCCGGCTTGCCGCAATACCGGGACAGTGTTTTAACGCTGCTCGATAAACTGAGCTTCAATCCAGCGGCCACCGCCCTGGAAGTTGGCCCTGGCGATGGCAGCTTCTTGCCTGACCTGGCCCGCCGCTTCCATCAGGTCACAGCACTGGACAACAGCCCGGTAATGCTTGAGCTGGCCCGCCAGCTGTGTGAACGCGAGTCACTGAACAACGTCAGCCTGATCCTGGCCGACGCGCTGCACGATGCACAGCTGCAAGCCGACTGCGTGGTCGTGAACATGGTCTTGCACCATTTCGCTGCACCGGCCGAAGCTTTGAAGCAACTGGCAACTTTGCTGCAACCGGGCGGTAGCCTGCTGGTAACAGAGTTGTGCAGCCATAATCAGGCGTGGGCCCGCGAGGCTTGCGGTGATTTGTGGCTGGGTTTTGAACAAGATGATCTGGCCCATTGGGCCACCGCTGCGGGACTCGTTCCCGGGGAAAGCCTCTATGTAGGCTTACGTAATGGTTTCCAGATTCAGGTCCGCCACTTTCAGCGGCCAACTGGCGACACTCACCATCGGTAAATATTAGGAAACCGTCGAGATGAGCGAATACTCCCTTTTCACCTCCGAGTCCGTGTCTGAAGGGCATCCGGACAAAATCGCCGACCAGATTTCTGACGCGGTGCTGGACGCCATCATTGCTGAAGACAAGTTCGCCCGTGTGGCGTGCGAGACTCTGGTGAAAACCGGCGTAGCAATCATCGCGGGCGAAGTCACCACTTCGGCCTGGGTTGATCTGGAGCAGATCGTTCGTGACGTCATTACCGACATCGGCTACAACAGCTCCGACGTAGGCTTCGACGGCGCGACCTGCGGCGTGATGAACATCATCGGCAAGCAGTCCCCTGACATCAACCAGGGTGTTGACCGTGCCAAGCCTGAAGATCAGGGCGCCGGCGACCAGGGCCTGATGTTCGGCTACGCCAGCAACGAAACCGACGTGCTGATGCCAGCACCGATCACTTTCTCGCACCAGCTGGTTCAGCGCCAGGCCGAAGCCCGTAAATCCGGCCTGCTGCCTTGGCTGCGCCCGGACGCCAAGTCCCAGGTGACTTGCCGTTACGAAGACGGCAAGGTTGTAGCCATCGACGCCATCGTGCTGTCGACCCAGCACAACCCTGAAGTGTCGTACAAAGACCTGCGCGAAGGCGTGATGGAACTGATCGTCAAGCACGTGCTGCCAGCCGAGCTGCTGCACAAGGACACCCAGTTCCACATCAACCCTACCGGCCAGTTCATCATCGGTGGCCCGGTGGGCGACTGCGGCCTGACCGGTCGCAAGATCATCGTTGACACCTACGGCGGCATGGCCCGTCACGGCGGCGGCGCGTTCTCGGGTAAAGATCCATCCAAGGTTGACCGTTCGGCTGCTTACGCGGGTCGTTATGTTGCCAAAAACATCGTGGCTGCCGGCTTGGCTGAGCGCTGCGAGATCCAGGTTTCCTACGCTATCGGCGTCGCTCAACCGACTTCGATTTCGTTGAACACCTTCGGCACTGGCAAAATCTCCGACGACAAAATCATCAAGCTGGTACGTGACGTGTTCGACCTGCGTCCATACGCCATCACCACCATGCTTGACCTGCTGCACCCGATGTACCAGGAAACTGCAGCTTACGGCCACTTCGGCCGCACGCCGCAGATCAAGACCGTTGGCGACGATACCTTCACCACGTTCACGTGGGAGCGTACCGACCGCGCTGAAGAGCTGCGCGCTGCTGCCGGTTTGTAATTAAACCTGCTGCACCAAAAGCCCCGGACAGGCGACTGTTCGGGGCTTTTTGCTGCTGGCGGCCACCGCTCGGCGGATTGCTTGCGCACGGATGCTGCTAACATCCACGGTTTCGTACCACCGAAACACGCTTGCGTAGCGTTTTTTTGACCTTATTTAATCGTCATCTTTTGTCATGGAGCCATTTATGAAATTACTTTCACCGCTCGCCCTCTTTACTGTCTGCGGCCTGCTGGCAGCCCCGTTGATGGCCGCTGATGCAGCACCGGAACTCACCGGTTGCGCTGCCAAGAAACAAGCCATCACCCTGCAACTTGAGCAAGCCCGTGCCCACGGCAACGACAATCAGGTGGCAGGCCTGGAAAAAGCCCTGAGCGAAGTGACCGCTCATTGCACCGACGCGGGCCTGCGCAAGGAACGCGAAAACAAGGTGCTGGAAGCCAAGCACGAAGTCAGCAAGCGTCAGGCTGATCTGGACAAAGCCATGAAGAAAGGCGATCCGGAAAAAATCGACAAGCGCAAAAACAAGCTGGCCGAATCGCGCAAGGAACTGCAGGAAGCGCTGGATCAACTGGATAAGTGATGCGCCAGGCCCCTCTCCCTCAGAGAGAGGGGCTTTTGATCTTTACTCAGTGATTCCTGAATTCCTTGTGGCACGCGCTGCAGGTGTCTTCGACTTTCTGCACCGCAGGCGTCAGGTTGCCGGCCTTGTAAGGCTGTATCTGGCTGGCGATAACCAGCTCGCCTGTAGCGGCTTCCAGCTGGCGTGCCAGTTCCTGAAAACGCGCCTGTTTTTGCCACACATCGTCAGTGGCACTGGTTTGATCGGTCTCTTTGACTTGAGGGAAATGCTTCCACGGCTCGTGAGCCAAAGCATCCAGCTTGATCGCACCTTCGGTAAAACGCGGGCCGTCGAAGGGGATCCGGCCACGCAACATGCCGCCCAGGTCTTCACTGGTCTTTAGCATTTGCTTGAAAATCGCTTTACGCTGGCCCAACGGCGAATTGGGATCAACCCCGCCACACGCCGACAGCGTCAGGCAGGCCAGCACTACAACAGTCCATTTTTTAAGAGTCATGGTGGCTTCAGGTCACGGAATTCGGTCGCCAGTATCCTCGCGTCACCTGCAAAGACCAATACCCCTATTGAATACAAGGATTGCCTGACGGTCAGATGACCTCGGCAACCCTCGAAGGAACTTCATCTATGAGTACATTTTTCAAGCCACTGGCCTGGGCCTTGCCCGTTGTCATGTTGCTGGCCGGTTGCAATGGCACCGACAAGGACACAAACGCCACTAAACCCGAGCCCCACACCACCTACAGCAAGGCTGACTGGAGCGCACTGCCCGAAGTGACGGGCAGCGACCTGCAAAGCGGTTTTGCTTCATGGCGCAGCGCCTGTACCCGACTCAAGGCCGACGCCAACTGGGGCCCTGTGTGCAGCGATGCCGCCGCCTTGCCTGCCAGCCCGAGCGTGGCCGACATCAGCAACTTCCTGCAATCGCACCTCGACGTGTACAGCCTGCGCTCGGCCGAAGGCACCAGCGACGGCCTGATCACCGGCTACTACGAACCGGTTTACCCTGGCAGCCTCAAGCCGACTCAGGCCGCCAATGTACCGATCTATGGCATACCGCCCGACCTGATAGTGGTCAACCTGGACAGCATCTACCCCGAGCTCAAAGGCAAACGCCTGCGCGGGCGCCTTGAAGGCCGTGTGCTCAAGCCTTACGACACTGCAGAAACCATTAACAGCAAAGGCCTCGAAGCACCGGTCCTGGCATGGCTGACCGATCCGATGGATCTGCAGTTTCTGCAAATCCAGGGCTCTGGCCGGGTTCAACTCGACAATGGCCGCCAGCTGCGCATCGGCTATGCCGACCAGAACGGCCACCCGTACAAACCGATTGGCCGCTGGCTGGTTGAGCAGGGCGAACTGAAAAAAGAAGACGTGACCATGGGCACCATTCACGCCTGGGCTATGGCTAACCCGCAGCGCGTCCACGAAATGCTGGCCAGCAACCCCAGCTACGTGTTCTTCACCCAGAACCCTGACAGCAATGAAGGCCCGCGCGGCTCGTTGAATGTGCCACTAACGGCCGGTTACAGCGTGGCGGTGGACCGCAAAGTGATCCCGCTGGGCAGCCTGTTGTGGCTGTCGACCACACAAGCCGACGGCCAGCCCATCGTGCGTCCGGTGGCAGCCCAGGACACCGGCGGCGCCATTGCCGGCGAAGTGCGGGCTGACTTCTTCGTTGGCACCGGCCCTGAAGCAGGGCTGATTGCGGGCGACATGAAACAGAAAGGCAATATCTGGCTGCTGTGGCCTAAAGGGGCGGCATTGCCGCAGTAAAGGCAACGCCGATTGCTCTGTAGCCGCTGCCGCAGGCTGCGATAAGGGCCGCAGGACCTTCAACATCCGAGGGTCGCTACGCAACCCGTCGCAGCCTGCGGCAGCGGCTACAGGTTTTCATCAAGTTACATCGACACAAAAAAGAAGCTGACCACCAGCCCCATGCCGATAAACCACACGATGGAGCGCAGGATTGCCCAGTCGGCCAGGTAGCAAATGATGTACAGCAGGCGACTGGTGATAAACAGCACCGCCAGCACATCGATGGTCACGGGCTGGGCGTTGCCTACGATGTCGGCAATGATCACCGCCGCAGCAAAGGCCGGGGTCACTTCAAAGCTGTTGAGCTGGGCGCTGTGGGCACGCTTGGCAAAACCTTGAAGGTTGTCGAGATACGTACGTGGATCATGGTTTTGCTTGGGCCCGAACTTGCCATCGCTGAACTTGGCAAACGCGGTGCACACGTAGGTCAGGCAGAAGGCAATCAGTACACACCAGAAGGCAACCGTCATTGGAATTTCCTTTTTAGAGTTTCATCACGAGCATGCCGATCAGCACCAGCCCACAGGCTAAGAGCCTCGGACCGCCAAAAGGTTCTTTGAGGTAGCGCATACCAAACAACACCACCAGGATCACACTGACTTCACGCAGGGCCGCCGCCTCGGCAATCGAGCCCAGTTGCATCGCCCACAGCACCAGCGCATAGCTGGCCAGTACGCAAACCCCCACCGCCACACCCAAGCGCCATTGCGTACGCCAAAACAGTGCAAACGCGGCACGCCTGCGGGTGATCGCCAGCAGCGGAAACGGCCAGGCACTGAGCAGCGTGACCCACACCAGATAATCCAGAGGGTGCGGCCAGCGCCGGATAGCCTGACCGTCAAGGAAGGTATAGCAGCCGATGCACAACCCGATCAGCGCCACCACCGGCAGCATCGACCACGGCAAGCGATCACCGCCTCCTCCCTGCCACAGCAGGCAGGCCATGCCGCACGGGATCAGCAAAATGCCGATGATCTGCTGGCCCGTCAGCACTTCACCCGCAAAGGTCAGGGTCAGCGCCAGCACCACCAGCGGCGAAAGTCCGCGCATCAGCGGGTACACCAACCCCAGGTCACCCACCCGATACGCGCGAATCAGCAGCACCCGGTAAACCAGCTCGAATGCCACCGAAGCCAGAATCCACGGCCAGATCTCCGGCGGCGGGAATGACGCAAAGCCCACCAGTACCGCCACGACCACCAACGCCACCGTGTCCATGCAGGCGATGACCAGCAAACGCTCACCGCTGAACTTGATCAGGGTATTCCAGATCGCGTGCAACACAGCCGCGACCAACACCAACGCCGTTGCCAGCACCACAGACTCCTTGTTGTTATAGGGCCGAGCGCACATGCAACCTCAGTGCAACCCCGTGGTCAATGACCTCGGACTTCGCGTCCGTTTGCCGCACCCCGGGGATGTGCCCCTGACGCCCCCGTCTGCATCCAAACATAGCCCGACCCTATCGGGTTTCCATTCACTCTCGCCACCACAGGATCCCGGATGCTTGAGCTTGTTGCTGCGTTTATCTGCCTGACCTCACTACTGACTTACGTGAACTTCCGCTTTATCGGCCTGCCGCCGACGATTGGCGTGATGGTCACCGCCCTTATGTTTTCGTTGCTGTTGCAAGGTTTGAGTTTTATCGGTTACCCGGGCCTCGAAGAGCGCGTGCAGGAACTGATCGGCCAGATCGACTTCGGCGATCTGCTGATGAACTGGATGCTGTCATTCCTGCTGTTTGCCGGTGCCCTGCACGTGAACTTCAGCGACGTACGCAGCTATCGCTGGCCCATTGGTCTGCTGGCCACGGTCGGCGTGTTGATCGCCACCACGGTGATCGGCAGCTTGGCGTACTGGATTTTCGGCTTGTTCGGCTGGCATATCAGCTTCCTGTACTGCCTGTTGTTCGGCGCCCTGATCTCCCCCACCGACCCGATTGCCGTGCTCGGTGTATTGCGTACCGCCAACGCCTCCAAGCCGCTGAAAACCACCATCGTCGGCGAGTCGCTATTCAATGACGGCACTGCCGTTGTGGTGTTCACCGTGTTGCTGGGCATTGTGCAACTGGGCGAAACCCCTAGCCTGAGCGCCACGGCAATGCTGTTTGCCCACGAAGCCATTGGCGGCGTGGTGTTCGGTGGTCTGATCGGTTATCTGGTGTACCGGATGATCAAGAGCATCGAGCAATACCAGATCGAAGTGATGCTGACCCTGGCACTGGTGATTGGCGGTTCGGCCATGGCCAGTGAGCTGCATGTGTCGGCGCCGATTGCGATGGTGGTCGCCGGTCTGATCATCGGTAATCTGGGCCGCAACAAGGCCATGAACGAGATGACCCGTCGCTACATGGACGGTTTCTGGGAGTTGCTCGATGACATGCTTAACGCGCTGCTGTTTGCGCTGATCGGCATGGAGCTGTTGCTGCTGCCATTCTCGTGGCTGCATTTGCTGGCTGCCAGCGTACTGGCCGTGGCCATTTTGCTCTCGCGCCTGTTGACCGTGGCCCCGGCCATTGTGTTGCTGCGCCGCTGGCGCACCGTGCCCCGCGGCACCATCCGCATCCTGACCTGGGGCGGCCTGCGCGGCGGTGTTTCGGTGGCGCTGGCCCTGGCCTTGCCGCTGGGCCCGGAACGCGATCTGATCCTGAGTATCACCTACATCGTGGTGCTGTCGTCGATCCTGTTCCAGGGTTTGACCATCGGCAAACTGGTCAAGCATGTGACCAAGGATGCGCCGGTGGAGGCTGAGCAAGCGCACTGATCCGCGCCAGAGATTCCTGTAGCCGCTGCCGAGGAACGAAGGCTGCGATTTATATGACACGTCGCTGTGTCAGATAAATCGCAGCCTTTTTGTTTACGAGCACTGTGTCGCAGTTGCGCACCAACCCGATCGCAGCCTTCGTGCCTCGGCAGCGGCTACAAAGCTCCTGTCGCAGCACCTCATCCCGGTGATTTCCCCCGCCTTGGCTACACTCACTTTCCTGATGCCTGAAGGCATGAATCGGAAAGGAGAAAGGGATGAGTACTTCTGCTGCCTATGCACCGCCCAGGCGCCATCTCGGTGCCTACATCATGATCATTGCGGCGCTGGTCGCCCTGGCCATTACGGCCTGGCGATTCTTCACCCCGTTGTCCGGCGTGACCGATTCCGGGGGTGCAATGACAACGATGCTTGCCGAATTCGTGCTGTTTGTTTTGGGCGTACTGCTGGTTCAAACCAAGGCAGGGGGCCTGCGAAACTTCGTCATTTTTCTGGGTTGGGCCGGTGCCATCGGGACGATTTTCGCCGCGAGCCTGCTGCACGGTTGGTGGTCCGTTGCCGTTCTGGTGGTCTACGCCGTGGGTGTTGTCATTGAAACCTTTGGCGCCAAGCCAACAAGGAGCGCGATATGAACGGGATCAAAAAACATCTTTTGACTGCACCGGCGCTGTGCTTGCTGGCAGGTGTTTCAAACGCCCACGCGCAAGACACCTACACCGTTCCACCACCGTTGCTGGCACCGTCCAGCATCTCTGCCGAAGACGCCAAACTGCCCATTCCCAGCGGCAAGGAATGGGACAGCTTTCACGGGCAACTCAGTGCGCAGAAGTACTCGCCACTGACTCAAATCAACAAGGACAACGTCGGCAAACTGACCAAGGTCTGGCAGTACTTCACCGGCGACATGTCCACCGGCAAGGGCAAGATCCCGCCATCGGTCTGGTCCGCCACCCCTATTTTTGCCAATGACACGCTGTACGTCGGCACGCCTTTTTACCGGATCATCGCCCTTGAGCCCGAGACCGGCAAAGAGAAGTGGACCTACGACACCAAGTCGCAACTGGTCGCCGAAACACAGCCCGCGCTCAAATCACGCGGTGTGGCGTATTGGCAGGAGAAGACCCCTCAAGCGGGCGTGGCCTGCCAGAAGATGGTGTATCTGGGCAACATGACCGCGCAGCTGTATGCGGTGGATGCCGACACCGGCAAGCCGTGCGAAGGCTTCGGCAAAAACGGTGTGGTGGACGTCAACCAATGGAACACCGTCAACGCCAAATGGCCGTTATCCCAGCTGCAACCACCCACCGTTATCGGTGACAAGCTGATCGTCGGCTGGGCCGGTAAAGACTGGGAGTATGAAGTTGAATCCCCAGGTTCACTGTTTGCCCTCAACGCCCGCACAGGCGCACTGGAGTGGGAGTTCAAACCGATCCCGGATGACGAGGCAGACAAAACCGGCACCGCCAACATCTGGACCGCCATGTCTTATGACCCGGCGCTGGGCTTGCTGTATATCCCCGTGTCCTCGCCTTCACCCAACTATTGGGGCGGCAACCGGGTCAACCCGATCCCGCTGGGCACCTCAACCACCGCTCTGGATATCAATACGGGCAAGGTTGTCTGGTCTCGTCAGTGGGTTCACCACGACTTGTGGGACTACGACATAAACTCCGCGCCGACGCTGATGGACATCACCGTCAATGGCAAACCCGTGGCTGCGTTGGTGCAAGCGACCAAAATGGGATTCCTGTTCACGGTTGACCGCCGCACCGGTGAGGACGTGTGGCCGATTGAAGAACGCCCGGTGCCGCAAGGGGACGTGGCCGGGGAAGTCTACTCGCCCACCCAACCATTCCCGACCAAACCTGCACCGTTGATGGACCAGTCCAAAAAGCCACCGATCTGGAAAATTGCAGACATCGTCGGTTTTGGCCAGTGCTCGAAAATGTGGGACGGCCTGGAATACAACGGCATGTACTCGCCACCCAGCACCAAAGGCAACGGCGTACTGGCCTATCCGGACAGTGCCGGGGGCGTGCAATGGGGCGGTGTAGCGTTTGACCCGGTCAGCCAGGTCGCCATTGTGAACACCTCGCACATTGTGCAGATGATCAAACTGTGGGATCGCGCGTCCTACGACAAACAGCCGAAAACCGCGGGCAACGAAAACGGGTTCTACCCGCAGATCGGCGCACCTTTCGGGATGAGCCTGCTGAACGCGCAGAACTGGGCTGGCATGCCTTGCTGGGCTCCGCCATTCGGTGAAATCGTGGCGATCGACATGCGCACCGGTGATGTGAAATGGCGTCGTCCAATGGGTGCGGTCCAGCAATATGGCTGGTACATGCCTGAGAGCATGGGCTCGCCAACGATTGGTGGCCCTGCAGTGACCGCAGGTGGCGTGGTGTTTATCGGCGCTTCCATGGATGCCAAGGTGCGCGCCTATGCACTGGAGGACGGCAAGGAGCTGTGGTCGGACATCGTCATGGCCCCCGCCGTGGCCAACCCCGCCGTGTATGAATACAAGGGCCGGCAATACGTGGCGTTTGTCGCGGGTGGTAACTCGATCATGAAAGATCAGGTGGGCGATCAGGTGGTGGTGTACGCATTGCCGAAATAAAGCATGACTTCAACCGTGGGAGCCGGCCTGCTCGCGAATGATCTTCGCGAGCAGGCTCGCTCCCACAATTTTTAAATGCCGTTAGCCACCCGCCAACCGCTGCAACTGCTCGCTGGCCCGTTCAGCGAACAGTTGCAGCAACCCTTCCAGCATATGCGCCGGGGCTTCGTCCGCCCGGGTCAACGCATACAGCGTAATCGGCAGCGCCGGGCTCAATGGCCGGATCAACGTGCTCGCCCGTGAAGCACCCAGCGCGGTAAACGGATCAATCACCGTCAATCCGGCACCCGACTCCACCATCGCCCGCGCCAACGAATAGGTCTGTACGGCAATGCTGATGCGCGGCGGCGGATCAATTGTCTTGAGGTAGCTGTCCAGGTGCGCGAACAGCGGATCGGCACTGCTCAGGCCGATCAACGGTGCATCCGCCAGTTCATCCAGCGCCAGCGGCACGCCTTCGGTTTCATCCGGCCAGAACCCGCGCGGTGCCAGTGCCACCAGCACGCCGTGGGCCAATGCCTGGGCCTTGAGCCCTGGATGGTCAGGCAACTTGAAGGTCAGGGCCACGTCCAGTTCGCGCATCAACAGGTTCTGTATCAGCTCACGACTATGGGCACTGACCAGCTCACAGCTGATATCTGGATAACGACGCGTCCACTCACTGATCACCGGTGGCATCAACGACAGGGCCAATGCCGGCGTGCTACCGATACGCAACCGGTGCCCCGGCTCGCGCCGCAGGCTCTCGGCCAAACGCTGCACGCCTTGCAGGCTTTCAGTCACCTTGTTGACTTCACGCTCCAGCAACAACGCCTCGGGGGTGGGCTGGAGTTTGCCCCGCACACGTAAAAACAGCGCAAAGCCCAGCCGTTGCTCGGCATGCTGCAACACTTTGCTGACCGCAGGCTGCGAGACATGCAGCAGTTGCGCCGCCGCACTGACAGAACCGGTCTGGCGAATAGCCTGGAACACCTCGATATGACGCAAGCGCATGGCAGCAGTCCATAACCTTTGTTTATGGGAGGACCATCTTTATTCATTGTTCGCCGCCTGTCACCTACCCCTAACCTGAAGTCCGCTCAACAGTGGACCAAGGACAGATATGGCAAAGCGAGTGTGCATCATCGGCGGGGGGGTTATCGGGCTGGCAACGGCGTATGCATTGGTGCGCGACGGCTTTGAAGTGACCGTGATCGAAGCTCAGCCAACCCTGGGCAGCCAGACCAGCTTTGCCAATGGCGGCCAGCTTTCCTACCGCTATGTTGCTCCGCTGGCCGATGCCGGGGTGCCCTGGCAAGCAATGGGCTGGATGCTGCGCGGGGACTCGCCGCTCAAACTCCGCCCGCGCATGGACCCGGCCCAATGGCGCTGGCTGGCCTCGTTTATGGCGGCATGCCGCAGTTCGGTCAATCAGCGCAATGGTGCCCACTTGCTGCGCCTGGCGCTGCTCAGTCAAACCACGCTGCAGCAATGGCGCGAAGAGGACCACCTGGAAGGTTTCGCATGGCAGCGCAACGGCAAACTGGTGGCGTTCCGTGAGCCCGCAAACTTCGATAAAGCCCGTAAAAAAGTTATCCACAGCTCATTTCAACAAGCGCTGTCCGCCAGCGAGTGCGCCAGCCTGGAGCCGGGCCTGCAGGGGTCGGCGTTTGTCGGCGGCATCTACACGCCCAGTGAAGAAGTCGGTGATTGCCACTCTTTCTGCCAGCAACTGGCTGCCCGTTTGGAGGCCAGCGGCCGTTGCACCTTTATGTTGGGGAAAACCGTCACCCGGCTTCGGCATGCCAACGGCGTGGTGCAGGCTGTGGAGATGGGCAATGAAGTTCTGGCCGTCGATCAGCTGGTGCTCGCTGCCGGCCACAACAGCCCGGCGCTGCGCCTGCCAGGATTGAACCTGCCGCTGTACCCGCTTAAGGGTTATAGCCTCACGCTGGCCCTCACCGACCCGCAAAAAGCACCCCACGTGAGCATCACTGACTACGACCGCAAAATTGTGTACGCCCGCATCGGCGAGCAATTGCGCATTGCCGCGATGGTCGACATCGTCGGTTTCGACCCCTCGCTGGACCCCAAACGCCTGGCACAAATGCGCCAACTGGCCGCCAGTACCTTCCCGGAATCGGGCAACTATGACGACGCCATCGAGTGGGCCGGCATGCGTCCTGCAACCCCCAGTGGCGTGCC
Organism: Pseudomonas deceptionensis; assembly: GCF_900106095.1. Classification (NCBI taxonomy): domain Bacteria; kingdom Pseudomonadati; phylum Pseudomonadota; class Gammaproteobacteria; order Pseudomonadales; family Pseudomonadaceae; genus Pseudomonas; species Pseudomonas deceptionensis. Next base: position 1,250,303 of record NZ_FNUD01000002.1, on the reverse strand, counting down.
CATCCTTGGCGCCAGCGGCTATCGCAACCTGTGGCTCAACCTGGGCCACGGCGCACTGGGCTTCACTCTGGCCTGCGGCAGCGGGCGCCTGTTGAGCGAGCTGATCGCACAACGTAAAACGTCCATTGATATGCAAGGCCTGGCCGCGTGAGTGCACCACCCAACAAGAAGGAAAGACCGATGACGATTGACCGCTTCAACAGCAATGACCGTTTGAGCGCCGCCGCGACGTTCGAGGCGCTGGTATTTCTGTCCGGACAAGTGCCCACGCAAAGCGAAGATATTACGGCGCAGACTCAAGAGGTCTTGAGCAAGATCGACGCTCTGTTGGCCGAGACCGGCAGCGACAAGGACCACATTCTTAACGCCACAATTTACCTGCAAAACATTCAGCGCGACTTCGCGGCCATGAATGCAGTGTGGTCAGCCTGGCTATCCGCAGGCAAGGCGCCAACCCGCACCACCCTGCAAGCCGAACTGGCGCGACCTCAGGTGTTGGTGGAAATAAGCGTGATTGCTGTTCGTCATTAATCTGTTTTAAGGGAAAACAACAAAATGAAAAAACTTACCTTGATCAGTTGCACCCTGGGCCTGTTGATCAGCCATACCGTGCAAGCCAATGAAGCTCCGCTGCAGGGCACGCTGAAAAAAATCGCTGACTCGGGGAGTATTACCCTGGGTTATCGCGATGCCTCGGTACCATTTTCTTATGTCGGCGATAACAGCGGCAAGCCGATGGGTTATTCGGTGGAGTTGGCCAACAAGATCGTCGAACGAATCCAGCAGCAAGTGGGCGACAAACCGTTAAAGGTCAAATACAACCTGGTGACCTCGCAAACCCGCATCCCGCTGGTGCAGAACGGCACCGTCGACCTGGAATGCGGCTCAACCGGCGTGACGGCCGAGCGGCAAAAACAGGTGGCGTTTTCATATGGGTTCATTTACGTCAAAGGCCAGTTACTGACCGCCAAAGACAGTGGCATCACAGGCTTCGATGACTTGCGCGACAAGAACGTCGTCACCACGGCGGGCACCACCAACGAGCGCTTTATCAAGAGCTACAGTGCCGACCACAAGATGGGCATGAACGTAATCAGCGCCAAAGACCACGGCGAGGCCTTCAAGATGCTCGAAACCGGCCGCGCCGTAGCCTTCTACATGGACGACGCACTGCTCTACGGCGAACGCGCCAAAGCCCGCGATCCGCATAAATGGGTGGTAGTGGGTGACGAGCAATCGCGGGAAATCTACAGCTGCATGGTGCGCAAGGACGACCCGCAGTTCCTGGCGGTGGTGAACAAGACACTGGCTGACTTGTATCAATCCGGCGAAATCACCGGCATTTACCAGCGCTGGTTCGAACAACCAATCCCGCCCAACGGCCTGAACCTTGAGTTCCCGATGACCGCCGAGCTGAAACAAATCATCGCCAAGCCGGTGAGTGATCCGGTGGAGTAAACGGGGAAATCCTGTAGCCGCAGCCTGCGGCAGCGGCTACACATACGAGTCGCGGGTTCAGACACCCGTTACTCACATCCACAGGCTCAACACATCCCTGTGGGCGCTTGTCTGACTTAAAAATCACCCCACAACTGCTGGGCCACGGCCAGGGCCACAACCGGTGCCGTTTCAGTGCGCAATACCCGCGGGCCAAGGCGTGCAGGCAGGTAGCCGGCGGCTTGGGCAAGGTCGATTTCATTGTCGGTCAAACCGCCTTCGGGGCCGATCAAAAACGCCAGGCGCGCAGGTTTGGCATGGCTGGCCAAGGGTTCGGATACCGGGTGCAGCACCAGCTTGAGGTCAGCCTCGGTGGTTTTGATCCAGTCACTGAGCAACACCGGTGGATGAATCACTGGCACCCGCGAACGGCCGCATTGCTCACAGGCACTGATCGCCACCTGACGCCAGTGAGCCAGGCGTTTGTCGGCGCGCTCGTCCTTGAGCCGCACTTCGCAGCGCTCGCTCATGATCGGGGTGATCTCAGTCACTCCCAGCTCGGTGGCCTTCTGAATCGCCCAGTCCATGCGCTCGCCACGGGACAGGCCCTGACCGAGGTGAATGGCCAAGGGGGATTCGACTTGCCCGGCGAAGGTTTCGTCGAGCAGCACGCGCACACGTTTTTTGCCGACTTCCAGCAAGCGCCCTTGAAACTCGTAACCCGAGCCGTCGAACACTTGCAGGGCATCGCCCTCTGACATGCGCAGCACGCGGCCAATGTAATGCGCCTGAGCCTCAGGCAACTCATGTTCACCAAGGCTCAAGGGAGCGTCGATAAAGAAGCGGGACAATCTCATGTAAATTCTCTGAAAGTTCGAATACTGACTGTGGGAGCGAGCCTGCTCGCGATGGCATCACCACGGTTCATCCTAAAACCGCGTTGTCTGCATCGCGAGCAGGCTCGCTCCCACTGGAGATTCAGGGTGTGCCCCGGTTAGCCCGGGTCACGGAAGTCTGGATGGAAGTTCGAAGGCACGGCCACGCTGATATCGTTGCGGGTCGCAATATCGATGCCTTCACTGGCCACTTCGGCCAAAAAGTCGATCTGCTCCGGGGTAATCACGTAAGGCGGCAAGAAATACACCACGCTGCCCAGCGGACGCAACAGCGCACCACGCTCCAGTGCATGCTGGAAAACTTTGAGCCCTCGACGCTCCTGCCATGGGTAAGCGGTTTTGCTGGCCTTGTCCTGAACCATTTCGATGGCCAAAACCATACCGGTCTGGCGCACTTCAGAGACATGGGGATGGTCAACCAAATGCGCGGTCGCACTGGCCATGCGCTGAGCCAGCGCCTTGTTGTTCTCGATCACGTTGTCTTCTTCGAAGATATCCAACGTCGCCAAAGCCGCCGCGCAGGCCAGCGGATTGCCCGTGTAGCTGTGGGAATGCAGAAAGGCGCGCAAGGTCGGGTAATCGTCATAGAACGCGCTGTACACCTCGTCCGTGGTGACGCAGGCAGCCAACGGCAAATAGCCACCGGTCAGCGCCTTGGACAGGCACAGGAAGTCCGGGGTGATGCCTGCCTGCTCACACGCGAACATGGTCCCGGTGCGGCCAAAGCCCACCGCGATTTCGTCGAGGATCAGGTGAACGCCGTAACGGTCACAGGCTTCACGCAACAACGTGAGGTACACCGGGTGATACATGCGCATGCCGCCCGCGCCCTGGATCAACGGTTCGACAATTACTGCAGCAACGGTGTCGTGATGCTCGGCCAGGGTCTGCTCCATGGCCAGAAACATCGTGCGCGAGTGCTCTTCCCAGCTCACGCCCTCAGGGCGCAGGTAGCAATCGGGGCTCGGCACCTTGATTGTGTCGAGCAGCAAGGCTTTGTAGGTCTCAGTGAACAACGGCACGTCACCCACCGACATCGCCGCCATGGTTTCACCGTGGTAGCTGTTTGTCAGGGTTACAAAACGCTTTTTGTCCGGCTGGCCGCGATTGAGCCAGTAGTGAAAGCTCATCTTCAGCGAGACTTCGATGCACGACGAACCGTTATCGGCATAGAAACAGCGGGTCAGACCTTCAGGCGTCATCTTCACCAGTCGTTCGGACAGCTCAATCACCGGCTGATGACTGAACCCGGCAAGAATCACGTGCTCCAGCTGGTCGACCTGATCCTTGATGCGCTGGTTGATACGCGGGTTGCAGTGGCCAAACACATTGACCCACCAGGAACTCACCGCATCCAGGTAACGCTTGCCTTCGAAGTCTTCCAACCACACGCCTTCGCCGCGCTTGATCGGGATCAACGGCAGTTGCTCGTGATCTTTCATTTGGGTGCAGGGGTGCCATAACACGGCAAGGTCACGCTGCATCCATTGATTATTCAGGCCCATTTCCACTCTCCTGGCGCTGGCTCCCGGCGTGTGCGGGCAAACAATCGCGCAAGCCTAAGCAATGCGCGACCGTGTAACAACACATTACGATTTCAGGTATAGAACTTAAAGACGCTGGTCGGCCTGCAAGCGCGACATTAAATCTTGTTAACGTTTGCTTAATATCGGCCTCACAGGCTACAGATCGTATTTATCGATACCTTGCAGCAAAAAAATGCGCTTTCAATCGATAGGTAAACCATTAGTCTAAGACCCAAGTTCCTACAGGATGTTGGTCATGCAGCTACGTAACTCTTCTTCTCGCTATGGTGCGGTCAGCATCTTCATGCACTGGTCTGTTGCGTTGGCGGTGTTCGGGTTGTTCGCACTGGGTTTGTGGATGGTCGGTCTGGACTACTACAGCCCTTGGCGCAAAGAAGCGCCCGACCTGCATAAAAGCATTGGTCTGACGCTATTCGCTGTAATGCTGCTACGCGTTGTATGGATCTGGTTCAGCCCGGCACCACCGGCACTGGCCAGTTACAGCCGGGCAACACAAATCGGTGCCAAACTCGGGCATGGTTTTTTGTATCTGGGTTTGTTTGCCGTGATGATCGCCGGCTACCTGATTTCCACCTCTGAAGGCGTGGGGATCCCGGTTTTCGGTCTGTTTGAAGTACCTGCACTGATTTCCAACCTGCCCGACCAGGCTGATGTGGCAGGTGTCGTGCATCTGTGGCTGGCCTGGGCCGTGGTGGTTTTTGCCGGTTTGCATGGCCTTATCGCGTTGAAACACCACTTTATAGATCGTGATGCAACCCTGGTTCGTATGCTGGGGCGCAAAGCCTGATGCCCAACCTCAACTCAAAAGGAATAGAACGTATGTTGAAAAAGACCCTCGCTGCGCTGGCTCTCGGTACTGCACTGCTGACCGCAGGTCAGGCCATGGCTGCTGACTACACCATCGACAAGGAAGGCCAGCACGCCTTTATCGACTGGAAAGTCAGCCACCTGGGCTTCAGCTTCATTCACGGTACTTTCAAGGACTGGAGCGGCACGTTCTCGTGGGATGCTGCCAAGCCTGCCGACAGCAAAATTGACGTCACCCTGAAAACCGCAAGCCTGTTCTCCAACCACGCAGAACGTGACAAGCACATCGCCAGCAAAGATTTCCTGGACGTGAGCAAGTACCCGGAAGCGACCTTCAAGTCGACCAAGGTTGTACCGACTGGCGAGAAAACAGCTGACGTAACGGGTGACCTGACCCTGCACGGCGTGACCAAGCCAGTGACGTTCAAGGCAACGTTCAACGGCGAAGGCAAGGATCCGTGGGGCGGCGAACGCGCTGGCTTCAACGCGACCACGTCTGTGAACCTGAACGACTTCGGTATCAAGAGCCCGGGCGCAGACCAGACGCTGACCCTGGACATCTCGCTGGAAGGCGTGAAGGCCAAGTAATAACGCTTTTTTACGCTAAAAAAAACCCGGTCTCAGGACCGGGTTTTTTTATGCAGTGTTAACTCAGCGGTTGCGAGTCAACAGCGCAGGCTTTTCGCCACGAGGACGGTTCGGCAGTTGATCGAGCTGCTCAGGCGTCGGGAAGCGGTCGCTTTTCGACTCTTTGTGCATGATCTTCGGCTGATTCTCACGTGGGCCTTTAACCGCTGGCTCTTGACGGGCATCGTCACGAGCCGGACGGTTTTCGCGACGGGCCTGACCGTCACGTGGAGCGCCGCTGCGTGGGCCGCTGCGCTTGGCTGGCGGTGTGCCAGTGCTGGCGCCGGTGCCGGTACGCGGGGCGTTTTGACGGCCACCGGTACGCGCGGCGGGTGCTGCACCAGTACCCGTGCCCGCTGCCGGAGCGCCCGGACGGCGACCACGGCTCTGGTTGTTCTTGTTCTGGTACGGGCTGACGTAATCAGCGCGGTTACCAAAATTATCTACATCGTCATCACGGAACTCGTCCGGCGCGCGGTTGGCATTGGCTTCCGAGCGAGGAGCCGGCTGACGCTGTTCGCGGGCAGGCTGAGCTTCGCGTGGCTTTTGCTCACGAGCAGGACGCTCGCTGCGAGCAGCCGCTGGCTTCTCTTTGCTCTTTTCCTTGCCTTTGTCTTTACGACCGCCGCCACCGCCCGGGTTACCCGGACCGTCGCCGCGTGGGCCACGTGGCGGGTTGCGCGGGTTACGCACATCCGGACGCTCGCGCACTTCAGGCTTTTCGGCCTCAACGGTGCTGGAGTCAAAACCCATCAGGTCGCCATCAGCGATTTTCTGCTTGGTCATGCGCTCGATGCTTTTCAGCAGTTTTTCTTCGTCCGGAGCCACCAGCGAGATCGCCTCGCCCGAACGACCGGCACGGCCAGTACGGCCGATACGGTGAACGTAGTCTTCGTCGACGTTTGGCAGCTCGAAGTTGACCACGTGCGGCAGCTGATCGATATCCAGACCGCGAGCGGCGATGTCGGTAGCTACCAGAATGCGTACGGCACCGGCTTTAAAGTCGGCCAGGGCTTTGGTCCGTGCGTTTTGGCTCTTGTTACCGTGGATGGCCACAGCGCTGAGGCCGTGCTTGTCCAGGTATTCGGCCAAACGGTTGGCGCCGTGTTTGGTACGGGTGAACACCAGAACCTGTTCCCAGGCGCCTGCGGTGATCAAGTGCGCCAACAGGGCACGCTTGTGTGTGGCCGGCAGACGGAAAACACGCTGTTCGATACGCTCTACCGTGGTGTTCGGCGGCGTAACTTCGATGCGTTCCGGGTTGCGCAGCAGCTTGCCGGCCAGATCGGTGATGTCCTTGGAGAACGTCGCCGAAAACAGCAGGTTCTGACGCTTGGACGGCAGACGGGCGAGCACTTTCTTCACGTCGTGGACGAAGCCCATGTCGAGCATCCGGTCGGCTTCATCGAGCACCAGGATTTCAACGTGGGACAGGTCAACACTGCCTTGACCGGCCAGATCGAGCAAACGACCCGGGCAGGCAACCAGTACGTCAACACCGCGAGCCAGGGCTTGAACCTGCGGGTTGGTGCCAACACCGCCGAAAACGCAGGCGCTGACGAATTTCAAGTCGCGGGCATAGAGCTTGAAGCTCTCGTGCACCTGAGCGGCCAGTTCGCGAGTCGGGGTCAGGACCAGTACGCGTGGCTGGCGTGGGCCGTGGCGCTGGGATTTGTCCGGGTGGCCGTTGGGGAACAGCTTTTCCAGGATCGGAAGAGCGAAGCCGCCGGTTTTACCAGTACCTGTCTGAGCCGCAACCATCAGGTCGCGACCTTGCAACACGGCGGGAATGGCCCGCTGTTGCACCGGAGTAGGCTCGGTATAGCCCGCAGCTTCAATGGCGCGGACTAAAGCCTCGGAGAGACCGAGGGAAGCAAAGGACATGAGAAATCCTGTTCTAGTTAGGGCTTGGCCCAAAGGGATAGTCTTGCCTGGCGTGAATGGCGTTTAAGATGACGCAATCCCGTCCGGTCCTGCTCCAGTCCACAAGGCTCATTCGCACCGCTCGCGCGGGCAAGAGCTGCGCAGTAGCGGGGTTGAGTGACTTGTACAAGGACGAGCGGCCGGGCGTAAGCCTGGCGGAAAGCCCGGAGTATAACAGAGCAATCACGGCGCGCCGATTTCATGCTGCTGAACGGCTTTATAGAACCCCAAAACCCTGTAGCCGCTGCCGCAGGCTGCGATGGGCAGCGCAGCGGCCCCCCGCCTTGGATGCAAAGCGAAGGCCCTTCGGCCCTTATCGCAGCCTGCGGCAGCGGCTACACGTTCTGAATCAGCGCGGCAGCTTGAGGTTGTTCCAGATCGCCAGGCTCGGGTCGGCCTGGTTGAGGGTGTAGAAGTGCAGCCCCGGTGCGCCGCCAACCAGCAGGCGCTCGCACATTTCGCTGATCACCTGTTCGCCAAACGCCTGGATGCTCTGCGTATCGTCGCCATAGGCTTCAAGTTGCTTGCGGATCCAGCGCGGGATTTCAGCGCCGCAGGCGTCAGAGAAGCGCGCCAGCTTGCTGTAATTGGTGATTGGCATGATGCCCGGCACGACAGGAATCATCACGCCCGCAGCTTCCACGCGCTCGACAAAACGGAAGTAGCTGTCGGCGTTGAAGAAATACTGGGTGATCGCACTGTCGGCGCCAGCGTTGGCCTTGCGCACGAAGTTGTTGATATCGTCTTCGAAGTTGCGCGCTTGCGGGTGCATCTCCGGGTAAGCCGCCACTTCGATATGGAAGTGATCGCCGGTTTCTTCACGAATGAAGCTCACCAGGTCATTGGCGTAGCGCAACTCGCCGCTGGCCATACCCATACCCGAAGGCAGGTCGCCACGCAGTGCAACAATGCGCTTGATGCCCGCTGCCTTGTACTGGGCCAGCAGGCCGCGCAAATCGGCCTTGCTGTCACCCACGCACGACAAATGCGGAGCGGCAGGTACTTTTACTTCGCTCTCCAGCTGCAGCACAGTGTTGATCGTGCGGTCGCGGGTCGAGCCACCGGCACCGTAGGTGCAGGAGAAAAAATCCGGGTTGTAGGTCGCCAGTTGGCGAGCCGTGTTCATCAGTTTTTCATGTCCAGCATCGGTCTTGGTCGGGAAGAACTCGAAGCTGAAACGACGGTCTTGAGACATGGGAATACCCTTGCGTACGCGAAGGGGGGTTTATGGCGCCCCCTGACGCTGAACTCTCACACAAAAAAAAGGCGGTCAGTGCAAGCCTGACCGCCTTTTTTAATCAGTAGCGGTAAGCGTCTGGCTTGAACGGGCCTTCGACGGTCACGCCGATGTAGTCGGCCTGAGTCTTGGTCAGTTGCGTTACAACGCCACCGAAGCCGCGAACCATTTCCAGGGCCACTTCTTCGTCCAGCTTCTTCGGCAGAACTTCTACCGTCAGACGCTCGGCTTGCAGCTCGGCAGGCAGGTCAGCGTATTTCTGTGCGAACAGGAAGATCTGAGCCAGAACCTGGTTGGCGAACGAGCCGTCCATGATGCGGCTTGGGTGACCTGTGGCGTTGCCCAGATTAACCAGACGGCCTTCGGCCAGCAGGATCAGGTAGTCATCGTTCTGTGGGTCGAATTCGCCCAGGCCAGTACGGTGAACCTTGTGAACCTGTGGCTTCACTTCTTCCCATGCCCAGTTTTTGCGCATGAAAGCGGTGTCGATTTCGTTGTCGAAGTGACCGATGTTGCACACTACGGCGCGTTTTTTCAGCGCAGCCAGCATGTTCTTGTCGCACACGTTGACGTTACCGGTGGTGGTCACGATCAGGTCGATCTTGCCCAGCAGTGCCGCGTCGATGCTGGCAGCAGTACCGTCGTTCTGGCCGTTGATGAACGGCGAAACCACTTCGTAGCCGTCCATGCACGCTTGCATGGCGCAGATCGGGTCGATTTCCGACACTTTAACGATCATGCCTTCCTGACGCAGGGACTGAGCCGAACCCTTGCCCACGTCGCCGTAGCCGATGACCAGTGCTTGTTTGCCGGACAGCAGGTGGTCAGTACCACGCTTGATGGCATCGTTCAGGCTGTGACGGCAGCCGTACTTGTTGTCGTTTTTGCTTTTGGTAACCGAGTCGTTCACGTTGATCGCAGGGATCATCAGCTCGCCTTTGGCCAGCATGTCCAGCAGACGGTGTACGCCGGTGGTGGTTTCTTCAGTCACGCCGTGGATCTTTTTCAGCATGGCCGGGTATTTCTTGTGCAGCAGCTCGGTCAGGTCGCCGCCGTCGTCGAGGATCATGTTGGCGTCCCAAGGCTCGCCATCTTTGAGGATGGTTTGCTCAAGGCACCACTCGTACTCTTCTTCAGTCTCGCCTTTCCAGGCGAAAACCGCGATACCGGCAGCAGCGATCGCGGCAGCAGCCTGATCCTGAGTCGAGAAGATGTTGCACGAGGACCAACGCACTTCGGCACCCAGGGCAACCAGGGTTTCGATCAGTACGGCAGTCTGGATGGTCATGTGGATGCAGCCCAGAATCTTCGCGCCCTTGAGCGGTTGTTCTGCTGCATAACGGCGACGCAGACCCATCAGGGCTGGCATTTCGGACTCAGCGATGAAGGTTTCGCGACGGCCCCATGGGGCGAGGGACATATCAGCGACTTTATAGTCGGTAAAACCTGCAGGCGTGTTTACAGCGCTCATTAAGAGCCTCCATTCGTTTAATCGCGAATGGGCGCCGTTGTGCGTTTAGTGCCTGAACAGGGAGCCCTGAACAAACAACGCCCCATCCGAGCCTGACAGGTTGAACCTGCTGCAGCGCCCCTCGGACAGGTGGCGGGAACGGTACTGGGTAAATATGACCGTTTTGAAGCGGTGCTGATTATAGCCATCCGGCCGGTTCTTCCCAAGGCTTTTTCAATTGCCTTATCGAGACCATAGTCCAAGGCTAATAGAGCTAAGCGCTGTGGTCTGCCATCATGACCAGTAACTAATGGAACGACGGTCAGGAGCGAATATGAATTTTCACACCCGCAAATGGGTTAAACCTGAAGACCTCAACCCCAACGGCACCCTGTTCGGTGGCAGCCTGCTGCGCTGGATCGACGAAGAGGCCGCGATCTACGCCATCGTCCAGCTGGGCAACCAGCGCGTGGTGACCAAGTACATCTCCGAAATCAACTTTGTCAGCGCCTCACGCCAGGGCGACATCATCGAGCTGGGCATCACCGCCACCGAGTTCGGCCGCACCTCGATCACGCTGACCTGCGAAGTGCGCAACAAGATCACCCGCAAAAGCATCCTGACCGTCGACAAAATGGTCTTCGTCAACCTGGGCGAAGACGGCCTGCCGGCGCCGCACGGGCGTACTGAAATCAAATACGTCAAAGACCAGTTTCAGGACTGACAACCGGGTTTGATGCCTGACTTGTAGCCGCTGACGAGGTACGAGGCTGCGACGGACTGCGAAGCGGCCCCGTTGTTGCAGAGTGAAGCGAAGGTCCTTTGGCCCTTGTCGCAGCCTGCGGCAGCGGCTGCAGGCTTTGAGTGAACAGCTACAGTCCATGCGTGTCGTACCTTTACACACGCAACGGTCATGAAGCTCATGGATACCAAAAAGTCCGGCAAAACCCCCAACCTGTCGGCTGAAGAAGAGCACGACGTCACCAAAAACCAGCCACCGCGTGCAGCGGTCTTGCACGAAATCATCCGCTTGCAGGGCGACCAGGAACTGGAGCGCAGCATCGCCGCCTTGTTCTGGTCAGCGCTGGCCGCCGGGCTCACGATGGGCCTGTCGCTTATGGCCATGGGCTTGCTCAACTCGCGCCTGCCCAGTGGCGAAGCCTTCAAGGTCATTGCCAGCTTCGGCTACTGCGCAGGTTTTTTGGCCGTCATCCTTTCCCGCCAGCAACTGTTCACCGAAAACACCCTCACTGCCGTATTGCCGATTATGAGCAAACCCACGCTGAGCAATTTCGGGCGGCTGTTCCGATTGTGGGCCGTGGTGCTGGTGGGCAACCTGATCGGCACCTTGCTGGTGGCTTATGTGATGTTGCACCTGCCGATCTTCGACACCCAGACCGACAAGGCCTTTCTGGAAATAGGGCACAAGGTCATGGAAAACGACGTCAGTCAGATGTTTTCCAAGGGCATCATCTCAGGCTGGATGATCGCGACGATGGTGTGGATGATCCCGTCCATGGAAAGCGCCAAGATGTGGATCATTATCCTCATCACCTACCTGATGGCCCTGGGGGACTTCACCCACATCGTGGTCGGTACGGCCGAAGTGTCGTATCTGGTGTTTGCGGGCGAACTGCCATGGAAGGACTTCTGGCTGATATTTGCCGGCCCGACCCTGGCCGGCAATATCATCGGTGGCAGCTTTATTTTTGCCCTGATCAGTCACGCGCAAGTTCGCAGTGACACTAAAAAATTGCCCTGAATCAGATCACATAATGCGCGATGGCCACAAAGTGCAGCAGGCTGCCGGCAATCACGAACAGGTGCCAAATGCCGTGGGCGTGGCGCAGGCGGTGGTCCAGGGCAAAAAAGATAATCCCCACGGTGTACATCACCCCGCCCGTGGCCAGCCAGATAAAGCCGGCGGTGCCCAGTGCCGCCAGCAACGGCTTGACGGCCACCAGCACAATCCAGCCCATCACCGCGTAAATCACGATGGACAGAATGCGCGCCTCGGAGCGCGGCTTGATCTCTTGCAGCATGCCGATCACCGCCATGCCCCACACGATCCCGAACAGCGACCAACCCCAGGGCCCGTGCAACGTGACCAGGCAAAACGGCGTGTAACTGCCGGCGATCAGCAGGTAAATCGACAGATGATCGAACTTCTGCATGATCACCTTCGAGCGCCCGCGCACGCTGTGGTACACGGTTGAAACGCTGTACAGCAACACCAGCGTGACGCCATAAATCGCCACACTCACAATCTTCTGCGGGCTGCCATCGAGGCACGCCATCACCAATAACCAAATACTGCCCACTGTGGCTGCAACAGCCCCCAGCAGGTGAGTCCAGGCGTTAAGTTTTTCGCCGTGATACATGTGCAACATCCTCAAGAACTGATTGTGCGACTGCGTCACTTTGATAGGAGATAAGGGTCAAGGTTGCGAACTTAAAGGGCAATGCCACGTTCGTCGACAGCACCATCTGCACAAAACGTGTAGCCGCTGAGGAGCGTAGCGAGGCTGCGACAAGGGCCGAAGGACCTTCATCATACCTGGGCCGCTTCGCCGCCCATCACAGCCCCGCCCCTCGTCAGCGGCTACAAGGCGCTCTCCCCGCGTACCAACCTCTCCAGCGCCAGCAAGTCCGGGATCTTCGCCACGTGGTCGCCCACCTGCACCGCCGCGCGCTCCAGCGGGCATAGCGGCACGTCGACAAAACTCAGTTGGCTATCGAGCCGGTAGGAGCGCGGGATGCCTTGCACCACCATGGCGATAAATTTGAGCCGGGGATCGCCGCCCAAGGTGTTAAGCACCACGATGCGCGCCCGCTCGCCTATCACGATGGGGCTGCCACAGGCCGCTTCAAAGCTGATCAGCGGCAGTTGGTGGTCGCGCCAGGTGATCTGGCGCAGGTGCCAGGGCGGGGAGTCGCTGCTGGGGTCGCCGCGCTGCCAGCCGATCAGTTCGGCAATCGCAACGTTGGGCAACAACAGATAGCGATCCGCCAGGGGGAGCAACAGGCCGGTCAGGCTGCCCACGCGATGGTCAAGCATGGAAATTGCTCCAGTAGGCGATGCGTTCCAGCAACACCGACTCTTGATACGGTTTGCCCAGGTAGTCGTTGACGCCAATGGCCATCGCCCGGTTCTGGTGTTTCTGCCCGGTGCGCGAGGTGATCATGATGATCGGCAGGTCTTTGAGGCGCGGGTCGTTGCGCACGCGGGTGGCGACTTCGAAGCCGTCCATGCGCGGCATTTCAATGTCCAGCAGCATCAGGTCGGGGATGTGCTCTTCCAGCACGCTCATGGCATCCACCCCGTCTTTGGCCGTGATGACGTTCATGCCGTTGCGTTCCAGCAGACGGCTGGTGACTTTGCGCACGGTGACCGAGTCATCGACCACCAGTACCAGCGGCGGGCGTACGGCCGGGGTGAACTCCAGCGCCCCGACCGCCTCGTGATGCGCCCGCTGTAGCGGCTGTCGCGCTTGGTGGGCACGAATATAGGCCATCAGATCGAGGATCAGCACCACCCGGCCATCCCCCAGAATGGTTGCACCCGACAACCCTTGAACCCCGGTAAATTGCGGGCCGAGGCTTTTGACCACGATCTCGCGTGAGCCCGCCAGGGCGTCGACTTGCAACGCCACGCGCTGATCCTGGCAATGCACCAGCAACACCGGCAAGGAATGACTCTCGCCCACGAGCTTGGGTTTGCCCACGGTTTGCAACAGCTCGCCTAGGTAACGCAATTCGTAGGTTTGCCCGCCGTAGTGATACAGCGGCGGGTTGAGCTGGTAATAGCCTTCCAGCTCGTTGGGCATCACGCGCACGATGCCTTCGACGGTGTCGAGCGCGATGGCGTATTGCTCGTCAGCGCATTGCACCATCAATGCGCGGTTGAGCGAGACACTGAACGGCAGGCGAATCTGGAAGTGCACACCCTGCCCGGCCACCGAGTCGATGGTCATGCTACCGCCCAGCTGGCGCACTTCTTCGTGAACCACGTCCATGCCGACGCCGCGCCCGGAGATCTGGGTGATTTTTTCTGCGGTGGAGAACCCCGGCTGCAAGATGAACTGCAACACCTCGCGGTCGCTGGCCGGCGCATCGGGGTCCAGCAGACCGCGCAAAATGGCTTTGCGGCGCACGGCTTCAAGGGGCACGCCGGCGCCATCGTCACGCATGTCGAACACCACGTCGCCGCCCTCATACGACAGTTCCAGGCTGATCAGGCCGCGCTCCGGCTTGCCACTGGCCTGGCGGATGCCGGCGGGCTCGAGGCCGTGGTCGACGGCGTTGCGCAACATGTGTTCCAGCGGCGCAACCATGCGCTCCAGAACGTTGCGGTCGATTTCGGCTTCGGCATTGATCACGCTGAACTCAACCTGCTTGCCCAGTTCGCTGGCAACCTGGCGCACGACGCGTTTGAGGCGCGGCAACACACGCTCGAACGGCACCATGCGCGTGCCCATGAGGCCTTCTTGCAACTGGGTGTTCACCCGGGCCTGTTTTTGCAGCAGGCCATGGGCATCACTGGTACGCGCCGCCAGTGTGGCCTTTAGGTCGAGCAAGTCCGAGGCTGATTCAAACAAGGCGCGGGACAGTTGCTGCAGCAGGGAATGGCGGTCCATTTCCAGCGGGTCAAATTCGTCGTAGGCCACACCGTCGGCTTCGGTGTGCGGGCGGCTGTGCAGGCGGCCCTGGGTTTCGCTGTCGAGCCGGCGCAGTTGATCCTGCATCCGCTCAAGCGTGGTCTGCATTTCGTTGAGGGCAACCTGGCCGTCGTTGACCTGCTGCTCAATGCGCCCCCGGATGATGGAGGCTTCACCCGCCAGGTTGACCAGGTCTTCCAGCAACTCGGCCGGCACCTTGAGGGTGTCCAGCCCGGTGCGTTCACCTTCGGCCAATTGCCCGCCAGCAGGCTCAGGCTTGTGCGGCGCCGGGGGCTGTGTGCTGGCGGCTGCCTCCTGGCGGGTGTTGCGTTCAATCTGGCGGATCTGTTCGATCAGCGCCTGGGGCGAAGGCAACGGCTGGCCGCTGCGCATCGCATCGAACATTTGCGCAAGCTGGTCGTGGCAGCGCTGCAACAACAGAAACAGTTCGGCGCTGGGCGCCAGAAACCCTACGGAGATGTCTTCGAAGAGGGTTTCAAGTTCGTGGGCAAAGTCGCCAATGGCGGCAACCTCAACCATGCGCGCACCGCCTTTGAGGGTGTGCAGGTCCCGCAGCAGGTTTTCGACCTCAAGGTGGTTCTGCGGGTCGGCTTGCCAGCGCAACAGGGCCGCACCGGAGCTTTCGAGAATGTCGAAGGCTTCATCCAGGAAGATGTCCTGCAGTTCCCGGTCGCCACCGCTCTGCGCAACTTCAGGCTCAGACTCTGCCGCAATGCTGCCCGGCTCGGCAGGCGACTGGCTGTACAGACGAAACCCGCGAATGGCCTCGATCAGCTCATAAGGCTCGCGCAAGGGTTGCTGGTGCTGCAGTTGTTCGAGCATCACCGCCAGCTGTGCATGGCTGCGCTCAAGCAAGTGGCCCAGGGCCGGGCTTTCATTCAAGCGCCGGTCCAGCAGGCCCTCGTACAGATGCTCCAGTTCATGGGCCAGTTCGGCAATCGGCTCGATCCCGGCCATGCGCGCACCGCCCTTGAGGGTGTGCAAATCGCGCTGCAAGGAAGACAACGAAGCCTGACTGTCAGGAGCGCTCAGCCAGCGCTGCAGGCTCTGCCCGGCGCTTTCAAGAATATCCACCGCCTCTTCGAGGAAGATCTCGACGATTTCCTCGTCGTATTCATCATCCTGGCCGCCCCCCAACTGCTCGGTGGCGGCCCCCAGCTCGGTGATGTCCAGGGTCTGGCCGCCATCACGGCGAATCAGCCCCGTGGCATCAGGTGCCAACCCTTCATGCAGCAACGCGTGCAAGGCGTGGATCAACTTGGGTTGCGGGGTGATTTCCTGTCCCGCAGCCAGTTGATCGAGCATGTTGATCAGCCCTTCCTGGGCGTCATCGGCGGCCTGAAAAAATCGTTCACTGGCCGCCAGGCTGCTTTCTTCAACGGCGCCATACAGGTCGAGCAAGGCTTCACACAGCGCATCAATGGGCTGCAAGCCCAGCAGGTGCGCGGACTCGGCCAAGGTGGTCAGCTCGTTCAACAGGGTGTCGAGCCCGTCGCGCTGATGGGGGTTCTGCTGCCAGTTTTTCAGCAGGTCTTCGGCATCAAACAGGATGTCCATGCTCTGGGCCAGAAACTCGCTGATACGCTGTGGATCGCGCTTGGCCACCCAGTGGCTCGCAGGGGCATTGAGCAAGGCTTCCAGGCGCCTGGCGATCAGTTGCTCAGTGCGTTCAATCAAGGAACGGGCACCGTGGATCTCGGCCAGCGGATCAAGGTCCAGTTGCTTGAGACCACGATGCAGCAGGCCGTCGGCCTCCAGCAGCAACTCGATTTCATCCTGCCCCAAGGTAATGTTATGGGCCTTGTACTCACGCACCAGGTGATCCATCGCCGCGGCAAGTTCGGCCATGCGCACCACGCCCGCCATGTGCGCGCTGCCTTTGAGGGTGTGCATGGCCAGTTGCAAGTCATCACTGGCGTACAGCGGCAATTGCTCGTGGGCCTGGTCCAGAAAACGGTCAAGACGTTCGAGGTGGGCCTGGGCCTCCTGCCGGAAGATATCCAGCAACTGCGGGTCGAAGCTGTTGGTGTCCCGGGCGATCAGCAGCGGCTGCGGCTCACCCTTGGCCAGGCGCTGTGCCCGCACGGCCAACTGGTCGACGTCTTCACGCTGACGCTGGCTTTGCTCGGCAAACGCCTGGATCAGCTCCGGCAGCATCACCAACGCGTCTTCCAGCAACTGATAGGTCTGCGGCCCCGGCGCCACGCTGCCTTCGATCACTCGATTCAGCAGGTTCTCCACCGCCCACGCCAACTCGGCCAGAACCAGGGCCCGCACCATTCGCCCGCTGCCCTTGAGGGTATGAAAGCCGCGCCGCAGCTCTGCCAGTGCGGCGCTGTCCGCAGGGTTGGCCACCCATTGCGGCAAGTAATCGTGCAGCGTGATCAGTACTTCGTCAGTTTCTTCCAGAAAGACTTCCAGCAACTCTTCATCCACCGGGTCTTCATCCACCGGCGGCGGCAACAAGCTGGTGGGCATGTGTTGCGCGGGCGGATTAAGCACCGACAACGGGCTGGCCAACACCTCGGCCAGGCTCTGCTCGTCTTCGGGGCCATCGAGTGGCGGCGGGGCCTGCTGCACCAGCACATCGTCAAGCAACGGTTGCTGGCTCCGGGCCGGGGCGTACCCCAGCGCCTTCAGGCTGTCTGCGGCTCGATCCAGCACCCGCTCACCCGCGGCACCGGGGTCCAGGGCCAGACGCTCCAGGTAGTACTCGATGCTGATCAGCGCATCGGCCAAGTGGTCCAGCTGCTGAGCCGTGGGGGTAGCCGCTCCCAGCAGCACGTGCTCACCCAGATAGTCATGGCAGGCTTGCAGCAAGCTGGCGGCGCGGCTCAGCGGGATCATCGCCAATGCACCGCGGATTTGCGTCAGCAGTCCGGGCACGGGCTGCAAGTGCTGGAGGTCGCGGTCCGCCGCCAGATAGTCGGTGATCAGGTCTTTGACTTCTTCCAGACCGATCCGCGATTCCTTGATCACCAACTGATGGATTTGCATCAGGTCGGTGGTGGGCAAGCGGCTCTCTTCGCGCTGCGAAGGCTCAACGCTGCCGACCATGCCCGCCAGTGTGGCTTCGACGTAGAGCAGGGCCGCCGCGACGTCCATCAACACCGCATCAGTGGGTTCGCGCTGACCCTGGGCCATGCTCTGCACCACTGCCAATTGGTCGATGATCACTTTACGCGGCTGACCAAAACCCAGCACGGCCAGGGTATCGGCGATCTGGCGCAGGGGCGCCATCAGGCTGCTCAGCTCCGAGACGTGCGAGCGGTCGCTGCGCACAAACAGGTCAAGGCGCTCCTTGACCCGCACCAGTTCTTCGCACAATGCCGCCACAACAGAGCGCATCGCGTCGCGGTCAGGGCCGGCCAGCCGCGCCCGTTCTTCATCGACCATCGCCGCATCCGGCATGGCTTCATCCAGCTCGTAGTGGTTTTTCAGCGCAAGCATTTTCGAGGTCGGGTGCTCGGCCTTGGCGATGTAAAACAGCAGGCTGGTGAGCAGCTCTTCGGGCGCAGGCTGGTTGACAGCCACCATGCCCTGCTCCAGCAGACGCTTGAGTTCCTTGTCCGATTTTTTCAGCAGGCTGCGCAGGGCCGGGCTGTTGGGCACCCGGCCTTTGAACATGCCGTCCACCAGCGCCGCAGCGATTTTCCACAGGGCGTTGAGCGGCGAACCCTGGCACAGGGTTTGAAGTTGCGCGAACACACCGGCCATCTGCTCCAGATTGGCCTGCACCGCCTCCCCCCGTCGCAAACCCAGAAACGCGGCCTGCAAGGTGTGGCGCAGCGTGCGCAACTGACGCGGCAATTCAGCCGGCGCCAACCGGGCCAGCTCGGCCGCGCTCAGTGCGGGCAAGACCTGCAAGGGCGGGCTGAACAGGCTGGTTTCCGAGAGCAGTGCCTCGCCACGGGCGGTGCGCAAGTCGTTGAGCAACGGCAACACCACCAACGGCCAGTCCCGCCGGGCGCTGTGCACGCGGTCCAGGTACAAGGGCAATTGGCTGAAGGCTTGATGCAATAAACGCAGGGCTTCATCGAGCTGGCTGACGCGGCCCTGCTGCAGGGCAATCACCAGTTGCTCCATCTCTTCAGCCAGCAAGGCGGCACCGTAGAACTCGACCATCAGCAAGCTGCCATGCACTTGATGAATGCATGTCAGGCACTGCGCCAGCGTGTCGGCAGATGGCTGCTGCGCGTAGGCGTCCAGCGCCAGGGCGGCCTGTTTCAAGGTGTGGGCAATTTCGCCTTTAACCCACTCAAGGGCCACATAGTCGTGCCGGTCAACCATAACGACTCCAGTCAGAATTGCGCCGCACTACTTTGGCCCCTGGTCTTTTGACGGGGCGGGCAAGGTGAAGCCCGACACCGAACGCCGCAGCTGGCTGGCCATTTTGGCCAGGTTGCCAATGCTGTCTGCGGTTGCGGTGGAGCCGGACGAGGTTTGATTGGTGATTTGCTGAATCACGTTCATGGTCAAGGAAATCTGCGCGGCTGAGGTCGTCTGCTGTTGCGCCGCATTGGAGATGCTTTGAATCAGATCGGCGAGGTTTTGCGACACGCCTTCGATCTCTTCCAGCGCCACCCCGGCGTCATGGGCCAGGCGGGCACCACGCACCACTTCAGTAGTGGTTTGCTCCATGGAAATCACCGCCTCGTTGGTATCGGCCTGAATCGCCCGCACCAGGGTTTCTATCTGGCGCGTTGCAGCCGACGAACGCTCGGCCAGGCGCTGCACTTCGTCGGCCACCACGGCAAACCCGCGCCCGGCATCCCCGGCCATCGAGGCCTGAATCGCCGCGTTCAGCGCCAGAATATTGGTTTGGTCGGCAATGTCATCAATCAGGCTGACAATGTCGCCGATTTCCTGGGAAGACTCGCCCAAACGTTTGATCCGCTTGGCCGTGTCCTGGATCTGGTCGCGGATGTTGTCCATACCATGAATGGTGTTGTGCACTACTTCGTTGCCCTTGTTGGCAATGGCCACCGAACGCTCGGCCACCGCCGAAGATTCGGAAGCGTTGGCCGACACCTGGTCGATGGAGTGGGCCATTTGCTGGATCGCCCCCGACGCCTCGGCGATTTGCTGGGCCTGATGTTCTGAGGCCTCAGCCAACTGCATGGCGGTGGCCTGGGTTTCTTGCACGGCTGCTGCCACCTGGCCCGCAGTGAGGTTGATGGTCGCCACCAGCTCGCGCAACTGGTCGATGGAGTAGTTGATCGAGTCGGCGATGGCCCCCGTGAAGTCCTCCGTCACCGAGGCGGTCACGGTCAGGTCGCCATCGGCCAGGTCGGCAATCTCGTCCAGCAAACGCATGATCGCGGTCTGGTTACGCTCGTTCTTTTCGGCGGTTTCGCGCAGTTGCCGATTGGTTTCACGCACCATCACCAAGCCAATCAGGATGATCGATGCCAGGGCCAGCAAACCCAGTACATAGCCGCCGATAATGTCGAGTGAGCGCCCGCTGGCGAGGTTTTCAAAACCGTTGGCCAGGGTCGACGCTTCATCGAGCAGGGTTTGGGACAGGCTGAAAATGGTGTTCGCCGCCTCACGCACGTGAAACAGCTGCGGCGAGGTTTCGAGGATTTCATCCACCGAACCGGACACAAACTGGAACAGCTCCGAAATCTCCTGCAAGCGGGCCCGGGCGTCCTTGTCTTCGACCTGGGAAATCCTGAGCCCTTCATTGCCTTCGAGCATGCCGTTGAGCACTTGCCCGAAGCGATTGGCATCCCGCCCGAAGGCACCGGCCGCCTGGGCGGCATTTTCGTCGCCGGCCAGCACCGTATTGACCGCACCCAATATCCGCTCGGCCAACAACGACTGACGCTGGGCCAACGCCACCTGGCTGGCTGGTGCGCCACGCTGCAGGAGGATATCGACGACTTTCTCGTATTCGACCTGCAACTGCGGCACGGTCTCGGCCAGCGTCGCGGCCACCTGATGCAGCGACAGTACGGTTTGCTCACTGGCCAAAATGGCATTGACGTTGTTCAGCAGCAGCTCCCAGTCACGCTGAACGGCCTGCATTTCCTTGTGTACGGCTGGGGGCGCGGGGGGCAGGCCGGTGACCGGATCGCCTTTTTTCAGATAACCCCAGCGCTGGCTGAAATCGTTGCGCGCATCAATCAGCAGCTTGAACGCGGCGGCTTTACCGGCGGCGGCTTCAGTGGCGTTCTTGGCAATGCGCTGGGACAAGACGCGCAATTCACCCGCGTGGCTGATGTATTGCTTGTCGTAGTTGGACTGGGTATTGAGGTAAGCAAAGTTGGCGAACAACAGCATGATGAACACGATCAGGGCGATAAAAAGCACGATGATCTGCGAACGACTGCGCGACCCTTCCATTGGTTTAGCGGTATTGGCTGTGGTCATCGATCAGGTCCTGAGATCCCGTTTTAAAGCTGAAGGCAAACAGCGTTGCCGGCTCACACTGCCACCGCCCAGAACTGCGGCGCCCGGGCCAGGGCAAAGGGGCTGAACACCCACCAGGGGTGCTCTTCGGCAAAATGGCCCTGCACATAGGGCGCAAACATGGGGTGGGGCAATGCCTGCGTGCCAGTATTGAGGTCGGCGTGGGCGAAGTGCTGCATGCCCTGTACTTCATCGACCTGCAACCCGACAAACACGTCTTTGTATTCCAGCACCAGCACCCGGCGCTGTTTGCGCAAGGGCGACAGCTCAACCCCGAAAAAGCCGCACAGATCCATGATCGGCAGCAGTTGCCCGCGCAAATTGGCCACGCCCTTGACCCAGGGTTTTACCCCCGGCAACAAGGTGAACCGAGGCTCATGGAGGATTTCGGCAATTTCGCCCATCGGCGCCACAAAACAATGCTCGCCGATCCGAAAGCCGATACCGCTCCAGGTGTCGAGCTGCGCTTGCGCAGGCGCCAGGCCCGCCGCCAGCGATCGACAGCGCTGGTCGATTTCTAGCAGCAGTTCGAAGGCAGTCAGTGCGCCAGGCATAGGGTGGCCGTCATTTTGGAGGGTTTTCTTCCAGCACTTTCTTCACCTTCAGGATCAGCTTTTCTTCATCCACCGGCTTGGTCAGGTAGCCCTTGGCACCCTGGCGCTGTGCCCAGACCATGTCGGTTTCCTGGTCTTTGGTGGTCACGACGATCACCGGGATGTAGCTGGTTTCGGGGTCTTTGGTCAGTTGACGGGTGGCCTGAAAGCCATTGAGGCCCGGCATCACGATATCCATCAACACCACATCGGGTTTTTCCTGACGCGCCAGTGCGACGCCATCTGCGCCGTTTTCAGCCTTGAGTACTACATGGCCGTGCTTTTCCAGCATGCCGGTCAATTTGTACATTTCGGTCGGCGAATCATCGACGATCAGAATGCGAGCCATGGTGTTCCCCATTTATAAGATGATTAGCCGGCTGGCCGGGGTCATTGAGCAGTTTGTACGATATTGAAGGCTGGCACATGAGCCCTGATTGCGCTCAGCAGCTCATCGCGGCTGAAGGGCTTGGTCAAAAATTGATCAGAGCCCACAATCCGCCCCTTGGCCTTGTCGAACAGGCCGTCCTTGGACGACAGCATAATCACGGGGGTCGATTTGAATGCCCGGTTGCTCTTGATCAGTGCACAGGTTTGATAGCCATCCAGACGCGGCATCATGATGTCGACAAAGATGATGTGTGGATGATGGTCGACAATCTTGGCCAGCGCATCAAAACCATCGATGGCGGTAATGACTTCGCAGCCCACGTTTTTCAGCAGTGTTTCGGCGGTGCGGCGAATGGTTTTTGAATCGTCAATCACCATCACCTTCAAGGCGCTGGAATGCTTTTCCATATGTGCTCTACCATCGCCACGGCGACCCATTTTGTTACAACTATGCGGCCTAAAACCCCAACACCTTGATGGACAAGGGCTGCAAGTACTGTGCGAGCCTTTTTAGCACAGTCACGACCTTCAATCTATCGGAGGCCCCCAGGCAGTCTGGAGCAGGTGGTTTTTCCTTGACCGGGGCCACACTCAGCGCCACTCTGGCGCCACTTTTCAAAGCCTTTGCGCCCACTATTTATTTGAGGAATTAGCCATGAGCGTTCGAGTCGGGATTGTCATGGACCCCATTGCGGGCATCTCCTATAAAAAGGATAGCTCGCTGGCCATGTTGCTGGCCGCCCAGGATCGCGGCTGGACCCTGTTCTATATGGAACAGCAGGACCTTTACCTGAATGAAGGCAAGGCCCGCGCACGGATGAAGCCGCTCAAGGTGTTCGCCAACCCGGAAAAATGGTTTGAGCTGGACGCCGAGACCGACACGGCCCTGAGCGATCTGGACGTGATCCTGATGCGCAAGGACCCGCCCTTCGACATGGAGTTCGTGTACTCGACCTACTTGCTAGAGCAAGCCGAGCGCGATGGCGTGCTGATCGTCAACAAGCCGCAAAGCCTGCGCGACTGCAACGAAAAACTGTTCGCCACCCAGTTCACCCAGTGCACGCCACCGACCGTGGTCAGCCGCCGCGCCGATGTATTGCGTGAATTCGCAGCCAAACACGGCGACGTGATCCTCAAGCCGCTGGACGGCATGGGCGGGACGTCGATTTTCCGTCACCGGGTGGGCGATCCGAACCTGTCAGTGATTCTCGAAACCCTGACCGCCAACGGCACCCAACAGATCATGGCGCAAGGCTATTTGCCGGCAATCAAGGACGGCGACAAACGCATCCTGATGATCGACGGCGAGCCAGTTCCATACTGCCTGGCCCGCATTCCGGCAGCTGGCGAAACGCGCGGCAACCTGGCCGCTGGCGGCCGTGGCGAAGCCCGTCCGTTGAGCGACAAGGACCGCTGGATTGCCGCCCAGGTCGGCCCGACGCTGCGTGAAAAAGGCCTGCTGTTCGTTGGCCTGGACGTGATCGGCGAGCACCTGACGGAAATCAACGTCACCAGCCCGACCTGTATCCGCGAGATCGACAATGCGTTCGGCACCAATATCGGCGCCCTGCTGATGGACGCCATTGAGCGCAAGCTCGCCGCACGCTGATTGCAACCTCCAGAAAACGACCAACATTGCGCTATCATGCGCAGCCTGTGAAACCCGCGATGTTGGTCTTTTTGCCATGACACTCCCCAGCGACCTGCCCCCTGAGCTCAGCCATAAAGGCGTGCGCGCGGCCGATCGCCTGGGATTTACCCTGTTTATCGCAGCGTTGCTTCATATCGCGGTGATCGTGGGTGTGGGGTTCAGCATGAGCGAGCCCAAGCAGATCAGCAAAACCCTGGAGATCACCCTCTCCACCTTCAAAAGCGAAAAAGCCCCGGAAAAGGCGGACTTTCTAGCCAAGGACAACCAGCAGGGCAGCGGCACGCTGGACAAGAAAGCCGTGCCCAAGACCACTGAAATTGCGCCCTTCCAGGACAACATCGTAAAAAAGGTCACCCCGCCGCCTGCCGCCAGGCCCGAGCAGACCCAGGCCGCCCCCAAGGCCGCCGTGACCACGGTAGCGCCAACCCCGAAAAAAGCCCCGAGCCAGCCGCAAAAGGTCAAAACCGAAGCGGCGCCCAAGGCCAATATCCCGACGTTCGACAGCTCCCAGCTGTCCAGCGAGATTTCCAGCCTCGAAGCCGAACTGGCCAACGAGCAGCAGCTGTACGCCAAACGCCCGAAGATCTACCGCATGAGCGCGGCCTCGACCATGCGCGACAAGGGCGCCTGGTACAAAGAGGACTGGCGCAAGAAAATCGAGCGTATCGGCAACCTCAACTACCCCGAGCAGGCCCGCAGGGAAAAGATCTACGGCAAGCTGCGCCTGCTGGTGTCGATCAACCGCGATGGCTCGCTGCATGAAGTGCTGGTGCTTGAGTCCTCGGGGCAACCGCTGCTGGATCAGGCCGCGCAGCGCATCGTGCGCCTGGCCGCCCCCTTTGCACCCTTCACCGGCGACCTGTCAGATATCGACCGGCTGGAAATCATCCGCACCTGGAAATTCGCCCAGGGCGACCGGCTTTCCAGCAACTGAGATAAAACCTGTAGATACTCTGTTGCAGGCCAGCCCTATTGTGGGAGCGAGCCTGCTCGCGAACGACCTTCGCGAGCAGGCTCGCTCCCACAGTTGCCGTTTGATGGGGCGGGTCCTGCGGACCTTATCGCAGCCTTCGGCAGCGGCTACAAAGGCTTTTATCACTCGCCAACTTGTCAGTTCCGCTTGCCAGCGCCACACTAATACTCATGAAGAACCACGCCCCGACCTACCTCAAGCATCAATTCCTGATCGCCATGCCGCATATGGCTGACCCGAACTTTGCCCAGACCTTGACCTACATCGTCGAGCATACGGCCAATGGGGCCATGGGGCTGGTGGTCAACCGCCCGCTGGAGCTGAGCCTGGCGGATATTCTTGAGCAGTTGCGCCCGGAAAAACTCTCTTCGCCCCTCTGCCAGCACGTGCCGATTTATGGCGGTGGGCCGGTGATGATTGACCGTGGTTTTGTGCTGCACCCCTCGGGCATCAGCTTTGATGCCACGGCCGAGCTCGACGACGGGCTGGCCCTGAGCACGTCCGCCGATGTGCTGTTCAGTATTGCTGACGGGCGCGGCCCGCACCGCAGCCTGATTTGCCTGGGCTATGCCGGGTGGGAAGCCGGCCAACTGGAGGCCGAGCTGGTCGACAACGCATGGCTGACCTGCCCATATTCCGCCCACATTCTGTTTGAAACCCCAAGCGAGCTGCGCCTCGACGCGGCCGCCAAACACCTCGGAGTGAACCTCAATTTGCTAACCCGTCAAGCAGGCCATTCCTGATGGCCAGCCTTCGCTTACTGCTGGGCTTCGACTACGGCACACGATCCATCGGCGTTGCTGTCGGCCAGATGATTACCGGCCAGGCCCGCGAGCTGTGCAACTTGAAAGCCGAAAACGGCATCCCGAAATGGGAAGAGATCGAAAAACTGATCAAGGAATGGCAGCCCGACGCGATGGTGGTCGGCATGCCCCTGAACATGGACGGCACCCCGAGCGAGTTCTGCGCCCGGGCGCAAAAATTTGCCAACCGCCTCAATGGCCGTTTCAATCTGCCAGTGTTTACCCATGATGAACGCCTGACCACCTTCGAGGCCAAAGGCGAACGCCGGGCCCAGGGCGGCCAGCGCGGCACTTACCGCGACAACCCCGTTGATGCCATCGCCGCCAAACTGGTGCTTCAAGGCTGGCTCGACGCAAACCCGGTTCAATCCCAAGACTGACTCTGCGTTCGTATGAATGACGCGCCTCATTGTTTGCGCCCGCCGCTGCACACTCTGCTGCGCGGGCCTTTTAAGGAGCCACCATGATCCTGCCTGTCCCTGCTGAACTGATCTCTCAGATGGCCCTCGACCTCAAGGCCCATCTGGCCCGTCGCGGTATCACCGAGCCACGTTTTAT
Source organism: Pseudomonas deceptionensis (assembly GCF_900106095.1). Lineage (NCBI taxonomy): Bacteria > Pseudomonadati > Pseudomonadota > Gammaproteobacteria > Pseudomonadales > Pseudomonadaceae > Pseudomonas > Pseudomonas deceptionensis. The sequence goes on along the minus strand of NZ_FNUD01000002.1, from coordinate 1,224,318 downwards.
CGGTATTCGCACCGGCGGTATCTGGGTTGCCCAGGCGCTGTTGCGCGCCCTGAACAGTGACGCACCGCTGGGCACACTGGACGTGTCGTTCTACCGAGATGACTTCAGCCAGAACGGCCTGCACCCGCAAGTGCGCCCTTCCGAGCTGCCGTTTGAAATCGAAAGCCAGCACCTGGTGCTGATCGACGATGTGCTGATGAGCGGTCGAACCATCCGCGCCGCACTCAACGAATTGTTCGACTACGGTCGTCCCGCCAGTGTGACCCTGGTCAGCCTTCTGGACCTGGACGCCGCCGAGCTGCCGATCCGCCCCGATGTGGTGGGGGCAACCTTGCCACTCAAACCGTCCGAGCGGGTAAAATTGTCCGGCCCGGAACCACTGACACTCGAACTTCAAGACCTCGCCCTCTAAGAGACCATTGCGATGACGCCTACAGACGCCAAGCGCCCGCTGCAGCTCAATGATCAGGGCCAGCTGCGCCACTTTCTGTCGCTCGACGGTTTGCGCCGTGAGCTGCTGACTGAAATCCTCGACACCGCAGACTCGTTCCTCGAAGTCGGCGCCCGGGCGGTGAAAAAAGTCCCGTTGCTGCGCGGCAAGACCGTGTGCAACGTGTTCTTTGAAAACTCCACCCGCACCCGCACCACCTTTGAGATGGCCGCCCAGCGCCTGTCTGCCGACGTGATCACGCTGAACGTGTCGACCTCGTCCGCGAGCAAGGGCGAAACTCTGCTCGACACCCTGCGCAACCTTGAAGCCATGGCCGCCGACATGTTCGTGGTACGCCACGGCGACTCCGGTGCCGCACACTTCATCGCCGAGCACGTGTGCCCGCAGGTCGCGATCATCAACGGTGGCGACGGCCGCCACGCTCACCCGACACAGGGCATGCTCGACATGCTGACCATCCGCCGGCACAAGGGCAGCTTTGAAAACCTGTCGGTGGCCATTGTCGGCGACATCCTGCACTCGCGGGTGGCGCGCTCGAACATGATCGCCCTCAAGACCCTCGGCTGCCCGGACATCCGTGTGATCGCGCCCAAAACCCTGCTGCCGATCGGCATCGAGCAATACGGCGTGAAGGTCTACACCGACATGACCGAAGGCCTGAAAGACGTCGACGTGGTCATCATGCTGCGCCTTCAGCGCGAGCGCATGTCGGGCGGCCTGCTGCCGAGCGAAGGCGAGTTCTACCGCCTGTTCGGCCTGACCACTGCCCGCCTGGCCGGCGCCAAACCCGATTGCATCGTGATGCACCCGGGCCCGATCAACCGAGGGGTCGAGATTGAATCGGCGGTAGCCGATGGTCCGCAATCGGTCATTCTCAACCAGGTCACCTACGGTATCGCCGTGCGCATGGCCGTGTTGTCCATGACCATGAGCGGGCAAACCGCCCAGCGCCAATTCGAACAGGAGAACGCCCAGTGAAGCTCAGCATTCTCGGCGCCCGCGTGATTGATCCGACCAGCCAACTGGATCAAGTGACAGACCTGCATCTGGAAGCCGGCAAGATCATTGCCATTGGCGCAGCGCCAGCCGGTTTCACCCCGACCCAGACCATCGAGGCCAAAGGCCTGGTGGCCGCTCCCGGGCTGGTTGACCTGAATGTCGCCCTGCGCGAGCCGGGTTACAGCCGCAAAGGCACCATTGCCAGCGAAACCCGCGCAGCTGCGGCCGGTGGCGTCACCAGCCTGTGTTGCCCGCCGCACACCAAGCCAGTCCTGGATACCTCGGCGGTCGCCGAGCTGATCCTTGACCGTGCCCGTGAAGCCGGCAACTGCAAAGTGTTCCCGATCGGGGCACTGAGCAAAGGCCTGGACGGCGAACAGCTGGCAGAACTGATTGCGCTGCGTGACGCCGGCTGCGTCGCCTTCGGCAACGGCCTCAACAGTTTCACCAACACCCGCACCCTGTGCCGGGCGCTGGAATACGCCGCAACGTTCGACCTGACGGTGATCTTCCACTCCCAGGACCGCGACCTGGCAGAAGGCGGCATTGCCCACGACGGCCCGATGGCGGCGTTCCGCGGTTTGCCGGGCATTCCTGAAACTGCCGAAACCGTGGCCCTGGCCCGCGACCTGCTGCTGGTTGAGCAAAGCGGCGTGCGTGCACACTTCAGCCAGCTGACCAGCGCCCGGGGTGTGGCCCTGATCGCCCAGGCCCAGGCTCGCGGCCTGAAAGTCACGGCCGATGTGGCCTTGTACCAGTTGATCCTCACGGATGAAGCACTGGTGGATTTCTCCAGCGTTTATCACGTGCAACCGCCGCTGCGCACCCGTGCCGATCGCGACGGTCTGCGCGAGGCAGTGAAATCGGGTGTGGTGCAAGCCATCTCCAGCCATCACCAGCCTCACGAACGCGACGCCAAACTGGCACCGTTCGCCGCGACCGAACCGGGCATGAGCAGTGTTGAACTGCTGCTGCCGTTGGCCATGACCCTGGTGGAAGACGGTTTGCTCGATTTGCCGACACTGCTTGCGCGTCTCAGCGCCGGCCCGGCTCAGGCCCTGCGCCTGCCTGCCGGCAAGCTGGCGGTGGGTGCGCCTGCGGACCTGGTCCTGTTTGATCCGGCGGCCTCGACCGTAGCCGGTGAAACCTGGCTTTCCAAAGGCGACAACTGCGCGTTCCTCGGCCATTGCCTGCCGAGTGCCGTGCGTTACACGCTGGTGGATGGCCGGATCAGTTTCGAAGGCTAACGCGGTACAAACAACCTGTCGTCATGGGAGCGAGCCTGCTCGCGAAGATCATTCGCAAGCAGGCTCGTTCCCACAGGGGCAGGGCTTGTGAGTTAACGACGCTCGGCGTTCTTGATCGAGATCTGCTCGTTCAAGGTCCAGAAGTCATAAAGGATACCGATCAGGAACAAACCACCGGTAAACAGGTAAATGATCCCCGTGATCCATTTGCCCATGTACATGCGGTGTACGCCGAACAACCCCAGAAACGTCAGTAGAATCCAGGCCACGCTGTAGTCGGTGTCACCTGAGGTGAAACGCAGGTCGGCTTCACGATCCATGCTCGGGATCAGGAACAGGTCGATCAACCAGCCAATACCCAGCAAGCCCAGGGTGAAAAACCAGATCGTCCCGGTTACCGGCTTGCCGTAATAGAAGCGGTGCGCCCCCAGAAAACCAAAAATCCACAGCAAATAGCCCAGCACTTTGCTGTGAGTATCGCGCTGTACATCATCTCGATAGCCGCTCATGAATGCCCTCTTTGCTGTTGATAGAAAAATATTGTGGTTTTTTTTGTGACTTTTTTACTGTCGCGCAACAGGTAAAAGTGTCTTACAAGAATTGGCGCAAAGCCTTGTAGTACCTGACCTGCACCGTTGCCATGTGACAATTTGCCACCACGTTTGCGGAATTTGACCCCATAGTCCAACCGACAAATGGCCTGAGAAAGGACAAAAAAGCTGTTATAAAGTTTCGCGTTTATAACCATTGAGCCCTGCCGAATGCGTCCTATATTCAAGACATGGCTAACCATTTGCCTATTATTGCCACTGGCCGCCCACGCCACCAATCGTGAGCAACATCTTCCTACAGGCTTCACTGGCTACACCGCAAAATCATCTGCGAACGCCACCGTTGTAGCCTCTAACAGCAAGACCACGAGCAAAACCGTAGCACGTCCTGCGTCCAGTAAAGCCCACCGCAAAGCCCCCGGCAAAATTGCGACCGCTTCACTGGCCGCCGCCAACAAGCAGAGCAGCACGGTTTTGAGCCGCGCTGTAAACGTGTTGGGTACCCCTTATCGTTGGGGCGGCAGCAGCCCAAGTAAAGGGTTTGACTGCAGCGGGCTGGTCAAATATGCCTTTAACGACGTGTCGGCAGTCGATTTGCCTCGCACCTCCAGCGAAATGGCCAGCGGTCATGGGCAAAAGATCGAACGCAAGGATCTGAAACCAGGCGACTTGCTGTTTTTCAACATCAAGAGCCGCAAGGTCAACCATGTCGCCATCTACCTGGGCAACGACCGGTTTATCCATGCTCCGCGTCGGGGCAAGTCGGTAACCATCGACACCCTGAACAAGCCTTACTGGCAGAGCCACTACGTGGTCGCCAAGCGTGTACTCCCTAAAGAGAAAACACCGCTGCAGGTTGTGCAACGCTAAAGCATCACACCTGATCTGTGGGAGCGGGCCTGCCCGCGAAGGCAGGCCGCGAGGCAGTTCTGGCACACCGAAGCGCTGCTTTCGCCAGCAGGCTGGCTCCCACGGCTTAGTGTGTCAGCCCCCGCTCCCTCAGCCTGTTCAGGCTCATCTCCAGCGTCTGCATGCCAACCGCCCCGCCGGTCTGGATCGCAGAAACCATCTGCGACACCTTGTTTTCCCGAATCAGATTCCGAATCGCAGGCGTAACCCGCATGATTTCGTGCGCCGCAATCCGTCCCCCGCCAACTTTCTTGACCAGCGTCTGGCAAATCACCGCCTGCAGTGACTCCGACAGCATGGCGCGCACCATCGCCTTCTCTTCAGCCGGGAAAACATCCACCACCCGGTCAATGGTCTTGGCCGCCGAAGGCGTGTGCAGCGTGGCAAACACCAGGTGCCCGGTTTCTGCGGCCGTCAGCGCCAGCCGGATGGAGTCCAGATCGCGCATCTCGCCCAGCATGATCACGTCCGGGTCTTCGCGCATGGCCGAACGCAACGCCGCAGCAAAACTGCAAGTGTCGCGATGCACCTCGCGCTGGTTGATCAGGCATTGGCGCGACTCGTGGATAAACTCAATCGGGTCCTCAATAGTGAGGATGTGCTGCTGGCGGGTGCTGTTGAGGTGATCAATCATTGCCGCCAGGGTCGTGGTCTTGCCCGAGCCGGTCGCCCCCGTGACCAATACCAGCCCGTGCGGCATATGGCAGAGCTGGCTGAACACTTCGCCCAGGCCCAGCGATTCAAGGCTCGGTACCCCCTGCGCAATGCTGCGAAAAACAGCCCCCGCACCGCGTTGCTGTTCGAAGGCGTTCACCCGGAAGCGACCCAAACCGGGCACCGCGTATGAAAAATCCGCCTCGTGATGCGACTCAAACGCCAGGCGCTGGGTGTCACTCATCACGCTGTGGATAAGTTCACACACCTCACCGGGCGCCAACTCGGGCAGCCCGCTGCGCCGTACTTCACCATCAATGCGCAGCATGGGCTCCACACCCGCCGACAGGTGCAAGTCCGAAGCCCCGTGATTGACGCCAAACGCCAACAGGTCGGTGATATCCATCCCCCCTCCCAATTCCAGTAGAATGCCGCAGACTTTCACAACGGCGGGCTTAACGAATGTCCACGATAGCTGACAACATTGCTGAAGTTGAGGCGCGTATCCGTGCCGCAGCACTGGCTGTGCAACGTGATGTGACGAGCATCCACCTGCTCGCGGTCAGCAAGACCAAACCTGCCGCCGCGCTGCGTGAAGCCTATGCCGCAGGGGTTCGCGACTTTGGCGAAAACTACCTGCAGGAAGCCCGCGCCAAACAGCTTGAATTAGCCGACCTGCCCTTGAGTTGGCACTTCATCGGCCCCATTCAATCGAACAAGACGCGCGACATCGCCGAGCATTTTGCTTGGGTGCATTCCGTGGACCGGCTCAAAATTGCCCAGCGTTTGTCAGAACAACGCCCGGCAGAACTGCCGCCGCTCAACATCTGCATTCAAGTCAATGTCAGTGGTGAGGCCAGTAAATCGGGCTGCACCCCGGCAGACTTGCCTGCTCTGGCAAACGCTATCAGTGCGTTGCCACGCCTGAAGTTGCGCGGCTTGATGGCAATACCGGAACCAACCGAAGACCGCGCCGAACAAGACGCCGCTTTCGCGACCGTTCGCCAATTGCAAGAAAGCCTGAACCTGGGGCTCGACACGCTTTCCATGGGCATGAGCCACGACCTGGAATCGGCCATTGCCCAAGGTGCCACTTGGGTGCGTATTGGTACTGCACTCTTCGGCGCCCGCGACTACGGCCAGGCCTGAGAAGACCGACCTCATTTTTTATAAGGATCTGTTATGAGCAAGACGCGTATTGCCTTTATCGGAGCCGGCAACATGGCTACCAGCCTGATCGGCGGCCTGTTGGCCAAAGGTCTGGACGCTGCACAGATCCGCGCCAGCGATCCGGGCGCCGAAACTCGGGCCAAAGTGGCAGCCGAGCATGGCATCGAACTGTTTGCCGACAACGCACAGGCCATTCAGGGCGCCGATGTGATTGTGATAGCGGTCAAGCCACAGGCCATGAAAGCCGTGTGCCAAGCCCTGCGCCCGCATCTGTTGCCGCATCAACTGCTGGTGTCGATTGCCGCAGGCATCACTTGCGCCAGCCTGCTCAACTGGCTGGGCAGCCAACCGCTGGTGCGCTGCATGCCCAATACCCCGGCACTGCTGGGCAAGGGCGTGAGCGGCCTGTACGCCACCGCCGACGTGAGCACCGAGCAACGCCAACTGGCCGAGCAACTGTTGAGCGCCGTGGGCATTGTGGTGTGGGTTGAGACTGAAGCGCAGATCGATGCCGTGACCGCTGTGTCTGGCAGTGGCCCGGCGTATTTCTTCCTGCTGATCGAGGCGATGACCGACGCCGGCGTCAAACTCGGCCTGCCCCGCGAAGTCGCCAAGCAGCTTGCCGAGCAGACAGCTCTGGGCGCAGCGCACATGGCCGTGAGCAGCGATGTGGACGCCGCCGAACTGCGTCGCCGCGTGACCTCGCCAGCCGGGACCACCGAAGCCGCGATCAAATCATTCCAGGCCGATGGTTTTGCAACCATGGTCGAAAAAGCATTGAGTGCCGCCGCGCACCGCTCGGCCGAAATGGCCGAACAACTGGGTCAATAAGGAGCACATGATGTCCGGACTTAATGGCGCTGCCATTTTTGTAATTCAAACCCTGGGTAGCCTCTACCTGCTGATCGTCCTGCTGCGGTTCATCCTGCAACTGGTACGTGCCAACTTCTACAACCCGCTGTGCCAGTTCACGGTCAAGGCCACGCAGCCGCTGCTCAAGCCTTTGCGCCGAGTGATCCCGAGCGTGTTCGGCCTGGACATGTCTTCGCTGGTGCTGGCCATCGTCGTGCAGATGGTGATCTTCGCCGTCGTGCTGACACTCAGCTACATGTCGTTCAACGTGCTGGGCCTGCTGGCCTGGGCGATCATCGGCGTGACCGCGCTGTTCTTGAAGGTGTTCTTCTTCGCCCTGATCATCAGCGTGATCCTGTCGTGGGTTGCACCTGGCAGCACCAGCCCGGGCGCTGAACTGGTCAACCAGATCACTGAACCTGCGCTGGCACCCTTCCGCCGCTTTCTGCCAAGCATGGGCGGCCTGGATATCTCGCCGATCCTGGCATTCATGTTGATCCAGCTCATCCAGAGCTTCGTGATCCCGCCATTGGCCATGTACGTCGGCATGCCGGTCGTGTTGTTCGGCCTGATCTGATGAGCTACTACCGTTGGGACGGCGAGGACCTGATTCTCGACTGTCACCTGCAACCCAAGGCCAGCAGCGATGAGTTTGCCGGCCTGCACGGTGACCGCCTGAAAATCCGTCTCACCGCCCCACCGGTAGAAGGCAAGGCCAATGCCCACCTGATGGCTTTTCTGGCCAAGGCATTCGGCATCTCGAAAAGCCAGGTAAGCCTGATCAGCGGCGAACTCAACCGACAGAAACGGGTGCGGTTGCACGCCCCGAAAAAACTGCCGGATTTGCCGGGGCTGGCTGACTCAAAACCCTGACGCTGTAGCCGCTGCCGAAGGCTGCGACGGGTTGCGAAGCGACCCCGTTGTTATCAAGCATGACAAAGGTCCTGTGGACCTTATCGCAGCCTTCGGCAGCGGCTACAGGGTTTTGCACCATTGCTTGCTGCTGCGCCCCCCGCTCATTAGACTTACGCCTCATTTAAATGAGAGCAGGGTCGATGCCAGCTGCCTTTCCCCCCGATTCCGTTGGTCTGGTTGTGCCGCAAACTGCGCACTTCAACGAGCCCCTGGCTTTAGCCTGCGGCCGCTCACTACCTGCCTATGACCTGATTTACGAAACCTACGGCCAGCTCAATGCCACGGGCAGCAATGCCGTGCTGATCTGTCACGCGCTGTCCGGCCACCATCACGCGGCGGGCTTTCACAGCGTCGATGAGCGCAAGCCCGGCTGGTGGGACAGCTGCATCGGCCCTGGCAAGCCGATTGATACCAACAAGTTCTTTGTCGTCAGCCTGAACAACCTGGGCGGCTGCAACGGCTCTACCGGCCCAAGCAGCATCAACCCCGAAACCGGTCGCCCGTTTGGCGCCGAGTTCCCGGTACTGACCGTCGAAGACTGGGTCCACAGCCAGGCACGTCTGGCTGACCGGTTGGGTATCAACCAATGGGCGGCTGTGATCGGTGGCAGCCTGGGCGGCATGCAGGCATTGCAGTGGAGCATCAGCTACCCGGATCGCCTGCGCCACTGCCTGGCCATTGCCTCGGCGCCCAAGTTGTCTGCGCAAAATATTGCATTCAACGAAGTCGCCCGCCAGGCCATCCTCACCGACCCCGAGTTCCACGGCGGTTCGTTCCAGGAAAAAGGCGTGATCCCCAAACGCGGCCTGATGCTGGCGCGCATGGTGGGGCACATCACTTACCTGTCCGATGACTCGATGGGTGAGAAGTTCGGCCGGGGCCTGAAAAACGAAAACCTCAACTACGACTTCCACAGCGTCGAGTTTCAGGTCGAGAGCTACCTGCGCTATCAGGGCGAGGAGTTTTCCGGGCGTTTCGATGCCAATACTTACCTGCTGATGACCAAGGCGCTGGATTACTTCGACCCTGCGGCCAATTTCGACGACGACCTGGCCAAAACCTTTGCCGGGGCCAAGGCGCGCTTTTGCGTGATGTCGTTCACCACCGACTGGCGCTTCTCACCAGCCCGCTCGCGGGAACTGGTGGATGCACTGATGGCCGCGAAAAAAGACGTGTGCTACCTGGAGATCGACGCTCCGCAAGGCCATGACGCCTTCCTGATCCCGATCCCCCGCTACCTGCAAGCCTTCAGCAATTACATGAACCGCATAGAACTGTGAGAACGCCATGAGAGCCGACCTGGAAATCATCCAAGACTGGATCCCCGCCGGCAGCCGCGTGCTCGACCTCGGTTGTGGTGATGGCGAACTGCTGAGCTGGCTGCGCGACAACAAGCAAGTCACCGGCTACGGCCTGGAGAACGACCCGGACAACATCGCCGAGTGCGTCGCCAAAGGCATCAACGTTATCGAGCAAGACTTGGACAAGGGGCTGGGCAACTTCGCCAGCAACAGTTTCGACATCGTGGTCATGACCCAGGCGCTGCAAGCCGTGCATTACCCCGACCGGATCCTCGACGAAATGCTGCGCGTGGGTCGCCAGTGCATCATCACCTTCCCCAACTTCGGCCACTGGCGCTGCCGCTGGTACCTGGCCAGCAAGGGGCGGATGCCGGTATCCGACTTTTTGCCCTACACCTGGTACAACACGCCGAACATCCACTTCTGCACCTTCGAAGACTTCGAGGCGCTGTGTCGCGAGCGTGAAGCACGCGTGATCAACCGCCTTGCCGTAGATCAACAACACCGACACGGGTGGGCGAGCAAAATATGGCCTAACCTGTTGGGCGAGATTGGCATTTATCGTGTCAGCAGCCCTGGCCTTCAGGATCATCAGGTCGCGGTTTAAATCAGCGAGTTCAAGGAGAAAGACAATGATGGGTCGTATTGGATTACTACTGCTTTCGATGTGCTTTGGCATGCAGGCAATGGCAGCCGGAGCACTGGTCGTCGGCCAGACAAAAGTGAATTACAACGCCTACATGTCGGACTTCCTGTCCCCCGCCATTGCCCAGAAATACAAGCTGGAACGCAGCAAGCAGCTCGGCGGGCTGAACATCAACCTGGACACGGCCGGCAAAAAAGTCGCCAGCACGATCAAAGGTACTGTGCGCGCAGAGGGCGAGAAAAAAGCCACTCCCCTGACCTTCAAGCAAGTGATCGATGACAGCGGCGCGATCGATTATTTCGCCCAGTTCCCGGTCAATAAGCCTCAAACCTTTGTTTTTGACATCGAACTCAAGATCAACGGCGAAACTTCAGACTTAAAATTCTCTCAACTGGTCGCTCCGCTCTAATGATGAACTTCACGCAATTGGTACTGGCTAGCCATAACGCCGGCAAACTCAAAGAACTTCAGGCCATGCTCGGCGAGTCGGTGCAATTGCGCTCGATTGGAGAATTCAGCAGCGTCGAACCGGATGAAACCGGCTTGTCGTTTGTTGAAAACGCGATTCTTAAAGCCCGCAACGCGGCGCGTATCTCGGGGCTGCCAGCACTGGCTGACGACTCGGGGCTGGCCGTGGACTTTCTCGGCGGCGCGCCGGGTATCTACTCGGCGCGTTATGCCGACGGCAAGGGTGACGCGGCGAACAACGCCAAGCTGCTCGACGCCCTCAAGGACGTGCCCGAAGCCGAGCGCGGCGCGCAGTTCGTGTGCGTGCTGGCGTTGGTGCGCCACGCCGATGATCCGCTGCCAATCATTTGTGAGGGCCTGTGGCACGGCCGCATCCTGCCTGCCGCCAGTGGCGAGCACGGTTTTGGTTACGACCCTCTGTTCTGGGTGCCCGAGCGCAACTGCTCAAGCGCCGAACTGAGCCCCACCGAAAAGAACCAGCTGAGCCATCGCGCCCGCGCCATGGTCTTGCTGCGTCAGCGTTTGGGCCTGAAATGACCCACGACACACCTCCCCAGCCGCTCTTTCTCAGTGAGGCTGGCTTTACCCAGCAGGCGCCGCGCGCGCCACTGACGCAACTGCCGCCGCTGTCGCTGTACATCCATATTCCGTGGTGCGTGCGCAAATGCCCGTATTGCGACTTCAACTCCCATACCGCCAGCCCCGTGCTGCCTGAAGACGAATACGTCGACGCGCTGCTGGCCGACCTCGATCAAGACCTGCACGCCGTGTATGGCCGCGAACTGAGCTCGATCTTCTTCGGCGGCGGTACCCCGAGCCTGTTCAGCGCCCAGGCGCTGGGCCGTCTGCTCAAAGGGGTTGAAGCCCGCATCCCGTTCGCCGGCGACATCGAAATAACCCTCGAAGCCAACCCCGGTACGTTCGAGCAGGAAAAGTTCGTGGCCTACCGCAAGCTGGGGATCAATCGCCTGTCGATTGGTATCCAGAGCTTCCAGGAGCAAAAGCTCAAGGCCCTGGGCCGCATCCACAACGGTGACGAAGCCGTGCGTGCGGCCGGCATGGCCCGCCAGGCGGGCTTTGACAACTTCAACCTGGACTTGATGCACGGTTTGCCCGATCAGTCGCTGGACGACGCCCTGAGCGACCTGCGCCAGGCTATTGCCCTCAATCCGACGCACCTGTCGTGGTATCAGCTGACCCTGGAGCCCAACACGGTGTTCTGGAACCAGCCACCGACCCTGCCCGAAGACGACACGCTGTGGGACATCCAGGAAGCCGGCCAGGCGCTGCTCGCCGAACACGGTTACGCCCAGTACGAAGTATCGGCTTATGCCCAGCCCGGTCGCCCGGCGCGGCACAACCTCAACTACTGGAGCTTTGGCGACTTTATCGGTATCGGCGCCGGTGCCCACGGCAAACTGAGCCATCCCGATGGCCGTATCCAGCGCACCTGGAAAACTCGCCTACCAAAGGACTACCTCAATCCAGCCAAAAACTTTCAGGCAGGCGAGAAAACCCTTACAGCCGAAGAGCTACCCTTTGAGTTTCTAATGAACGCCTTGCGCCTGACCGATGGCGTCGACTCGGCGCTTTACCCCCAGCGCACAGGACTGGCGCTTGATAGCCTGAAAACAGGACGCGAAGCAGCCGAACAAAGTGGCTTATTGCAGGTCGAACCGTCACGTCTGGCGGCAACTGCCCGAGGCCAGCTGTTTCTCAACGACTTGCTGCAGCACTTTTTGACTTAAGGAACTCGAATGGACTTGGTACTTGACCTGCTTGCCACCGTATCGCGCTGGAGCCGCAGCCACCTCTCGGAGATCGCTCTGGCCCTGATTGGCTGCTTGCTGGTGCTGTTTGGTGCCGACTTCAAGGGCTGGGTCGAACAACGCCTGGGCAGTGTTGCGGGCGCCTTGCGCGTGCCGCTGATGGCTTTGCTCTGCCTGATCGGCAGCGGTGCAGCCCTGATCTACGCCACGCCGTGGGTCGAACGCGGACTGGGCCAGTTCAACAACTACAGCCTGGCGCCGGTATTGTTGGTGGTGCTGGTGTTGATCGGGGTAGTTGCGGATCGGCGCTGAAAACTATCTGTAGCCGCTGCCACAGGCTGCGATAAGGGCCGAAGGACCTTCCTGCGACGCGCGACCGCTTCGCGCTCGATCGCAGCCTTCGGCAGCGGCTACAGGTTTGACCGGCCCCAAAGCGGGGTGAGGCCGGTATCAGAAAAAACGATTAATCCAGTTTTTCGAACTTCAAATCCCACACGCCATGCCCAAGACGTTCGCCGCGGCGTTCGAACTTGGTCACCGGGCGCTCAGGCGGACGTGGGACGCACAGGCCGTCTTCGGCCAGGTTACGATAGCCCGGCGCAACGTTCATCACTTCCAGCATGTATTCAGCGTACGGTTCCCAGTCGGTAGCCATGTGCAGCACGCCGCCGACCTTGAGCTTGGAGCGCACCAGTTCAGCGAAGGACGCTTGCACGATCCGGCGCTTGTGGTGACGGCTCTTGTGCCAAGGGTCCGGGAAGAACAACAGCAGACGGTCAAGGCTGTTGTCGGCCACGCAGCGGGTCAGGACTTCGATCGCATCGCAATCGTAAACCCGCAGGTTGGTCAGGCCCTGGGTCAGTACGCCATTGAGCAGCGCGCCAACACCCGGGCGGTGAACCTCTACACCAATGAAGTCCTGCTCAGGCGAAGAAGCCGCCATTTCCAGCAGGGAGTGGCCCATGCCAAAGCCGATTTCCAGAGTGCGCGGCGCCGAGCGACCGAACACCTGATCGAAATCGACCGGCGCGTCAGCCAGCGGCAGTACGTACAGCGGCGTGCCTTGATCGAGGCCACGTTGCTGGCCTTCGGTCATGCGCCCGGCGCGCATCACAAAACTCTTGATGCGACGGTGTTGGCGATCTTCGCCTTCTTCCGGGATTGGGGTGTCTAGTGATTCAGTCATCAGTGGCTCTTACTTGATCAGACCATCCAGCGGCGAAGAGGCGCTGGCATAGAGTTTTTTCGGCATGCGCCCGGCCAGATACGCCAGACGGCCCGCCACAATGGCGTGCTTCATGGCTTCGGCCATGATGATCGGGTGCTGGGCGTTGGCGATGGCCGAGTTCATCAGCACCGCCTCACAGCCCATTTCCATGGCGATAGTCGCGTCGGAGGCAGTACCCACACCCGCATCGACCAGCACCGGGATTTTTGCTTCTTCCAGGATGATCCGCAGGTTGTAGGGATTGCAGATCCCCAAACCGGTGCCAATCAGGCCGGCCAGCGGCATCACGGCAATACAGCCCATCGCTTCAAGCTCGCGGGCAATGATCGGATCATCACTGGTGTAAACCATCACGTCGAAACCGTCCTTGACCAGAATCTCGGCGGCCTTGAGGGTTTCGATAACGTTGGGGAACAGGGTTTTCTGGTCGGCCAGTACTTCGAGCTTGACCAACTTGTGCCCATCAAGCAGTTCGCGGGCCAGGCGACAGGTGCGCACGGCTTCTACCGCGTCATAGCAACCGGCAGTGTTGGGCAGGATCGTGTAGCGATCCGGCGGCAACACGTCGAGCAGGTTCGGCTCGCCCGGGTTCTGCCCGATGTTGGTGCGACGCACAGCAACGGTGACGATTTCAGCACCCGAGGCCTCGATGGCCAGGCGGGTTTCTTCAAGGTCACGGTACTTGCCGGTGCCTACCAGCAGACGCGACTGGTAAGTACGGCCGGCCAGGATAAAAGGCTTGTCGCTGCGAACGTTGCTCATCGGGAGTCCTCTTTAATTGTGTGCACTGTGGGGCGAGCATGAAGCGGGGGCAAAACCTAGCCGCCACCGATGGCGTGCACTACTTCTACCTGATCGCCTGCTTTGAGTACCGTCTCGGCGTGCTGGCTGCGCGGGACAATGTCCAGGTTCAGCTCGACCGCAACCCTGCGGCCGGTCAGCTCCTGACGTGCCAGCAGGTCCGCAACGGTCTCACCGTCCGGTAGTTCAAAAGATTCACCGTTCAACTGAATGAGCATGCGCGACGCTGCCTTCATTTTAAGGGGCCAGCATTCTAGCCCGATCAGTCAGGTCGACCCAAGCCATTCATCTTGTGGGCTCAGCTCAGGCGCCAGGCGGCCAGCCCCAAACACAGCCAGCCCGCCAGAAATGCCAGCCCGCCGAAGGGCGTAATGATCCCCAGCTTGCTCACGCCGGTCATGGTCAGCAGGTACAGGCTGCCGGAAAACAGCACGATGCCCAGGGCGAAACAGATACCGGCCCAGGTCACGAGACGGCCGGGCAGATGGGTGGCAAGCAGGGCCACACCGAACAGGGCCAGGGTGTGCACCAATTGGTAGGTTACGCCGGTGTGGAAAATGGCCAGGTATTGCTCAGTCAAACGACCTTTCAGGCCATGGGCCGCAAAAGCCCCCAGAGCAACGCCGGTGAAGCCGAAGAACGCGGCCAGCATCAAAAAAGTGCGCAACATGGGTAACTCCAGTCAGGATCATCGAAGGGCGCAGGGTCTGTATAATGGCCCGCTCAACGGGTTCGGCCAAGCCATCTATGCTGCGTTTTCTTGTACACCGCTTTCTTAAAGCCCTGCTCTGGTTCGCAGTGGGCAGCGCATTGCTGGTACTGGTTTTTCGCTGGGTACCGCCACCCGGCACCGCGTTGATGGTCGAACGCAAGATCGAGTCGTGGTTCGATGGCGAGCCCATCGACCTGCAACGCAGCTGGCGGCCCTGGGATGAAATTTCCAACGAGCTGAAAGTTGCGGTCATTGCCGGCGAAGACCAGAAATTCCCTGAGCACTGGGGCTTTGACTTCAGTGCCATTCGGGCCGCTCTGGTACACAACGGGGAAGGCGGGACGTTGCGCGGCGCCAGCACCCTGAGCCAGCAAGTCTCGAAAAACCTGTTCCTGTGGTCAGGCCGCAGCTGGTTGCGCAAGGGGCTGGAAGCCTGGTTCACCGGGCTGATCGAAGTGCTCTGGCCCAAGCAGCGGATTCTTGAGGTGTACCTCAACAGCGCGGAATGGGATGACGGCGTGTTCGGCGCCGAGGCAGCGGCACAGCATCACTTTGGTGTGAGTGCCAAAAACCTTTCGCGTCAGCAGGCCAGTTATCTGGCGGCGGTGCTGCCCAGCCCGCTGAACTGGAGCGCCGGCCACCCCAGCACCTACGTGAGCCGCCGCGCCGGCTGGATCCGCCAACAAATGCGCCAGTTGGGCGGGGACAGCTACCTCGATAATCTGAATAACTCGCGCAAGGCCCCTTGGGCGTTGTGACGGGGAAGGTCAAAAGCCCCTCACCCTGCCTCCCTCTTCCTTGGAGAGGGCTGGGGTGACAGTGCTTTTAGTACCCACACACAAAAACGCCCCGACTCTTGCGAGCCGGGGCGTTTTTTTATCGGGCCGGATTAGGCGGCAATCGACAGTTTGAGCTTGTTCATCGCGCTTTTTTCCAGCTGACGAATTCGCTCTGCAGACACGTTGTACTTCTGTGCCAGGTCATGCAGCGTGGCTTTCTCTTCAGCCAGCCAGCGCTGATACAGAATGTCACGGCTGCGGTCGTCCAGCACTTCCAGCGCTTCATGCAGGTTGCTGGTGGAGTTATCGGTCCAGTCAGCATCTTCCAGTTGGCGCGCCGGGTCGTACCGGTGGTCTTCCAGGTAGTTGGCTGGCGACTGGAACGCACTGTCGTCGTCAGCTTCGGCCGCCGGGTCGAACGCCATGTCATGGCCGGTCAGGCGGCTTTCCATCTCGCGGACTTCACGAGGCTCTACGCCGAGGCTTTCAGCCACACGATGAACTTCATCGTTGTTCAGCCAGGCCAGACGTTTTTTCTGGCTGCGCAGGTTGAAGAACAGTTTGCGCTGAGCCTTGGTGGTCGCGACTTTCACGATCCGCCAGTTACGCAGGATGAACTCATGGATCTCTGCCTTGATCCAGTGCACAGCGAACGACACCAGACGAACGCCCATCTCAGGGTTAAAGCGTTTGACCGCCTTCATCAGGCCGACATTGCCTTCCTGGATCAGGTCTGCCTGAGCCAGGCCGTAACCCGAATAGCTACGGGCAATGTGTACAACAAAACGCAGGTGGGCGAGCACCATCTGCCGAGCCGCCCCCAAATCCTGCTCATAGTAGAGACTCTCGGCCAGTTCACGCTCCTGCTCCGGTGTCAGCAATGGAATGCTGTTCACCGTATTTACATAGGCCTCAAGGTTCGCACCAGGGACCAACGCATACGCAGGTTGCAAAGAAGTGGTCATACGAATAAACCTCCGTCTCACATAACTCGTGCAGTTCAGCACTGCGAAAGTTGACCGGAAACCTGGAAAAAAGTTCCCAAAAAAAGCTGAAAAGGTCAACAGGTGTAAAGAAACTACTTAGGCGAAAGCTCACGTAAGTGACGCGCTACTGCAATCCATGCACCGATATACCCTAACAACACCGCGCCAAGCAAGAGAGACAGACCATCGGCTACTGGCACACCTGCCAAGGCAAAATTGCTGCCATACAACCCGGCCAGTCCTACTACCGCGTCGTTGAGCCAGTCCAGGCCGAATGCCAAAACGCCCCAGGACAATACACCCGCACCAAAACCATACAGCGCGCCCATATACAGAAACGGCCTGCGCACATAGCTGTCAGTACCACCGACGAGCTTGATGACTTCGATTTCGATGCGACGGTTTTCGATATGCAAACGAATCGTATTACCGATAACCAGCAGCAAAGCCGATACCAGCAATACCGTCAAGCCAAACACAAAACGATCACCCAATTTCAGGATGGCCGCCAAGCGCTCGACCCAGACTAGATCAAGTTGCGCCTGTTGCACCTTCGGCAGCTCCGAAAGGCGCTCGCGAAGGGCTTCAAGGGTGGCTTTATCGACCTCGTCAGGGGTCACCAGCACTACGCCCGGCAACGGGTTATCGGGCAGTTCTTTAAGCGCTTCGCCCAGCCCTGATTGCTGCTGGAACTCCTCGAGGGCTTTTTCGCGGCTGATAAATTCAGCGTCAGCCACCCCCGCCATACCTTTTATCTGATCGCTGAGTTTTTCACCTTGTTCGCTGCTGGCATCTATCTGCAAGTACAGCGAAATCTGCGCCGCACGCTGCCACGAACCACCCAGGCGCTCAACGTTGTTGAGCAACAACGACAAGCCCATGGGCAAGCTCAAAGCAACCGCCATCACCAGGCAGGTGAAAAAACTGCCGATTGGCTGTTTGCCCAAACGTCGCAGGCTGTCGAGCAGGCTGGCACGGTGGGACTCAACCCAGGCGTTGAACAGCATCCCGAACCCGGGACCGTCGTCATCGTCGTGTTTTTTCTTCGGTGGCTGCGGGTCGGCAGCCTTGGGTGCTACGCGTTCGGAAACCTTGGAACTGCGGGTTGCACTCATTGCGCAGCCTCCCCGTCACCGATCAATCGCCCGCGCTGCAAGGTGAGCATGCGGTGGCGCATACGCGCGATCAGCGCCAGGTCATGGCTGGCAATCAGCACACTGGTACCCAAACGGTTGATGTCTTCGAATACGCCCATGATTTCCGCCGCCAGACGCGGGTCGAGGTTACCGGTAGGTTCATCGGCCAGCAGCAAGGCCGGGCGATGGACGATGGCCCGGGCAATGCCGACGCGCTGTTGCTGGCCGGTGGACAAGTCCCCGGGGTACAGGTCGGTTTTGTCCGACAGCGCTACGCGCTCCAGTGCCGAGTCGACACGCTTGGCGATTTCCGGCTTGGACAACCCGAGAATTTGCAGCGGCAGGGCGACGTTGTTGAATACCGTGCGATCAAACAGCAACTGGTGGTTCTGAAACACCACGCCGATCTGACGACGCAAGAAAGGAATCTGCGCGTTGCTGATCTGACCCAGGTCCTGCCCCGCCAGCAGCAATTTGCCAGTGGTTGGGCGCTCCATCGCCAGCAACAGGCGCAGCAAGGTACTTTTGCCTGCGCCGGAGTGGCCGGTTACAAAGAGGAACTCGCCGCGGCGGACCCGAAAGCTCAGCTCGTGCAGGCCCACGTGTCCATTTGGATAGCGCTTACCGACCTGCTCGAAACGAATCATGGACGCTCCCGCTCCGCAAACAGAGCCTGGACAAAGGGTTCGGACTCAAAATCACGCAAATCATCGATACCTTCACCCACCCCGATAAAACGAATCGGGATGTTGAATTGCTTGGCCAGGGCGAAAATCACCCCACCTTTCGCCGTGCCATCAAGCTTGGTCAGCGCCAGGCCTGTAACCTCAACGGTCTGATTGAATTGCTTGGTCTGGTTGATAGCGTTCTGCCCGGTACCGGCATCCAGTACCAGCAGCACTTCGTGCGGGGCATCTTCGTCGAGCTTGCCCATCACACGGCGAACTTTTTTCAGTTCTTCCATCAGGTTGTCTTTGGTGTGCAGACGCCCGGCAGTATCGGCGATCAACACATCGATGCCGCGGGCCTTGGCCGCCTGTACGGCGTCGAAAATCACCGAAGCCGAGTCCGCGCCCGTGTGCTGGGCAATGACCGGGATATTGTTGCGCTCGCCCCACACCTGCAACTGCTCGACAGCAGCAGCGCGGAAGGTATCACCGGCCGCCAGCATGACTTTCTTGCCTTCAAGCTGAAGCTTTTTCGCCAGTTTGCCGATGGTAGTGGTTTTACCTGCACCGTTGACGCCGACCACCAGGATCACGAACGGCTTGCTCTGGGGCTGGATTTTCAGCGGCTGCTCAACGGGCTTGAGCATGGCGGCCAGCTCGGCCTGCAACGACTTGTACAACGCATCGGCATCGGTCAGTTGCTTGCGGGCAACCTTCTGCGTCAGGTTCTTGATGATCACCGACGTTGCTTCAACGCCCACATCGGCAGTCAGCAAGCGGGTTTCGATCTCTTCGAGCAGATCGTCATCGATGGTCTTTTTGCCCAGGAACAGGCTGGCCATGCCTTCGCCGATGCTGGCGCTGGTCTTGGACAGGCCCTGTTTGAGGCGGGCGAAGAAGCCGGTTTTTGGCTCTGGCGTGACAGCCTGCACTGCAACCGGAGCTTCAATGACGGGCTGCGGCGCTGCTACCGGAGCAGGCACCACCACCGGAACTACGACCGGCTCTGGCTCTGGCTCTGGCTCTGGCTCTGGCTCTGGCTCTGGCTCAACGATGGTTTCAACCACCTCGGGCACGTCAACCACAGGTTCAGGGGCGATCACCGGCTCAGGAACAAAGACCTCAGGCGCAGGGATCGGCGGCACGACGTGCGGTGCCTGCACGTCGGCAACCAATGCTACCGGCTCTTCGGGAACAGGCAGCGGCGGCCATGGCGCCGGCTCAGGGGCGACAGTCGGCTCAATGGCCGGCTCAACCGCTGGCGTAGCCTCCACCACAACCACTTCCGGCGTTGCCTCGACCACCACAGGAGCGGCCTCAATCAACGGCTCAGGGGTGATTTCAGGGGCAGGCGCGGGCTGTTCCACGACGGGTTCCTGCGGCTTTCTGCGCAGCCATCCGAACAGGCCTTTTTTCTCGCCAGCCGCAGCTGGGCTCTTCTTGTCGTCGTTGGAACCAAACATGGAGGACGGCTATCTCATCGTAGCGACGCGCCACTGTGGCGCCCCGGCAAATAATATTCGGTGTGATACAGACTGTTCTTTTGCCAGCTTGTTCGCACGCAACTTGCTCGCGAGGGTAAAGCACACCTCGGAAATTTCGTCTTAACTCGGGTCTGGAACGGGAAAATCGGCAAAAAAACGAAATTTACCGGGATAAATCCAAACTTCCAAACGGGCTCCTATACTGCCCGATCAAACGTCGTCTGATCGTCAAAGGCCTGATAGGCGTGGCCGCCAGTAAAACGGATCAGTATCCTAGCACCTCCTCACCCGCAGACGCTAAGGCCAAGCGGGCAGCCCAACAGGTTTAAAAACGAATGATTGTTCTAGCCCGACGCGCTGCTGGCCTGTTGCTCAGCACAGTTTTGCTCCCGCTTTCGGCCCTGGCGGCCGAACCGCAGCCTACCCACGAGTTCAGTCTGGACAATGGCCTTAAAGTCATCGTGCGCGAAGACCACCGCGCGCCCGTGGTGGTGTCCCAGGTCTGGTACAAGGTCGGCTCAAGTTACGAGACCCCGGGCAAGACCGGCCTGTCCCACGCCCTTGAGCACATGATGTTCAAAGGCAGCAACAAGGTCGGTCCCGGTGAAGCCTCGTTAATCCTGCGCGACCTCGGCGCCCAGGAGAACGCCTTTACCAGCGATGACTACACCGCTTATTACCAGGTGCTGGCCCGCGACCGTCTGGGTGTGGCCTTCGAACTTGAAGCCGACCGCATGGCCAGCCTGCGGCTGCCACCGGAAGAGTTCAAACGCGAGATCGAGGTCATTAAAGAGGAGCGCCGTCTGCGCACCGATGACCAGCCCATGAGCAAGGCCTACGAACTGTTCAGTGCCATGGCTTTCCCGTCCAGCGGCTACCACACGCCGACCATCGGCTGGATGGTCGACCTGGAGCGCATGAGCGTTGGCGAACTGCGTGACTGGTACGAAGAGTGGTATGCCCCCAACAACGCCACATTGGTGGTGGTGGGCGACGTCACGCCGGACGAAGTCAAAGCCCTGGCCCAACGCTACTTTGGCACCGTTCCAAAACGCGCAGTTCCCATTGCCAAGGTCCCGCTGGAGCTGGCCACTCCGGGCGAACGCCTGCTCAAGATCCACGTACAGACCCAACTGCCAAGCCTGATGCTGGGCTTTAACGTACCGAGCATCGCCACGGCCAAAGACCCGATCACCGCCAATGCCCTGCGCCTGATCTCGGCCCTGCTGGACGGCGGCTACAGCGCCCGCATGTCGACGCAACTGGAGCGCGGCGAAGAGCTGGTGTCCGGCGCATCGTCCAGCTACAACGCCTTCACCCGTGGCGACAGCCTGTTCATGCTCTCGGCGATGCCCAACAGCCAGAAAAAAGTCACCCTGGCCCAGGCCGAGGCAGGCTTGTGGCGATTGCTCGATGACCTGAAAAAAACCCCTCCTGCGGCTGAAGAGCTGGAGCGCGTCCGCGCCCAAGTGATTGCCAGCCTGGTTTACGAGCGCGACTCGATTACCAGCCAGGCCACCTCGATTGGCCAGCTTGAAACCGTCGGTCTGTCCTGGAAGCTGATGGACACCGAACTGCAAGACCTGCAAAAAGTCACCCCGGCCGATATCCAGAAGGCTGCCCGCACCTATTTCACTCGCGACCGTCTCAGCGTTGCGCATGTACTGCCCGAGGAGAAAACCAATGAGTGAGCGTAAAGGTCCCCGCTACGCCCTGCTCGGGCTGACCGCTGCCGTACTGGCTGGCGTACTCGGCTACTACTTCATCAGCCCTGACCGTTCCATTGCCAGTCAGGCACTGGATCAGGCCAAGACTGAGCACAAACTCGAATCCCTGGCCGAACTCGACGGCAAGGCGCCCAGCCACCGTGCACTGAACGTGCAGACCTGGAAAACCGCCGAAGGCTCCAAGGTACTGTTCGTCGAAGCCCGGCAACTGCCGATGTTCGACCTGCGCCTGACCTTCGCCGCCGGCAGCAGCCAGGACGACAACACCCCAGGGCTGGCCCTGTTGACCAACGCCATGCTTAACGAAGGCGTGGCCGGCAAGGATGTCGGCGCCATCGCCGAGGGTTTTGAAGGCCTGGGTGCAGACTTCGGCAACGGCGCCTATCGCGACATGGCCGTTGTGTCGCTTCGCAGCCTGAGCGACGCAGACAAACGCACCCCGGCGCTCAACCTGTTTGCCGAGGTGGTGGGCAAGCCAACGTTCCCGGCCGACTCACTGGCGCGAATCAAGAACCAGTTGCTCGCAAGCTTTGAGTTCCAGAAGCAAAACCCTGGCAAGCTGGCCAGCGATGAGCTGTTCAAGCGCCTGTACGGCAACCACCCGTATGCCCACGCCAGTGATGGCAATGCCCAAAGCATCGCCTCGATCACCATCGACCAGCTCAAAGCCTTCCACAACAAGACCTACACCGCCGGCAACGCAGTGATCGCGATCGTTGGCGACCTGTCGCGCGCGGAAGCCGAAGCCATTGCGGCCCAAGTCTCGGCCGCACTGCCTAAAGGCCAGGCGGTGGCCAAGACAGTACAACCGGTCGAGCCCAAAGCGGGCGCAACCCATATCGAGTTCCCGTCCAAACAGACCCACTTGCTGCTCTCTCAGCTGGGTATCGACCGTGACGACCCCGACTATGCAGCGCTGGCGCTGGGCAACAGCATCCTGGGTGGCGGCGGTTTCGGTACACGCCTGATGACGGAGGTGCGTGAAAAGCGCGGCCTGACCTACGGCGTTTATTCCGGCTTTAGCCCGATGCAGGCCCGCGGCCCGTTTATGATCAACCTGCAAACCCGTGCCGAATTGAGCGAAGGTACGCTCAAACTGGTGCAAGACATTCTGGCCGACTACCTGAAAAATGGTCCGACGCAAAAAGAACTCGACGATGCCAAGCGTGAATTGGCGGGCAGCTTCCCGCTGTCCACTGCCAGCAACGCGGCCATCGTCGGCCAACTGGGCGCAATGGGCTTCTATGATTTGCCTTTGGACTATCTGGAAACCTTCATGCAGCAGTCCCAAAACCTGACCACCGAGCAGGTAAAGGACGCCATGAACAAGCACCTGAGCGCCGACAAAATGGTCGTAGTGACCGCCGGCCCAACCGTGCCGCAAAAACCACTGCCACCTCCTACCGACAAACCTTCAGAGCAACCTCTTGGGGTTCCGGAGCATTAATGGCAAAGCCAAAAAACACATCGCACTCAGGTGCGGGTCAGTTACGCATCATTGGCGGGGAATGGCGCAGCCGCAAGCTGGACTTCCCTCATGTAGAGGGCCTGCGCCCAACGCCCGATCGCGTGCGTGAAACCCTGTTCAACTGGCTGGCCCCGGATATCATCGGTGCCAAGGTACTGGACGTGTTCGCCGGCAGCGGCGCACTGTTCCTCGAAGCCTTGTCCCGCGGTGCAGCCAAGGGCGTGGCACTGGACAGCAACCGCGAGGCGATTTCCAACATTCGCGAAAACATGGGCATCTTGCGTTGCACCGTCGGCGAAGTGCAGCAGACCGACGCCCTGCGTTACCTGGACGGCACCCCGAGCGACACTTTTGACGTCGTCTTCCTCGACCCGCCCTTCAACAAGGACCTGCTCAAGCCGGCTTGCGACTTGCTGGAACAACGCGGCTGGCTGACGGACGATGCATGGGTCTACACCGAAAGCGAGAACCGCCCTTCGGAACTGGGCCTGCCCGCCAACTGGCGCTTGCACCGCGAGCAAAAAGCCGGAGGCGTGAATTACGCACTCTGGCAGCGCGAAGCGGTTCAGGCCCCCAGCGCCGAGTAATCTGTAATCCCAGTGGGAGCTGGCCTGCCAGCTCCCGCTTCACCCGCCCCCTCCTCCGTTTCAACTCTCCCTATCTCTCTACCGCGATGTCATTATGTGGCAATTCAGACACCCCGCCGTGGCTGTCCCCCGATGAGAACCCAAGTGCCTTTTTCAACCCTCCATACATCGCCCCTTGAACCGTTCACCACGGCTTTGGGCCTCAGTAACCCCCACGTACAAACGTTATGGGGGCCGCTCTGGCGCACCAAACCCGCCATCGAGCACCGGCGTGAGCGCATTTGGCTGAAGGATGGCGATTTCCTGGACATGGACTGGCATGGCACACCTTCGGCCTATGCCCCGGTGGTGCTGGCACTGCACGGCCTGACGGGCTCATCGGGCTCGCACTATGTGCGCGGGCTGCAAAAAGCCCTCGCCGCTCTGGGCTGGACCAGTGCAGCACTCAACTGGCGAGGGTGCTCGGGCGAACCCAACTTGCTGACCCGCAGCTATCACTCGGGCGCCAGCGAAGATCTGGCCGAAACCGTGGCTCATTTACGCGCCAGGCACCCACTGTCGCCACTCTATGCAGTGGGCTATTCGCTGGGGGGCAATGTGCTGCTCAAGTACCTGGGCGAGAGCGGCAGCGAAAGTGGCCTGCAAGGCGCCGTCGCGGTGTCGGTGCCGTTTCGCCTGGACCAGTGTGCCGACCGCATCGGCCTCGGGTTTTCCAGGGTGTATCAAGCGCACTTCATGCGTGAACTGGTGGCCTGCGTCAAAGACAAGAAACGTCAGTTTCAGCTCGATAAAAAACACCGGGACCTGGCCACGCTGGACAAACTGGGCTCGGTGAAGTCGCTGAAAAAAATGCGTACGTTCTGGGAGTTCGACGACCGCGTGACCGCCCCGCTCAACGGTTATATCAATGTCGATGATTACTACCGCCGTGCCTCCAGCCGTTACTTCCTCGGCGCCATCAACACCCCGACGCTGATTATCCAGTCCGAAGACGATCCGTTCGTGTTCAAACACAGCATTCCCGAAGCCAGCGAACTGTCCGTCTGCACACAGCTGGAGTTGCACGCCAAAGGCGGGCATGTCGGATTTCTGGAGGGCACGCCAAGAAAACCGGGGTACTACCTTGAACGGCGCATTCCGCAATGGCTGGCCGCGCTGCAGCTTGAGTCTGCGTAATGAACACGGATCAGGGGGAGTCGATCCGGTTCTGGCAAACGCCGCCCCTGGAGGGCGTCGAGTTGCTCACGGCGCGCTATATCGAGCACCGCTTCGTACCCCATGTCCATGACGGTTTTGTGATCGGCATGATCATCGCGGGCGCCCAGCGTTATCGCTATCGGGGCGCGGAGCACCTGGCCGCCACCGGCACCCTGGTAATGATCAATCCGGACGAAGTTCACAACGGCTACAAAGGCCATGATGCAGGCTGGCGCTACCGGGCGTTTTACCCCGACAACGCGCAAATTCACCAGTTGCTGGAAGAACTCGATCTGCCTGCCACACACATGCCGACCTTCAATGACACGCTGCTGTATGACCCGGACCTGTTCCACGGGTTGTACCAGCTGCATCAATTGCTCGAAGGGCCTGAAACCGCGCTGCAGCAACAGACTGTCTGGCGCCAGATGATGCTCGCCCTGCTCAATCGCCATGCCCGCTTGCCAGTACCGACAAAACCCGGGGTCGAGCATCGCGCGGTGAGCCAGGCCAAAGAGCTGTTGAACGCCAGGCTGGCAGAGCCACCCTCACTGGAAGAGCTGGCTGCGGCAGTCAATTTGTCACCGTTCCACTTTGCCCGGGTGTTTCAACGGGCCACCGGCATGCCGCCGCACACTTGGCTGATGCAGCAACGCATCGCCCATGCCCGGGCATTGCTGCAACAGGGCTGTTTACCGCTGCAGGTGGCGACACAACTGGGTTTTGCCGACCAAAGCCACCTGAGTCGGCAATTCAAAAAAGTCTACGGTGTAGGCCCGGGCGCGTACCGACTGGCCAGCGCCACCCCTGCACGCTGATGATCGCAGGGGCAAATCTGGAATTGATCAATCGCCGGTCGCAATGCCCCGCGCCGGATCGTTGATCCACTCGCTCCACGAACCCGCATAGAGCTTGCCCAGCGGATAGCCTGCCAACGCCAGTGCAAACAGATTGTGGCACGCCGTCACGCCGGAGCCGCAATAGGCCACCAGCTCATCTGGCGAACGCCCTGCAAGCTTTTCGGCGAAACGTTGCTTGAGCTGCCCGACAGGCAGGAAGCGCCCGGTGCTGTCGAGGTTCTCGCTGAACGCTGCACATTGAGCGCCCGGGATATGCCCGGCAACAGGGTCAATAGGTTCAACTTCCCCCCGAAAACGCGGGAGCGCCCGGGCGTCGATCAAGGTCAGTTCAGGCCTGGCGAGACGCTTTTGCAGTTGTTCAGTGCTCAGCACCATATGGCTGTCGGGTTTGCCGGCGAAGGTGCCACGCAGTGTTGGCGACGCATCCAGGCTCAACGGGAACCCTGCGCCATGCCAGGCTTTGAGGCCGCCATCCAGGATAAACACACCGTCCCGCTTGCCCAGCCAGGTCAGTAACCACCATGCGCGGGCCGCAAAGGCACCCGGGCCATCGTCATACAACACCACATCGCTGTCGGCGTTCACGCCCCAGGCGCGCAGGCGCTCGAGCAAGGTTTGCGCGTCGGGCAACGGGTGGCGGCCGGTCACGCCCTTGACCACAGGCCCGCTCAAGTCACGCTCAAGATCGGCAAACTGCGCGCCGGCAATATGCCCCTCGGCATAACTGCAACGGCCATAGTCCGGGTCTTCAAGGGCAAAGCGACAATCCAGAATAACCAGACCGGGCTGCGCCTGACGTTCATTCAGGGCTTGAGGGCTGATCAATTGCGCAACGGGCATAGTGAACTCCTGTGAGGGGGTGAAATGCAGTTATTGAGCGTACAGCGCATGTTCCAGAGGGACGTAGTATTGCTTGATCAATTCATCGACCGCTTCACGGGCCTGGTCGGTGACGAAGCCCGACTCCAGCACCAGCAGTTGATAAACCCCGCGCTTGATCGCTTGCTCACTGAGCTGATCACTGTTCTCACGGGTCGCGCACAAAAAGCCGACCCACGAGGTGAGGATAATCCAAGCGTTGAGGCTCAGGGACTCGATTTGCTGAGGGGTCATGCGCAAAATCCCGGCCTCGACGAAGCCCGCATAGATCGCCTGCGCCTGGGCCAGGCAGCGTTGTGAAAAGCGGCGGTAGCGGGTAGCCAGCTCCGTGTCGCTGTGCAGCAGATGTTCGATATCGCGGTACAAAAAACGGTAGCGCCACATGGCATCCAGCAATTGCTGCAAGTAAAAACGCTTGTCGTCCACATTCGGCAAACGGCCTTCTGGCGGGTGCAAAAAGCTCAACACCAGCGACTCATATTCACTGAACAGGACCGAGATAATCGCCTGCTTGTTCGGGAAGTGGTAATACAAATTGCCCGGCGAAATCTCCATGTGAGCCGCAATGTGGTTGGTGCTGACACTGCGTTCGCCCAGCTGGTTGAACAACTCCAGGCTGTTGTTGGCGATGCGCTGGCTGGTTTTTATTCGTTTGGCCATGGGCTTGGGCTTAAATTAAAAACGAAAGGCATCTTACGGCCTAACCTCATATCGATAAACAACACGGACGGCAGGCCCTGCGATTGACAATTTAGAGCATAGGCTCTAGAACCTTTACTGCTCTCACAAAATAACAACTCATAAGAAATCAGCCTGGAGCAACCATGCCTGCCGACAGCGCCCACCTTCACGATGCCTCAGCCCTGCAGAGCGATCTTCATTCTCTGCTCGACATGCAACGCAAGGCCTACGCCGCTCATCCGTTCCCCCCGCTTGCGCAACGTCAGCAATGGCTAAAAAGCCTGCGCCAGTTGTTGAGCCGCGAACGTGAAGTGCTGATCGACGCCATCAGCCAGGACTTCAGCCATCGCAGCCCCGACGAAACCTTGTTTGCCGAGCTGATGCCGAGCCTGCACAGCCTTGACTACACCCTGAAACACCTAAAGCGCTGGATGAAACCTTCGTCACGCAGCGTAGGCATGATGTTCCAGCCCGCCAGCGCCAAGGTGGTGTATCAACCGGTGGGCGTGGTCGGGATCATCGTGCCATGGAACTACCCGTTGTATCTGGCGATGGGCCCTTTGATCGGCGCATTGGCCGCCGGTAACCGGGTCATGCTCAAACTCAGCGAATTCACCCCCGCCACCGGGCGGTTACTCAAGGATCTGCTGGGGCGTATCTTTCCCGAAGACATGGTGGCCGTGGTGCTGGGTGAAGCCGATGTGGGCGTGGCGTTTTCCGGCCTGGCGTTCGATCACCTGCTGTTCACCGGCTCGACCCACGTGGGCAAACTGGTGATGCGGGCGGCGGCTGAAAACCTGACGCCGGTGACCCTGGAGCTGGGCGGCAAATCGCCGGCCATCGTCTCGGCCGATGTGCCGCTCAAAGACGCGGCCCAGCGCATTGCCTGGGGCAAAAGCCTGAACGCCGGGCAAACCTGTATCGCCCCGGACTACGTGTTGGTGCCACAGGACCGGGTCGAAGGGTTTGTTGAAGCGTATCGCCAGGCCATCCACAGTTTTTATCCGACCCTGATCGACAACCCGGACTACAGCGCAATCATCAACGAGCGCCAGTTGGCGCGACTTGAACAGCTGCAAGCGGACGCGACGCTCAAGGGCGCTCGCCTGATCCCTTTGTACGACCAGGGCCAGGGGCGGCGTATGCCCCACGCCCTGGTACTGGATGTAAACGACGACATGCAGGTGATGCAAGACGAGATCTTCGGCCCGCTGCTGCCCATTGTTCCGTACACCGATCTGGAGCATGCGCTCGCCTACGTCAACGCCAGACCTCGCCCGCTGGCGCTTTATTACTTCGGCTACAACAAGACCGAACAGCAGCACGTTGTCCATAACACCCACTCCGGCGGTGTGAGCATCAACGAAACGCTGTTGCACGTGGCCATCGACGACCTGCCGTTTGGTGGCGTCGGCCACTCGGGCATGGGGCATTACCACGGCCACGAAGGCTTTTTGACCTTCAGCAAAGCCAAGGGCGTGCTGATCAAACAGCGCCTGAACAGCTCGCTGATGATCTACCCGCCTTATGGCCGGCAGCTGGTGCGCCTGATCCAGAAGCTGTTTATCCGCTAGGCGAGCCTTGACCATGACTGAACTTCATGTCGAAAACGCCCTGCTTTCCCGTCGCGGCGCGTTAAAGATCGGCGTCTGTGCCAGTGCATTACTGGCCACCGCCGGGCTGAGCGCCAGCCTCAGCGGTTGCGCGGCCAGCAGCAGCGCCCGTGGCTTTGCCGTCCTGCGCAGCAGCGACCTGGCTTTTTTACGGGCGCTGATCCCGGTCATGCTGCTCGGCAGCGTCGCCGCCCCTGCCATGCCCGGCGCGGCAGACGCCACGCTGCACAAACTGGACGACAACCTGAATCACTTGTCGCCCGGGCTGCTCTCGCTCACTCAGCAACTGTTCGATGTGCTGGCCATGCCGGTAACACGCGGGCCGTTGACCGGGGTTTGGGGCCGTTGGGAAAACGCCACTCCCGAGCAAATCCGGCACTTTTTGCAGCGCTGGCAGAACAGCAGCCTGAACCTGCTGCGCATGGGCCACAGCTCGCTGCTGCAACTGGTGATGATGAGCTGGTATGAGCGGCCCGAAGCATGGGCCGCATGCGGCTATCCGGGCCCGCCGAAGGTTTGACTGAGCACTCCTGCACAAGACCCCACACTCATATTGAGTATCTCCCATGCCCGTACCCGATCCGTTCCGCGAAGGCCTTGCCCGAGGCTGGAAAGTCTACGATGGCTCGCAACTCGACAGCGATTTGACCCTGGAGGCTGACATCGCCATCGTCGGCAGCGGCGCGGGGGGTGGTACCACAGCTGAAATCCTCAGCGCCGCCGGCTACAAGGTGCTGCTGATAGAAGAAGGCCCGCTCAAGACCAGCAGCGACTTCAAACTGCTCGAAGATGAGGCCTACGCCAGCCTGTATCAGGAAGGCATCGGGCGCATGAGCAAAGACGGCGCCATCAGCATTCTGCAAGGCCGCGCGGTAGGCGGCACCACGCTGGTCAACTGGACCTCGAGCTTTCGCACCCCGGCGCCAACCCTGGAGCACTGGGCCCGCGAGCACAATGTCATCGGCCACAGCGAAGCACAGATGGCGCCCTGGTTCGAGCAGATGGAACAGCGCCTTGGCGTCGCACCCTGGCTCGTCCCGCCCAACGCCAACAACGAAGTGATCCGCAACGGCTGCGAAAAACTCGGCTACAGCTGGCACGTGATTCCACGCAACGTGCGTGGTTGCTGGAACCTGGGCTATTGCGGCATGGGCTGCCCGACAAACGCCAAGCAATCGATGCTGGTCACCACCCTGCCCGCGACCCTCGAAAAAGGCGGCGAACTGCTGTATCTGGCCCGCGCCCAACGGCTATTGATCAGTGGCGACCAGGTCACCGGCCTGGAGTGCCAGGCCATGGACAGCCGCTGCGTGGCACCCAATGGCCGCACCATAACGGTCAAGGCCAGGCATTACGTATTGGCTGGCGGCGGTATCAACACACCCGGCCTGCTGATGCGCTCCGACGCACCCGACCCGCACAAACGACTGGGCAAACGCACATTTCTGCACCTGGTCAACTTCTCTGCAGCCCAATTCCCTGCAGCCATTAATCCTTTTTACGGTGCACCGCAGTCGATCTACTCCGACCACTTTCAATGGAAAGACGGCCCCACAGGCCCTATGGGCTACAAACTCGAAGTGCCGCCACTGCACCCGGCATTGGCCGCCACCTTGTTCGCCCGCTTTGGCCAGACCAGCGCCGAGCTGATGGCCCAACTGCCCAATACCCACATGATGCTGGCGCTGATGCGCGACGGTTTTCACCCGGACAGCCCCGGGGGCAGTGTGGAGCTGCGCGGCGATGGCAGCCCGGTGCTCGATTACACCCTCACGCCCTACGGCTGGGAGGGCCTCAAGCGCGCCTTTCACAGCATGGCCGAAATCCAGTTTGCGGCGGGCGCCAGTGCCGTCATGCCGCTGCACAGCGATGCGCAATACATGAGTAGCCTGGCCGCTACCCGTGACCGAATCGACAGTTTGAGCCTTGAGTTGTATCGGACACGCCTGGCCAGTGCCCATGTGATGGGCGGATGTTCGATGGGGGAAAATTCACAAATGTCTGTCACCGATAGCCTCGGGCGCCATCATCAATTGCGTAATGTATCGGTCCATGACGGCTCGTTATTCCCCACCAGCATTGGTGCCAACCCACAATTATCGGTGTACGGGCTAACGGCAAAACTCGCGACACAATTGGCCGAACGCCTTAAAAATTCATGAAAAAGCAGTAAATTCGTCGCGTCTATAGTGCTTTCTTCTTCGAATGGCGACTTGGCCGACCGGGAATGCTGCGATACCATCCGACTCCCCAACGGATTCCCGCCAGGACGACGCGATGAACCGAGTGTTGTACCCAGGTACATTCGACCCTATTACCAAGGGCCATGGCGATCTGGTCGAACGCGCATCGCGCCTGTTCGATCACGTGATCATTGCTGTCGCTGCCAGCACCAAGAAAAACCCCCTGTTCCCCCTGGAACAGCGGGTGGAGCTGGCTCGTGAAGTCACCAAGCACCTGCCCAATGTTGAGGTGGTCGGCTTCTCGACGCTGCTTGCGCACTTCGCCAAAGAACAGAACGCCAATGTCTTTCTGCGTGGCCTGCGTGCCGTGTCAGACTTCGAATACGAGTTCCAGCTGGCGAACATGAATCGCCAACTGGCCCCCGATGTCGAAAGCCTGTTCCTGACGCCGTCAGAGCGCTATTCGTTTATATCGTCGACGTTAGTGCGTGAAATCGCAGCGTTAGGCGGCGATATCAACAAATTTGTGCACCCGGTTGTGGCCGAGGCCCTGACCGAGCGTTTTCGCAAGAAATAACCACTGAAGCGGCGCCCGCGTGCACTGCGGGCGCCAATGCGGCACAATTGCCGCATTCGATTTCAGTTGCCCGGGCCGAGCGCCCCGGCCGGAGTACCCATGTCCCTGATCATCACCGACGATTGCATTAACTGCGACGTCTGCGAACCCGAGTGTCCGAACGCCGCCATTTCCCAGGGTGAAGAGATCTACGTGATCGACCCCAACCTGTGCACCCAGTGCGTCGGCCACTACGACGAGCCGCAATGCCAGCAAGTTTGCCCGGTCGACTGCATCCCGCTGGATGAAGCCCACCCGGAAACCGAAGAACAGCTGATGGAAAAGTACCGGGCGATTACCGGTAAGGCCTGATTCGTGCTCGCGTCTCCTGTAGCCGCTGACGAGGCACGAAGGCTGCGATCGACTGCGCAGCAGTCGTAAAGCCAGAGCCCTCGATATACCTGTCACACCAAGCCGGGCAATTCGCAGCCTTCGTACCTCGTCAGCGGCTACAAGAGGAGCGTATAGGCTACGTCTGGCAACGCGGGCAAAACACGCTGGCACGCTGACCCAGCTTGACGTCACGCAACTCTGTGCCACAAATCTTGCAGGGTTCATACCCGCGTCCGTACACGAACAGCTCTTGCTGAAAGTAGCCGGGCTGGCCATCTCCCCCGATAAAGTCGCGCAAGGTGGTACCGCCGCGCTCGATGGCTGCTGCCAAAATCCGCTTGATCTCAATCGCCAGCTTCAAATACCGCCCCCGGGAAATGCTCTTGGCCTCGCGACGCGGGTCGATCCCTGCAGCAAACAAGGCTTCGGTCGCGTAAATATTGCCCACGCCCACCACCACCGCGTTATCCATGATGAACGGCTTGACCGCCATCGAACGCTTGCGCGACAGCTGAAACAGGCGGTCGCCATCAAACAGATCGGTCAGCGGCTCCGGCCCAAGGCGCACCAGCAGTTCGTGGTTCAGCGGGTCCAGGCTCCAGAGCATTGCCCCGAACCGGCGCGGGTCGGTGTAACGCAAGGCCAGCCCGGACTCCAGCTCAATATCCACATGCTCATGCTTGGCGGCGGGTAAACCCGCCTCCACCAGCCGCAAGTTGCCAGACATGCCCAAATGGCTGATCAGCGTCCCCACCTCGGCGTTAATCAGCAGGTACTTGGCCCGGCGCTCGACCAACACAATGCGCTGCCCGGACAGGCGTACGTCAAGGTCTTCGGGGATCGGCCAGCGCAAACGGCGCTCGCGCACAATCACCCGGCTGACCCGCTGCCCTTCAAGATGCGGGGCGATGCCACGTCGGGTGGTTTCGACTTCAGGTAATTCAGGCATGGAGGCTCCGTACTCTGGAAGAGCTTGCGATTCTAACGGAAATTTCTGAGCTACCAGCTCCGTGATCCGACGCAATGCGGTGAATCAGCCAAGCCTCGAGGTTACGTCTAAGGCTATAATCGCGCCCTTTTCAATACCCGGAGCGACGTCATGTCCCTGCCAAGCCTGCGCCTTAAAGCCAATGCCGATCGACGCCTGCGCGCCGGCCACTTGTGGGTCTACAGCAACGAAATCGATGTAGCCACCACCCCGCTTAACGGCTTTAAGGCCGGCGACCAAGCGCTGCTCGAAACCGCCGGCGGCAAGCCGCTGGGCATCGTGGCCATGAGCCCGAACAACCTGATCTGCGCCCGCCTGCTGTCGCGTGACATCAAGCTGCCATTGGACAAGTCGCTGCTGGTTCACCGCCTGAACATGGCCCTGTCCCTGCGTGACCGTCTGTTCGACAAGCCTTACTACCGTTTGGTGTTCGGCGATTCCGACCTGCTGCCGGGTCTGGTAGTCGATCGTTTCGGCGATATCCTGGTCGTTCAGCTGGCCTCGGCCACCATGGAACAGCACAAAGACGACGTGATCGCCGCGCTGGTCCAGGTGCTCAAGCCAAGCGGCATCCTGTTCAAGAACGACTCGGCTGCCCGCGATGCCGAAGGCCTTGAGCGTTACGTTGAAACCGTGTTCGGCCTGGTGCCGGAGTGGGTTGCCCTGGAAGAGAACGGCGTGAAGTTCGAAGCCCCGGTCATGGCCGGCCAGAAAACCGGCTGGTTCTACGACCACCGCATGAACCGCGCCCGTCTGGCCCCGTACGTCAAGGGCAAGAAGGTCCTGGACCTGTTCAGCTACATCGGCGGCTGGGGTATTCAGGCCGCAGCGTTCGGCGCCAGCGAAGTGACCTGTGTCGACGCGTCGTCGTTCGCCCTGGACGGTGTTGAGCGCAACGCCGCGCTGAACGGCTTTGCCGAAAGAGTCACCTGCATGGAAGGCGACGTGTTTGAAGCCCTCAAGGAGCTCAAGGCCAACGAAGAGCGTTTCGACGTGATCGTTGCTGATCCGCCTGCCTTCATCAAACGCAAAAAAGACCTGAAAAACGGCGAAGGTGCTTACCGTCGCCTGAATGAGCAAGCCATGCGCCTGCTCAGCAAGGACGGGATTCTGGTCAGCGCATCGTGCTCGATGCACCTGCCGGAAGACGACCTGCAAAACATCCTGTTGACCAGCGCCCGCCATCTGGATCGCAACATCCAGCTGCTGGAACGCGGCGGTCAGGGCCCGGATCACCCGGTACACCCGGCCATCGCAGAAACACGCTACATCAAGAGCATCACCTGCCGTTTGCTGCCTAACAGCTAATTTGGCGCATTAGCCACGGTGGGAGCGAGCAGGCTCGCTCCCACCGTTGAGGTCACACGAAGTTGAGGCTCACTGTTTGTCCAGCGTCGGGCTCAGCTCCACCCCGCCAATCTGCAACGATTGATAGCGCGGCGTCACCACCTTCACCTTGCCCTGACGGATCTGCTCGATCAGCTCCAGCGAGCTTTCCCCACCCGCATAGGTACCGGCACGTTGCCAGTTGCCCTGAGCATCACGCTTAAAGAAGTAAAGTGGCTCAGACCACTTGTTCTTGGGTAATTGCAGCACCTCCGGCTGCCCGTCCTGATCCAGGTCCACTGCCCACAACGCGCAACCTGGGGCCAGGCATGACTGCCCGTCGAATCGCTTGTCGTAAAACTGCTCGCTGCCCTCGACCTTGGGACCAATCCATTCCAGTAGCCGCTCAGTCCCGCGTGGACCATTGCCCGCATTCACCTCCTTGAGGCGTTTCAACAAAACTTGCCGCCCAGGCTCGGCCAACACCAAACCCTGTTCGACTTGCTCCAGCAACGCGTCATACGCCTGTTTGCCCTGTGGCCCCAGACGATTGCGCAAAGTGTCTGCATCAAAGTTATCCACCGCCGTCTTGCCACTGAGCAAGCGCTGCACCTGATTGTTCGCGCTCATCTTCAGCGGGCTGAACCACGGCGTGTGCATCGCCAGCAGCAGCACCACGCACAGCAGCGCAATCAACGGGTTACTCAAGCGCAAACTGCCCAGCCAGGTTGACCGAGAGACAAACACGGCCAAAAGCGCCGCCACAGCATGAACAAAAATCACCAGCACCAGCACCATTGCCAGAATCCGCGACGGTGTCAGGCCGTATTGCTCAATGCGCAGCCATGTCGAATACCCCGCCAACACCACCAGCACCGGCAAACACACCAGGCACAGGTCAACCACTCGTACCAGCCACGTCGGATAACCACTGCCCAGCGTTCCATCCTGAAACACGCCATTAAGCAAAAACAGATTGACCGCCACCAGCCACAGCATGATCGGCGTCGAATAGCCGGTATCCCAGATCGGCTCCAGCCCGGTAAAGGGCAAGGCGAAGGTGAACACAATGACAATCAATGCACTCAATGGCAGCAGGAAGCGGCACAGAGCCAGCACCACTCCCCGCAGCAGGCCGATGACCCGTTCTTTTTCGCGGCCCATATGCACACCCAGGGCAAATACCATCGCCGAGCTGATGCATATAAACCCATCGGTTGAGAACAATTTATTGAGGGCCACAATCCCGAGCATTTTGAACAGGCCGCCCCACAACCACAGCAACGCCCAGAACACCGCGTTCAGCAGCAGCCCCAGCAAGACGATAAACACCGTGTCCCAGGCATGGCGAAACAGGTCTTCGTAGCGCGGGTAACGCCCCTCTCGGGCTGGCCAGCTCAGAATGAAAACCGTGCAGATATAGGTAATGACTACGGCAAAAAAGCTCCAACTGCCCACCAGCCAGCTGCCTGGGCGCCAATACTCATCGCCATCCCAAAACACCCAGGCACTGATTGCCGTCATGACTGCCGTGAGCCCGAGCACCAGCCATACAGTGCCACGCTGGCGGATGTTTTCCCCCAGCAGCAACAGGTTGATGCCACCCACCAGCACCGCCGTAATCAGCGCATACCACACACCGGGATCGCCCATGGAAGTGGCCAGCCACAGCAACAACCCTTGCACCAGGCCGATGGCCAGATACGTCATGACGGAGCGTTCGAGCGTCAGCATTTAGAGTCCTCACTGAAAAACCAATCACACACTATTACTTGAATCCCATGAAACGGTCCTGCCACCGTTTAAAATAGTCTTTTCCTGCATAAAGGCAGTCTTAGTCTTACTCGATGCCTGGTAATAGCTCACCGCACCTAATCCTTAGTCATCCTGCTGCACATACCAGGGCTCATTACCCACGTACGGCTGCCAGTAGCCTGTTTGTACTCTGGAGCAACCGTCTGGCCCATTCCCTCCGGCCGCCAGCCGTGTAGAATCGACGGATTCATCGCCAATCATCCCCGGCGGGTTTATGAGCTCAGGCCCAGGCGCGCGGCGATCCCGCAGCGTTTAAGGCAGCTAGCTGACACGTAGTCATTTTCTGTGTGGTCTGCCAGTCATTAGAAGCTCACTTCCCTGTTTGTTACCTGATTAGCCGCCCGGAGTTGTTCCATGCCTGACTATCGTTCGAAAACCTCCACCCACGGCCGCAACATGGCCGGTGCCCGCGCTTTGTGGCGCGCCACGGGGATGAAAGATGCCGACTTCAAAAAGCCGATCATCGCCATTGCCAACTCCTTCACCCAGTTCGTACCCGGCCACGTCCACCTCAAGGACATGGGCCAGCTGGTTGCCCGCGAGATCGAACGCGCTGGCGGCGTTGCCAAAGAATTCAACACCATTGCCGTAGACGACGGCATCGCCATGGGCCATGACGGCATGCTGTATTCGCTGCCGAGCCGCGAGATCATCGCCGACTCCGTCGAGTACATGGTCAACGCCCACTGCGCCGACGCCATCGTGTGCATCTCCAACTGCGACAAGATCACCCCTGGCATGCTGATGGCCTCTTTGCGCCTCAACATCCCGGTGATTTTCGTTTCCGGTGGTCCTATGGAAGCGGGCAAAACCAAGCTCGCCAGCCACGGCCTGGACCTGGTAGACGCCATGGTCATCGCCGCCGACTCCAGCGCTTCTGACGAGAAGGTTGCAGAGTACGAGCGCAGCGCTTGCCCGACGTGCGGTTCGTGCTCCGGCATGTTCACCGCCAACTCGATGAACTGCCTGACCGAAGCCCTGGGCCTGGCCTTGCCGGGCAATGGCACCGCTCTGGCGACCCACAGCGACCGCGAGCAACTGTTCCTGCAGGCTGGCCGCACCATCGTCGACCTGTGCCGCCAGTACTACGTCGAAAACGACGAGTCGGTATTGCCGCGCAACATCGCCAACTTCAAGGCATTCGAAAACGCCATGACGCTGGACATCGCCATGGGCGGCTCGACCAACACCATCCTGCACTTGCTGGCCGCAGCCCAGGAAGCCGAGATCGATTTCGACCTTAAAGACATCGACCGCCTGTCGCGCCATGTGCCGCAGCTGTGCAAAGTGGCGCCGAACATCCAGAAGTACCACATGGAAGACGTGCACCGCGCCGGCGGCATTTTCTCCATCCTCGGCTCGCTGGCCCGTGGCGGCTTGCTGCACACCGACCTGCCGACCGTACACAGCAAGACCCTGGCCGAAGGCATCGCCAAATGGGACATCACCCTGACTGACGACGAAGCTGTACACACCTTCTTCAAGGCAGGCCCGGCCGGCATCCCGACACAAACTGCGTTCAGCCAGTCGACCCGCTGGGAAACCCTGGACGACGACCGTGAAAACGGCTGCATCCGCAGTGTCGAGCACGCCTACTCGCAAGAGGGCGGCCTGGCCGTGCTGTACGGCAACATCGCGCTGGATGGCTGCGTGGTGAAAACCGCGGGTGTTGACGAGTCGATCCACGTGTTTGAAGGCAACGCCAAGATTTTCGAAAGCCAGGACAGCGCCGTGCGCGGCATTCTGGCTGACGAAGTGCAGGCCGGTGACATCGTGATCATCCGCTACGAGGGTCCAAAAGGCGGCCCGGGTATGCAAGAGATGCTGTACCCGACCTCCTACCTGAAATCCAAAGGTCTGGGCAAAGCCTGCGCCTTGTTGACCGATGGCCGCTTCTCGGGCGGTACTTCGGGCCTGTCCATCGGTCATGCTTCTCCGGAAGCGGCGGCTGGCGGTGCGATTGGTCTGGTGCAGGACGGCGACAAAGTGCTGATCGACATTCCAAACCGCTCGATCAACCTGATGATCAGCGACGAAGAAATGGCCGCACGCCATGCAGAGCAAGACAAGAAAGGCTGGAAGCCGGTAGAAATCCGCCCACGCAAAGTCACCACCGCCCTCAAGGCCTACGCCTTGCTGGCTACCAGCGCCGACAAGGGCGCGGTGCGTGATAAAGCGTTGCTGGACAAGCTGGTGCCGTAAGCCTGCGCGCAACAACAAAAATCCCGGCCATGTGCCGGGATTTTTTATGCGCAACCGAAATTGCAAAAATCCTGTAGCCGCTGACGAGGAACGAAGGCTGCGATCGGTTGCGCAGCAACCGTAAAGTCAGACACTTCAATGAGCCAGATAAATCGAGGACTCAGGTTTTACGGGCGTTGCCCGATCGCAGCCTTCGTTCCTCGTCAGCGGCTACAGATATTGCCTGTGGTTACTGGATCTGATCTGGCTTGACGATCACCCAGTTCTTGTCCGCCGTCACCGGCAAACCTTCCTTGGCCTGCGCCGCCGCGTTCTTGGCCATCATGCCTTCCAGCTGCGCCATGTATTTGTCCTTGCGGTTGACCCACAGGTGAATCCCGCCTTTGGCCACGTCCACCCCGTGGAACAGCATGTAACCATCACTGGATGGGGTATCACCGCCCACCAGCACCGGTTTTTTCCATTGATCGATATAGGTCAGGATCGCCGCTTGCTTGCCCGCCATCCACGTCGCCGGCGTCCACAGGTAAGGCGTCAGCTCCAGCCCAAGGTTGGCCTTTTCGTTGTAAGTACCGGCGCTGATCTGTTTACGGGCAGTCGTCAACTCACCGGTTTTACGGTCCTTGAGCAAGGTGGTCACGCCGATCACGTTCTGCGGTTTGACGTTGTAGCCGTACTTGGGGTCCGCCGCGACCATACGCACCAGCTCTTCCGAGGCAGCGGTCATCACGTAGACCTCGATGCCGTTCTCCATCAGCTTGTTGAACAGCTCAACCTGACCGGTAAACACCTTGGGCGGCTGCACCTCGGAGCTCTTGACCACATCGCCCTCAAAGTAAGTTACCGGCACCCGCTTGCCCGACGCCATCAACTCGTCCACATGACCTTTGAGCTCTTGCAGGGTAAAGCCGGAAAACACCTGGGCCACCCACGGGTAGCAGACCATGTCGTCGATTTCACACAGACGGTAGTAGTAGCTGAACAGGCTTTCCTTGTGGTCAGCGGTGTCCTTGAACGGGATCAGCTTGAGCGACGGGTCGAGGCTGTCGCGGGTGATCAGGCCCTTGCTTTCCATATAAGGCAGCAGGGCCTCTTCCAGATCGTTGCGATAGCTGGTGTTGTCCATGTCAAAGACCGCGAAGTTACCTTTGTTCGCGTTGGCGGCAATCATGGCCTCCAGTTGCTTGGCCTGGTCAGCGGGCCAATGCTTCAAATCGGTGGCCAACGCTTGGCCCGTCAAGCCTATACACAGGGTCGCAGCGATCAACTTCGTGGTCAGATTCATCAGCTATGCTCCTCGTTAAAGGCATCGACGCTAGCAAAATCAGGTGACAATTTTTACTTCGGCACGACTGCTACCGTCCTGATAGCGGCACATGCTTATGCCCAAAACAAAGGTAGTCATTCCAGAACGGTATATTTCCAGCTATATCAACCTGTTAGCATTTCCGGTTCGAAATTGTTACATCTCAAGACTGGTACAAGTCGCCCCTCGGAGCTTTCATGAATTTCCCGCTGATCCTCAATCTGCTGGTGTTCCTCGCGTTGCTGTTCGGCTTGTCGCTGACCCGCCACACCGCGTGGAGCCTGGCGAAAAAAGTCTTGCTGGCGCTGGTTCTCGGCGTGGTCTTCGGCCTGTGCCTGCACATGACCTACGGTGCAGACAGCCCTACGCTGAAAACCTCCATCGGCTGGTTCGATCTGGTCGGCAGTGGCTACGTGCAATTGCTGCAAATGATCGTGATCCCGCTGGTCTTCGCATCGATTCTGAGCGCCGTAGCCCGCCTGCATAACGCTTCGTCGCTGGGCAAGATCAGCTTTCTGACCATCGGCACGCTGCTGTTCACCACCATGATCGCAGCGCTGGTGGGCATCGGCCTGACCAACCTGTTCGGCCTGACCGCCGATGGCCTGGTGGCCGGCGCGGCTGAAATGAGCCGTCTGCAAGTGATCCAGAGCGATTACGCGGGCAAGGTTTCGGACCTGAACGTGCCGCAACTGCTGCTGTCGTTTATCCCGCAAAACCCGTTTGCCGACCTGGCCCGGGCCAAGCCGACGTCGATCATCAGCGTGGTGATTTTCGCTGCATTCCTGGGTATTGCTGCACTGCAACTGTTCAAGGACGAACCGGAAAAAGGCGGCAAGATCCTCAGCGCCATCGACACCCTGCAAGCCTGGGTGATGCGTCTGGTGCGTCTGGTGATGAAACTGACCCCGTATGGCGTTCTGGCCCTGATGACCAAAGTGGTCGCCATGTCCAACGTGCAAGACATCATCAAACTGGGCAGCTTTGTGGTGGTGTCCTACATCGCCCTGGCGCTGATGTTTGTGATCCACGGCGTGATCGTGTCGGTATCCGGTGTTAACCCGCTGCGCTTTTTCCGCAAGGTATGGCCGGTGCTGACGTTTGCTTTCACCAGCCGTTCGAGCGCCGCCAGCATCCCGCTGAGCATTGAAGCGCAAACCCGTCGCTTGGGGATTCCGTCTTCCATCGCCAGCTTTGCCGCCTCGTTTGGCGCCACCATTGGCCAGAACGGCTGTGCCGGTCTGTACCCGGCCATGTTGGCGGTGATGGTTGCCCCGACCGTCGGCATTAACCCGCTAGACCCTGTGTGGATCGCATCGCTGGTAGCGATTGTGACCTTGAGTTCAGTGGGCGTGGCCGGTGTGGGCGGTGGTGCAACCTTCGCGGCACTGATCGTGTTGCCGGCCATGGGCTTGCCGGTATCGCTGGTGGCGTTGCTGATTTCGGTCGAGCCGTTGATCGACATGGGCCGGACGGCGCTGAACGTCAGCGGTTCGATGGTGGCCGGCACGGTGACCAGCCAGATCCTGAACCAGACCGACAAGGCCATTCTGGCTGAAGACGATCACGGTGATCTGGCACACGCTTAAAAGCCAACCCTCTCCCGGAGGGAGAGGGTGCTGATTTGAGGGGTTGCGAGAATCTGCTTTTGCCTTTAGTCCCCTCTCCCTACGGGAGAGGCGTGGTGAGGGCCTTTTGATCTTAAGCCCTTTCCCACACCTCAAAGCTGAACGCCGGTTTGCCATCTGCCGCCCCGTGCAGCTCTTCTGACACCAGCTTCCACTGCGCCTGATCAAACTCAGGGAACCACGCATCGCCTTCCGGGCTCAGGCCCACCCGCGTCAGGTACAACCGGTCGGCATCCGCCAGGCCCTGGGTGTACAGCTGCGCGCCGCCAATCAACATCACTTCGCTGACGCCCTGCTCGGCTGCCCACTGCTCGGCACGCTCAACAGCGGCCTCCAGGGAGGCAAACACCTCGGCACCTTCGAGCTGCAGATCGGTCTGACGACTGACCACCAGGTTCAAGCGACCCGGCAACGGGCGACCCAGCGAATCCCAGGTTTTGCGACCCATGATGATCGGCTTGCCCAGGGTGGTGGCCTTGAAGTATTTGAAATCCGCAGGCAAATGCCACGGCATGCTGTTGTCGACGCCGATCACGCGGTTTTCAGCGAGTGCCGCGATCAGGCTAAGGGGGAGTGATTTTTTCATGGCGCCGAGGATACCAGAGCGGCCCGCGCCGACAGTACCCCGCCTGACTAACAGCGGTTATGCTCTTTGCTCACTTGAATGGAATGTCGCGTGACTCAACTTTCCCCATTACAACGCCTCTGGTTGACCGAAACCGTGCGCCTGCGCGAAGAACACGCGGGCCCGCTGGACGACCTCGAAGCCAATCGCCGTGCCCGAACCTCGGCAGGCGACTTATCCACACGCCTGCAAAACCGCGCCCTGTGGCTGGCCGAACGTGATGGCTTGCTCAGTGCCATGCAGCACTGGTTGCAAGGTGCCCGGCTGGCGCTGTTGGTGCTGGCCGTACTGGCCGTGATCAGTGGCGCCGGTCTTGCATTCGCGGCCCTGGGCGACGGGCAAACCCCGGTCAATGTGTTCTGGGCACTGGGCAGTTTGCTCGGGATCAATCTGATCCTGCTTCTGAGCTGGGGGCTGGGGCTGCTGTTTGCCGGCGAACACGGTGCCAGCCTGGGCCGCCTGTGGTTGTGGCTCAGCGAGAAATTCGCCCGCGACGCCAAGGCCGCACAATTGGCCCCCGCGTTATTGCTGTTGCTGCAACGGCGAAAACTCAATCGCTGGGCGCTCGGCACACTGGTCAATGGCCTGTGGCTGCTGGCGATGCTCAGCGCGCTGGTGATGCTGCTGTTACTGATGGCCACCCGGCGTTACGGCTTTATCTGGGAAACCACGATTCTGGGCGCCGACGTATTTGTCGCCGCCACCCGCGCCCTCGGTGCACTGCCCAACTGGCTGGGTTTCAGCGTGCCTACCGTGGAGATGATCCGCATCAGCAACGACAGCAGCCTCTACAACAACGAACTGGTGCGCCAGGCATGGGCGGTCTGGCTGGTCGGCGTGGTGCTGATCTACGGCGTGATTCCACGCCTGCTTCTGGCAGCCTTGTGCCTGTGGCGCTGGAGAAGCGGACGCAACGCTTTGCAGCTGGATCTCAACCTGCCCGGCTACAGCCAGTTGCGTGAGCCCCTGATGCCCAGCAGCGAGCGTCTGGGCATCAACGACCGCGCCCCCGAGCAATTGCACAACGTGCAGGCCGGGCACAGCGACCTGCAAACCGATGGCGCATTGATCGTGGCCATTGAGCTGGACGACCAGCACCCGTGGCCACCCAAATTGCCCGCCACGGTCAAGGACGCGGGCATTCTCGACAGCCGCGAGTCCCGGCAAAAACTGCTCGAACAAATGACCCGCTTCCCCCCGGCGCGGCTGGCCATTGCCTGCGACCCGCGTCGCTCGCCGGATCGCGGCAGCCTGGCGCTGATCGGCGAGCTGGCTCG
The DNA here is from genome assembly GCF_900106095.1 of Pseudomonas deceptionensis. Classification (NCBI taxonomy): domain Bacteria; kingdom Pseudomonadati; phylum Pseudomonadota; class Gammaproteobacteria; order Pseudomonadales; family Pseudomonadaceae; genus Pseudomonas; species Pseudomonas deceptionensis. The sequence continues at coordinate 1,181,281 of NZ_FNUD01000002.1, read as the reverse complement.
CAGTGCCAGCGAAACCCGCGTGTGGCTGCTGCAAGCCCCGCCCGGTCAGGCGCTGGACGCCGATCGCCTGGGCGACTGGCACACCGCGCTGCAACAACTGGGGCTGCCTTTCGCCGCCAGCGCGCCCTTGAACTGGCTGGAGACAGGCCATGACTAAGCCACTCACGCTGGCCGTAGTCGGCCACACCAATGTCGGCAAAACCTCATTGCTGCGCACCCTGACCCGGGATGTCGGCTTTGGCGAAGTGTCCCATCGCCCCAGTACCACGCGCCATGTCGAAGGCGCACGGCTCTCGGTAGACGGCGAGCCGTTGCTGGAGCTGTACGACACGCCGGGGCTGGAAGATGCCATCGCCCTGCTCGACTACCTCGAGCGCCTCGACCACCCCGGCGAACGCCTTGATGGCCCGGCGCGGGTGGCACGGTTTCTCGAAGGCAGCGAGGCGCGCCAGCGTTTTGAGCAGGAAGCCAAAGTACTGCGCCAACTGCTGGCATCGGATGCGGGACTGTATGTGATCGACGCCCGCGAGCCGGTACTGGCCAAGTACCGCGACGAACTCCGTGTGCTCGCCAGTTGCGGCAGACCGCTGCTGCCGGTACTCAATTTTGTCAGCAGCCCGCAGCATCGCGAACCCGAGTGGCGCGAAGCTCTGGCACGACTGGGCTTGCATGCACTGGTGCGGTTTGACAGCGTGGCCCCGCCTGAAGATGGCGAGCGTCGTTTGTATGAAAGCCTGGCCCTGCTGCTGGAACATTCACGGGGGGCGCTGCAGCGTCTGATTACAGACCAGGAGGCCCAACGAGAAGCCCGCAAGCACAGTGCGCTGCGCTTGATCGCCGAATTATTGATCGACTGCGCCGCATGTCGACGCAGCGTGGTCAGCGAAAAAGCCGCCGAACAACAGGCCATCCAGCAACTGCGTGAAGCGATCCGTCAGCGTGAGCAGCGCTGCGTTGAGGCAATGCTCAAACTGTATGGCTTTCGCACCAGCGATGCAGCCGCCAGTGACTTGCCGTTGCTCGATGGGCGCTGGGGCGATGACTTGTTCAACCCCGAAACCCTCAAGCACTTGGGTGTTCGGGTCGGTAGCGGGATTGCCGCAGGCGCGGCGGCCGGGGCTGGAGTGGACCTGATGGTCGGCGGCCTGACCCTGGGCGCAGCCGCATTGGCCGGGGCGATTGCCGGCGGGGCGCTGCAAACCGCACGCAGCTACGGCAGCCGCTTGCTGGGCAAGCTCAAGGGCCAGCGTGAGTTGACGGTGGACGACAGCGTGTTGCGCCTGCTGGCCTTGCGCCAACGACAGTTGCTGCATGCGCTCAATGCCCGTGGGCATGCGGCGGTGGAGAGCATCAAGGTCGCCACCCCGCAGGACAAAACCTGGCGCGAGGGCAAATTGCCCGAAGCCCTGAACAAAGCCCGCGCGCACCCGCAATGGTCGTCGCTCAACCCGCATCCGAAGCTGAACCAGGCTGAGCGCCAGGAGCAGATCGAGGCGTTGGCCGGGCAGATCTAAGTACCGACTCAACCCCCGTGGGAGCGAGCCTGCTCGCGATTGGATCGCTGATACACCGCGTCGTTTGTTTCGCGAGCAGGCTTGCTCCCACAAGAATGGGTGCTTAAGCCTCTAACAGGCGGACGGCCTTGTTCTTGAGGAGTTGCAGGTCGATCAGTGGCACGTGCATTTCCTTGGCCTGCTCATCCCAGACCCGCATGCGCAGGCTGAGCTGGCACAGTGGGTCTTGCTCGAATGCATCCGCCTCGGCCTCGCTCATCACGCCGCCCTGATACCCCAGCGTACGAATACTGGCTTCACTCAGCAGGTCGTAATACCCCGGCTGACGCAAGGTCAGGTAGCGCTTGGCCTGCACGTGGTACTCCACCAGCTTGGCCAGCCGTTCGCTGAAGCCTGCACGGCGCAAATAGCGGGCGCCTACCAGCTCATGACTGACCACACCATATCCGCCCATGTTCTGTGCATTATTGCCGCAGAAGTGGCCAATATCGTGAAAGAACGCCGCCAGGATCACTTCATCATCACAGCCCTCATTCAGCGCAAGCTGCGCGGCCTGGGACATATGCTCGATTTGCGACACCGGCTCGCCGATGTAATCGTCAGTGCCGTATTGCTGATACAAGCCAAAAACGTCTTCAACCACTTGCTGCGCGTGAGTCATCACCTCTCCTCCAGCAACCGGGCGATATTGCCCTCGGCCATCGCCGGGCCCACGCTCATGCCGACGCCGGAGTGCATCAGCGCCGCATTCAAGCCGGGCGCCACCTCCAGCCAGGAGAACGGCTTGGCCCCTTTCGCACCATAGACCCCCTGCCAGCGCTCGACCACCCGGACTTCACAGCCAAGGGTTTCTTCGCAGAGTTGCAGCATCCAGTTATCCACCTGTTCACCGTTAAAGGGCGATGGATCCCGGCCGTAATCGTGAGAATCACCGACAATCAGGTCGCCGTAAGGGGTTGGGCTGATCAGTAGATGAATGCCGTGCTGATCCAGATGCGGGCTGTCGCGCAGAATTTCGTTCTGCACCGCCGCCGCTTGCGGCAGGTCGGCAAAGGCGCCGTAATGCACACAGCTCAACCCGGTCATCAGGGCGTGTTGCAGCTTCAAATCGACTTTGGGTCGCACGCGCAGCATTTGCAGGCGGCAAATCTGCGGACTGAGTTTGGCCAGCGGCTCAGCCAGCAACGTCAGGTAATCGTGACCCGAACACACAATCACCTGTGAACCCTTGAAACTGCCCGCTGTGGTGTGGACCTGACCGGGCTCGACGTCGCGCACCAGGGTCGAAAAATGAAACTCGACACCCAGGTCACGCTGCAGATACGCAATCAATGCCGGAATCGCTTCCCGGGAATAGACCTGCTGGTCGTCCAGACCATGCAACGCAGCACGGTGATGGCTGAATTGACCGCCGTACAGCGCGTCCATTTCTGCACCGCGCAGCAGTTCGGCGCGATAGCCAAATTCGCGAGCCCGGCCTTGGCAGAAAGCATCCAGCAAGTGCTCTTCGGCTTCGGTGCGGGCGAACAGGTATGAGCCATTACGCTTGAGCTCAAAGCCTGCGCGCGGTGCCCAGTCAGCCCAAATGCTGCGGCTGGCACGGGCCAGATCGAGCATCACGCCGGGAGGTTGGCCGGTGACCAGTGCCTGGCCAAAGTTGCGTACCGAAGCACCCAAGGGCGTGGCGGTGCGCTCGAATACGCGCACCTTGAGCCCGCGTCTTGCAGCGGCGTAGGCATGGGACAAGCCCAGAATGCCAGCGCCGACGATAAGGATTGAATCGGATTGGGACATCTTGAAGTCCTTGTATAGCCACAACCCTCACCCCAGCCCTCTCCCAGAGGGAGAGGGGGCAGATTTGAGTCGTACACACTATTCGGGAACACCCCGATCAAGCGCCCTCTCCCTGTGGGAGAGGGTTGGGGTGAGGGGCTTTACTGCGCCACTTTCTCGGACTTGCCGTCATAGCGCTTGCGCCATTCGGCCAGAATGCTGTCGCGGTTCTTGGAGGCCCAGGCGAAGTCGTTTTTGATCAGGCGTTGCTCATAATCGGCCGGCAGTTCCGTCTGTGGCTTGGCAATGCCGGGCTGCGCCAGTACCGCAAAGTTCTCTTTATAAAGCTCCATCGCTGCAGGGCTGGCGGAGAAGTCAGCCAGCTTTTTCGCCGCCTCTTCATGCGGTGTGCCTTTGATCACGGCAGTGGCTTCGATTTCCCAGCCCAGGCCTTCTTTTGGCAACACGATGTCCAGCGGTGCGCCCTGGCGCTTGAGCTGCACGGCCGGGTATTCAAACGAAATGCCGATCGGGAACTCACCCGAGGCCGCCAGCTTGCACGGCTTGGAACCCGAGTGGACGTACTGGCCGATGTTCTGGTGCAGATCATCCATGAACTGCCAGCCCTGCTTCTCACCGAAGGTTTGCAGCCACGCACTCACGTCCAGAAAACCGGTGCCGGACGAAGCCGGGTTAGGCATGACGATCTTGCCCTTGTACTCGGGCTTGGTCAGGTCTTGCCAGCTCACCGGCTTGGTCAGGCCCTGCTTTTCGGCTTCGATGGTGTTGAAGCAAATGGTGGCGGCCCACACGTCCATCCCCACCCAGGCAGGCGGGTTGGCCGTATCGCGGTAGTTGGCGCCGATCTTGGCCAGGTCTTTGGGCGCATAGCTTTGCAGCATGCCCTGCTGGTCGAGGATCGCCAGGCTGGACGCGGCCAGCCCCCACACTGCATCCGCTTGCGGGCGGGCTTTCTCAGCCAGCAACTTGGCCGTGATGATGCCGGTGGAGTCGCGCACCCACTTGATCTCGACGTCCGGGTTGGCCTTCTCAAAAGCCTGCTTATAGGTTTTGAGCTGCTCGGCTTCGAGGGCCGTGTACACGGTCAGCTCGGTTTTGGCAGCAAACGCGTTGAAGCTAAAAGCAGTGAGGACAGCAGCGGCAAGAGCAAGTGGCTTGAACATGGTGCGGTTCCTTTTAGGTGGTAGGGGCTGGATTGAGAGGGCACGAATCATTGAGCAGGAGCGCCCTGGCGCCAGGCCTGGGAGCGGCGCAGCAGGCCGCGCGAAGCCCAGGCCAGCAGCAGGGACACACCTGCCGAGGTGAACAGGATCAGGGTCGACATGGCCGCCGCGCCGCCCACGTTGCCGGCGTCGTCCATGTTCAGCACCGCCACCGCCGCCAGGATGGTGTCGGGGCTGTAGAGGAAGATCGCCGCTGACACGGTGGTCATCGCCGAGACAAACAGGTAGCGGATGATGTCCAGCAGCGCCGGCAGGCAGATCGGTACGGTGACGCGCCAGTAATGGCGATACAGAGGGGCCTTGAGCGACAGCGCAGCAGCTTCGAATTCGCCGTCGAGCTGACGCAGTGCCGTCGTGGCGGTCATTTGTGCGGTGGTCAAATAGTGAGCAATGGTGCACACCACCAGCAGAGTCATGGTGCCGTAGAGCACGTGAAGCGGGTTGCCGGGCAAGTTGAAAAAGAACACGTAGCCCAGGCCAAGCACCAGGCCGGGCACCGCCATCGGCACAAAGCTGAGCATGCGCAGGGCCAGGTTGAGTCCTTTCTGGCCCTTGGTTTTCTCCATCAGATAGGCACCGGTGAAGATGACCGCACTGCCGATCAAGGCCGTACACACCGCCATCGTCACGCTGTTGCGATAGGCCAGCCAGCCGCCGCCGGCCGTGTCGTTGAATTGGTAGTGGTTGAGCGACAAGGACAGGTTGTACGGCCAGAACTTGACCAGCGACGAGTACACCGCCATGCCGAATACCAGCAGCAAAATGGCGCAGATCAGCAGCACGATGGTCAGGTAGCAGCGGTCACGCACTTTGGAAGGCACTGGTTTGAACACCTGGGCGCGGCCACTCATGGAATCGCCATGCTGGCGGCGCAGCCAGGCATCGACCCCGAAGCTGAACAACGCAGGCAGTAGCAAGACCATGCCGATCAGCGCGCCGCGACCGAATTGCTGCTGCCCGACCACGGCCTTGTAGGCTTCCAGCGCCAGCACTTGATAGTCGCCGCCCACTACAACGGGCACACCGAAGTCGGTGATGGTCAGGGTGAACACCAGGCAGAACGCCGCGAACACGGCCTGTTTGGTGCCTGGCCAGGTGATGCTGCGAAAGGCTTTAAACGGACCGGCGCCCATGCTCGATGCCGCGTCAAACAAGCGCGCATCGGCCAGCGACAAGGCCGACAGCAAAATCATCAACGCGTGGGGGAAGGTATAAATCACTTCACCGAGCACGATCCCCCAGAAGCCGTAGATGTTGTCCGAAATGAGCCCGCGCAACATGCCCTGGTTACCGAACAGGTAAACCAGCGCAATGCCCGGCAACATCGACGGAGCCATCAGCGGCAACAGCGACATCCCGCGCCAGATACGCTTGCCGGGGATCATGGTGCGTTGCAGGGCGTAGGCAAACAGGTATGCCAGCGGTACAACAATTGCCGCTACGCTGAGCGCAACTTTGAGGCTATTGCCCACCAGCCAGTGGAAGTTATCGCTGGTGACCAGCTCCCGTGCGGCGACCCAACCGCCGCCCTGGCCATCTTCGGCACTGAACCCGCGCCAGAAAATCGCCAGCAACGGCATCAGCACCGCGACGCCCAACAGCAGCAGCAACAGCAGCTTGCCGCCCACGACGAAGATGCGGTCACCGAGCTCCGCCTTCGAGGCTTTGCGGGTCACTTTGCCGGGTAACGGCAAGGTCATTTGCGCGGCCATATCAGGCAAACACCTGCAGGCTGCCCGGCGGCAGGGCGACAAAAATGTCCGGAGCGCCAAGGCGCGGCAAGTCCTGGCTGCCGACTTCGGCGGTCAGCGCATGGCCCGGCAAATGGTTGAGCTCAAAACTCATGCGGCACCGGTTGCCCAGAAAGGTGATTTCACGCACCCGCGCCGGGAACAGGTTTTCCTGGTGCAGCACCGGGTTGACGCTGATGGCTTCGGGGCGACAGAACAAACGGCCCGAGGCGGCCCGCCCGGCGTCGTCTGCCAGACGCATGTTCATCCCGCCCACCTGCGCGTGGCTGTCACTGCTGCGCTGGAATGGAAGCCAGTTGCCCTGCCCGACAAACTCGGCGACAAACGGCGTGGCGGGTTTGTCGTAGATTTCTTGCGGGGTGGCGTATTGCTCGACCTTGCCGTTGTTCATCACGGCGATGCGGTCAGCCATCAACATGGCTTCGTCCTGGTTGTGGGTCACCATCAAGGTGGTGATCCCCAGGCTGCGCTGCAGTTGGCGCAGCTCGGTACACAGGTGCTCACGTACCCGGGCATCCAGCGCCGACATCGGCTCGTCGAGCAACAGCAAGGACGGCGACGGCGCCAGCGCGCGGGCCAGGGCAACACGTTGCTGCTGGCCGCCGGAAAGCTGGCCAGGGAACTTCTTTTCGCTGCCGGTCAGGCCCACCAGCTCCAGCATGTCGCCAACCCGCTTGCGCACCACATCGCGATTGCTGCCGGCCAGGCCGTAGGCGATGTTGGCTTCAACGCTCAGATTGGGGAACAGGGCGTAGGACTGAAACAGAATCCCGTAATCTCGGGCTTGAGGGGCGAGATCGGACACATCGCGCTCACCGAGGTACAACGCACCGTTGTCCTGGCGCTCCAGCCCTGCGATGCAACGCAACAGCGTGGTCTTGCCGCAGCCGGAAGGCCCGAGCAGACACACCAACTCGCCTGCGGCCACGTCCAGCGAGACGTTGTCCAGCGCGGTAAAGGCGCCAAAGCGCTTGCTCACATTGCGCACCTTCATCGGTACGCCGGGTTGGGTCAAAGCGGTTGCGTTCGAGCGGTTCATGGATGCACCTCATCAAGCAGATGGGGGTCATCCTAGAGACGCAATGCGTACAAGATGTGGCAGCAAGGCCAAAGCTGCCGATAGTGGTATTGGTGGATTTGGGTAGTGAACGCCTTAAGCAATCTGATCCCTGTAGATACTCTGTTGTAGGTCAAGCCCTACTGTGGGAGCGAGCAGGCTCGCGCCCACAGTTGCCGTTGTCCTGTAGCCGCTGCCGAAGGCTGCGATCGAGCCCGCAGGGGTCGCGCTGTTTCAAGAGCAAAGGTCCTTCGGCCCTTATCGCCGCCTTCGGCAGCGGCTACAAAAAATCTCAGGCCGGGGCCATTTCCTGCGCCAGCCCCAGAAATGCCGCGGGCAAACGCGCCGATTTGCGCTCTTTGAGGCAGTACAGATATTCGTGAATGACCGGCGCATTTTCCAGGGTCAGCACCCGAAGCTGCGGGTCGTGGGGCACCTCTTGCCGGGCAATGATGCTGATGCCGATGTTGCGCAATACCGCCTCGCGGATCGACTCGCGGCTGCCAATCTCCAGCAATGGGCCAAAACTCACACCGGCGCTTTCAAGCAGTTCTTCTGTCAGCTTGCGCGTGGTCGAGCCCTGTTCGCGCATCAACAGGCAATGCCCCGCCAGCGCACTCAATGGCACGTGTTCGAGCTTGGCCAGCGGGTGATTGCGATGCACCGCCAGCACCAGCGGATCGGTGCCGAGTACGCGGCGAATCAGGCGCGGGTCCTCCAGTAACTGCGACGAAGCGGCGATGTCGACCCGGTATTCATCCAGCGCTTCAAGCACCTGCTGGGAGTTGCCGATGTCCACCGACACTTCGATCTGCGGCAAGCGCTCTCGAAAGGCCTTCACCAGATCGAGGATGTAATACGGCGCCGTGGCGGCGATGCGCAAGGTGCCCATACCCTGACCGCTGTTGCGCAAAAAGAACTCAATGTCGGCTTCTTGCTGGAGCAGCGCCTTGACCATCGGCAGCAAGCGCACACCCTCATCGCTGAGGGTCAGGCGCCGTGCGCCGCGATAGAACAGCTCCACGGCGTACTTGCTTTCGAGGTTGCGGATTTGCGTGGTCACAGTCGGCTGGCTAAGCCCGAGCTTTTTCGCGGCCTGAGTAATGCTGCCCAACTGGGCCACCCGGTAAAACGCTTTCAGCTCGGCACTTAACACTGCGGCCTCTCTTGTTCTATTTGCGCAACAGGCGCAAACCGTTGAATACCACCAACAGGCTGACGCCCATGTCGGCAAACACGGCCATCCACATGGTGGCCATACCGAGGAAGGTTACCGCAAGAAAGATCGCTTTGATGACCAATGCCAGGGCAATGTTCTGCTTCAGGATGCTGGAGGTTTGGCGTGACAGGCGAATGAATGCCGGGATCTTGCGCAGATCGTCGTCCATCAGGGCGACATCCGCCGTCTCAATCGCAGTATCTGTACCTGCCGCGGCCATCGCAAAACCAATCTCGGCGCGGGCCAGGGCCGGGGCGTCGTTGATCCCGTCACCCACCATGCCCACGTGATGACCTTTGGCGTACAGGGCTTCGATCGCCTTGAGCTTGTCCTCCGGCAGCAAGTTGCCTTGCGCTTCGTCGATGCCGACCTGGGCCGCAATGGCACTGGCGGTGTGCGGGTTATCGCCGGTCAGCATCAAGGTTTTGATGCCCAGTTCATGCAACTCCCGAATCGCTTCGCGACTGGTTTCCTTGACGGTGTCTGCCACCGCAAAAAGCGCCATCGGGCCTGAGTTGTCACACAGCAAGATGACCGTTTTGCCCTGCTCTTCCAGCGCAAAGAGTTTGGCTTCAAGGGCAGGCGAGCACAGGCCCAGCTCCTCTACCAGACGATGGTTGCCCAGGTGGTAAAGCTTGCCGTCAATCTCGCCTCGCACACCGCGCCCCGCCAGGGCGGCAAAGTTATCCACAGCGCTCAATTGCAGGTTTTTATCCACAGCCGCAGTGGCCACGGCCAGTGAGACCGGGTGATCGGAGCGCGAGGCAAGGCTCGCGGCCAACACTACGGCGCTGTCGGTGACCAACGGATCAAGGGGCAGGTAGTCGGTTTGCACCGGCTTGCCGTGGGTGATGGTGCCGGTCTTGTCGAGGGCCAGAAAGTCGAGTTTGTGGCCGCTTTCGAGGTACACACCGCCCTTGACCAAAATCCCCTTGCGGGCCGCTGCTGCCAGGCCGCTGACGATGGTGACCGGAGTCGAGATCACCAGCGCACACGGGCACGCCACCACCAGCAACACCAGAGCGCGGTAGATCCAGTCGAACCATACGCCGCCCATGAACAGGGGCGGGATCACGGCCACTGCCAAGGCAAACACGAACACCAGCGGGGTATAGATTTTCGAGAAGCTGTCGACGAAACGCTGGGTAGGCGCCCGTGAGCCCTGGGCTTGCTCCACGGCGTGGATGATGCGCGCCAGCGTCGAGTTGTTGGCCGCAGCCGTCACCCGGTACTCCAGGGCACCGGCCTGGTTGATGGTGCCCGCGAAGACTTTATCGCCAATGGTTTTTTCGATCGGCAGGCTTTCGCCGGTAATCGGCGCCTGATCGATGGTCGAACTGCCCGCGATCACTTCGCCGTCCAGGCCGATCCGCTCGCCGGGGCGCACCCGCACGACGGCGCCAAGCGCGATGTCTTTGACCTCAAGCTCAACCCAGGTGCCATCCGCCTGTTGCACGGTGGCTTTGTCTGGCGCCATTTGCATCAGCCCGCTGATGGCATTGCGTGCGCGGTCGAGGGATTTGGCCTCGATCAACTCGGCCACGGTAAACAGGAACATCACCATGGCGGCTTCTGGCCATTGGCCGATCAGCACCGCGCCGGTCACGGCGATGCTCATCAGCGCGTTGATATTCAGGTTGAGGTTTTTAAGGGCAATCCAGCCCTTTTTGTAGGTGGTGAGGCCGCCGCTGAGGATCGACACCAGCGCCACCAACGCAATCACCCAGGTCGGCGCCGCATCGGTGAAGTGCAGCACTTCAGCCGCCAACGCCCCCACACCGGCCACCGCCAGCGGCCACCAATGCTTCTTGGCCGGTGGCGCCGCGGCGCCTACCCCGGGCTCCAGCGGATCGGCCTGCATGCCGAGGGATTTGATCGCCTCGACAATCGGGTCCGTGGACGGCAGGTCGTGGGTCACGCCCAGCACCCGGTTGATCAGGTTGAATTCCAGTTGCTGCACACCCGCCAGCTTGCCCAGTTTGTTCTGGATCAGCGTTTGTTCGGTGGGGCAGTCCATGGCCTCGATGCGAAAGTTGCTCAGGCGAGCGCCCGCTGTCGGGGCGCCACCGAGCTTGACGATGCTGGGTGCCTCAGCCGCCGAGCAGCAGCTGCCGGCATGGCTGGCGTGGTCATGCTTCGCGCCATGATCGTGATCGTGATCGTGATCGTGATCGTGATCGTGATCGTGATCATGATCATGGGGATGTTTGTGCGGGGTGTGAATGGAATCGCTCATCAGGTTGCGTCCGGAAAAGGTGCCTGTTGCCAAGTAAAGACCCTGTAGCCACTATAGGGTCAAGCAACCTTTCGGAGATAAACGCGATGAAAATTGGTGAACTGGCGAAATTGACCGACTGTCAGGTCGAAACCATCCGTTATTACGAGCGCGAAGGGTTGCTGCCGGAACCTGCGCGCAGTGAAGGCAATTACCGCTTGTACACCCAGGCCCACGTGGAGCGACTGACGTTTATCCGCAATTGCCGCAGCCTGGACATGACCCTTGAAGAGATCCGCAGCCTGCTCAACCTGCGTGACAGCCCGCAGGACCAGTGCGAAAGCGTGAACGCACTGATCGACGAGCACATCCACCACGTCAAGGCGCGGATCGACGGCTTACTGGCGTTGCAGACACAACTGCTCGACCTGCGCCAGCGATGTGGCGAAGGGCCGAACGGGGAACATTGCGGGATTTTGCAGCGGCTGGAAGTCAGCGGATCGGTCAGCACGCCGGAAGGCGAGCCCAGCCATGTGGGCAGAAGCCACGGGCATTAAAGCAAATAGACCACTCCCCTTGTGGGAGCGAGCCTGCTCGCGAAGGCCTCAACAAGACTTTCGCGAGCAGGCTCGCTCCCACAGGGATGCAGTTACACCGCCATCGGCGCGGTCATGGGTGCGTGGTGCTGGTAGCCTTCGAGGCTGAAGTCACTCGGCTCGATCAGGCCCAGCCACTCTGGCTGGTAGACGCCCGTCTTGGCGAATTCCGGCACACGGTCCGAGATCACCAGTTTTGGCATCGGGAACGGTTCGCGGGTCAGCTGCTCATTGAGCATGTCCAGGTGGTTTTCATACACATGGGCATCGCCGATGAAGTAGGTGAACCAGCGCGGCGTGTACCCGGTCAGGCGGCCGATCAGGCTCAGCAGAGCAGCCCCTTCGGTCAGGTTGAACGGCGTGCCCAGGCCCAGGTCATTGGAACGGATGTAGAGGGTCAGGGAGATTTCCTTCGTCTCGACATTCGGGTGGAACTGGTACAGCAAATGGCACGGTGGCAGGGCCATTTCGTCGAGCTGGGCGCAGTTCCAGCCGTGGAACAGAATACGGCGGCTGCCTGGGTCATTGATGATGGTGTCCACACACTGGCGCACCTGATCGATGGCCTTGTACAGCACCACGTAGGCCTGGCCGTCTTCTTCACCTTCGGCAATCTGGCGATAGCCCTGGCTCAGGCACAACTCGATGGCCGCCTGATTGCTGCGCTCGATCTGCTTGTAAGCCGGCCATTTGCGCCATTGCACACCGTAGATCTCGCCCAGGTCGTCTTCGCCCTGGCGGAACGGGTTGGCCAGCCATTGGGCGTTTTCGTTGGCGTTCTGGTCCCAAACCTTGCAACCCAGTGCACGGAAATCTGCCGCGCTGTTGACCGGGCGCAGGAAACCGCACATCTCGCCAATCGCAGACTTGAATGCCATGCGGCGGGTGGTGATGGCCGGGAAGCCTTCCTTGAGGTCATAGCGCAACATGGCGCCGGGCAGACTGATGGTCTTAACGCCCGTGCGGTTAGCTTGCAAGGTGCCGTTTTTGATGACGTTGGCAACGAGGTCGAGATATTGCTTCATGGTTTTCCTACCGTTTGAATGCAGGGCTTTTCAAGCCCTGCCATTCGAATTCATTACACAGCTTTGTTAGCCGCTGGATCGCGGTGGTAAGCCCACCAAATCAGGAACAGGCCGCCCGCGATCATCGGGATGCAGAGGATTTGCCCCATCGTCACCCAGCCAAACGCCAGATAGCCTAACTGAGCATCCGGCACTCGGACGAACTCGACGATAAAGCGGAAGATGCCGTAGAACAGGGCGAACATCCCGGAAACCGCCATGGTTGGCCGAGGTTTACGCGAGTACAGCCAAAGAATCAGGAACAGTGCCACACCTTCCAGCGCAAACTGATAAAGCTGCGACGGATGGCGCGCCAGTTGCTGCGGGTCGGTAGGGAAGATCATCGCCCACGGCACGTCAGTGGCCTTGCCCCACAGTTCGGCGTTGATGAAGTTGCCGATACGCCCCGCACCCAGGCCAATCGGCACCACAGGGGCAATAAAGTCCATGATCTGGAAGAACGACTTGCCATTGCGCTTGCCGAACCACCAAACCGCCAGCATCACGCCGATCAGGCCGCCATGGAACGCCATGCCGCCTTTCCACACTTCAAAAATCAGCAGCGGGTTGGCGATGTAGGCGCTCAGGTCGTAAAACAGCACATAACCCAAACGACCACCGACAATCACGCCCATCGCCACCCAAAACACCAGGTCGGAGAGCTTCTCCTTGGTCCAGGTCGGGTCGAAGCGGTTCAAGCGTCGCGAGAGGATCAGCCAGGCTGCACCAATTCCGATCAGGTACATCAAGCCGTACCAATGAATTTTCAGCGGTCCGATGGCCAATGCCACCGGGTCAATCTGCGGATAAGGCAGCATTGCGACTCCTTGTTAGATCAGGAAACTCACACCGGCACAGGACATCGGCGCGGTACACAAACTGGGTCGGCATGGTAACGGAAGACCACTCAATGGCGCGACACGCCGGGGCAATCTATAAGTAGAGTGATTAAAAAAACATTAAGGACTGCCCATGTGTCTGATCGTCTTCGCTTGGCGCCCCGGCCACGCCCAGCCTCTAGTGGTTGCGGCCAACCGCGATGAATTTTATGCACGACCCGCCAAACCCCTTGCACAGTGGGCCAATGCGCCGCAGGTGTACGCCGGGCGCGACCTTGAAGCGGGTGGGACCTGGTTGGGCATTGGTCCCAACGGGCGATTTGCGGCCCTGACCAATATCCGTGAACCCCACAAGCCGCCTTCACGGCGCTCGCGGGGCGAGTTGGTGGCCGACTTTTTGACCGGCAAGCAGTCAGTTGCCGAGTACTTTGCGCACGTTGGCCGACGTTCTCTCGACTACGCCGGTTTTAATCTGCTCCTGGGCACTGGCGATCAACTCTGGCATTTCAACTCCAAAGACCTGGCGCCACAGCCGCTGGGGGCGGGCATCTACGGCTTGTCGAACGCCGGTCTGGATACGCCCTGGCCCAAGCTGCTCAAGGCCAAGGCGGCGTTGGCTGAAGTGCTCAACGATCCGCAACCCCAAGCGCTGCTGGCATTGCTCAAAGACCCGCAAACCGCACCGTTCAGCGAGCTGCCGGACACCGGCGTCGGCCTGGCCACCGAAAGCTTGTTATCGAGTGTGTTTATCGCCAGCCCCAGCTACGGCACCCGCGCCAGCACGGCGTTGATCGTCAATGCAGACGGTTCCAGGGTGATGGTGGAGCACAGCTTCGGGCCGCTTGGCGGGCGGTTGGGAGAAGTGACATTGGCGGTGTGACCCATATTGCAAATACACGCTCTGTGGGAGCGAGCCCGCTCGCGAAGGCTCTTAAAACGCGGTGTTCTTGAGACTTTCGCGAGCGGGCTCGCTCCCACAGGAGGGTGAGAGGCTTTTCAGTACGGTTTGATCGCCGCCGGGTTCATCATGCGGGTCAGCCCCATATTCTTCAGCGCAAGCTGAATGGTGCTGCGAATGACCTGCGGGTTATCGATGGTCATCACTTCGGCCAGCAGTTCCTTGGCGCGGCTCAGGCTGACCTGGCGCAGCATCCATTTCACTTTCGGCAAGTTGGTGGCGTTCATCGACAAGCTGTCAAAACCCATCGCCATCAGCAGGATCGCCGCTGCCGGGTCACCGGCCATTTCACCGCAGATACTCGCCGGTTTGCCTTCAGCATGAGCGTCGCGCACGACCGATTGCAGGGCTTGCAGCACGGCCGGGTGCAGGTAGTCGTACAAATCCGCTACCCGCGGGTTGTTACGGTCCACGGCCAGCAGGTATTGGGTCAGGTCGTTGGAACCCACCGACAGGAAGTCCACCTGGCGCGCCAGTTCCTTGGTCTGGTACACCGCCGCCGGGATTTCGATCATCACGCCAATGGGCGGCATCGGCACATCGGTGCCTTCGTCACGCACTTCACCCCAGGCACGGTGCAGCAGGTGCAGGGCTTCCTCGAGTTCGTGGGTACCGGAGATCATCGGCAGCAAAATACGCAGGTTGTTCAGGCCTTCGCTGGCCTTGAGCATGGCCCGGGCCTGAACCAGAAAGATTTCGGGGTGGTCAAGGGTGACGCGGATCCCGCGCCAGCCGAGGAACGGGTTGTCTTCCTTGATCGGGAAGTACGACAGTGACTTGTCGCCGCCAATGTCCAGGCTGCGCATGGTCACCGGTTGCGGATGGAAGGCGGCAAGTTGCTCGCGATAAATCGCCAGCTGCTCCTTTTCGCTCGGAAAGCGCTGATTGATCATGAACGGCACTTCGGTGCGGTACAGACCTACGCCTTCGGCGCCACGCTGCTGCGCACGCGCCACATCGGCCAGCAGGCCGGTGTTGACCCACAGTGGCATGCGATGCCCGTCCGGGGTGATGCACGGCAGCTCGCGCAGGGCATCGAGGCCCTGGGACAGCTGGCGTTCTTCTTCGACCACTTCAGCGTATTGCTTGCGCAGCACTTCGCTGGGGTTGGTGTAGACCTCCCCGTGGTAGCCGTCGACGATCATCTGAATGCCGTCGACCTTGGAGTACGGCAGGTCGACCAGGCCCATCACTGTCGGGATACCCATGGCCCGGGCCAGGATGGCAACGTGGGAGTTGCCCGAACCCAATACCGACACCAGACCGACCAGCTTGCCCTCAGGCACTTCGCCGAGCATGGTCGCGGTCAGTTCTTCGCTGACCAGAATGGTGTTGTCCGGGTAGACCATGGTTTGCTGGCGATCATGCTGCAAATAGGCCAGCAGACGGCGTCCGAGGTCACGCACATCCGACGCCCGCTCACGCAGGTAGTCGTCGTCCATCAATTCGAAACGGTTGACGTGATCAGTCACCACCTGGCGCAAAGCACCCTGGGCCCACTGACCGGTCTTGATCACATTTTTGACTTCGCTGCCCAGCGACGCATCGTCCAGCATCATCAGATACACGTCGAACAGCGCCTGCTCTTCGGGACGCAACTGGGTAGCGAGCTTTTTCGACACCGCGCGCATGTCGTTGCGCACGCCTTCGAGGGCTGTTTTGAACAGCGCAATTTCGGCAGGAATATCAGTGATGGTCTTGTCAGGGACCACATCCAGATCAGCCGGGGGCAACATGACCACCGCAGTACCGACCGCCGCACCCGGAGAACCTGGTACGCCGACGAATTTGGCTTCCTGGATACCCTTGCCCTGACGCCCCAGACCGCGAATCGAACCCGTTGCTTCGGCGTGGGCAATAACCCCGGCCAGCTGCGCGCTCATGGTCACGAGGAAGGCTTCTTCGCCCTCATCGAACTGACGGCGTTCCTTTTGCTGAATGACCAGAACCCCGACCACGCGACGGTGGTGGATGATCGGCGCCCCCAGGAAAGAGGCATAGCGCTCCTCCCCGGTCTCGGCAAAGTAACGATAGCGCGGGTGATCGGCGGCGTTTTCGAGGTTCAGAGGTTCTTCACGGGTGCCCACAAGGCCGACGAGGCCTTCGTTGGGCGCCATGCTGACTTTGCCGATCGAGCGCTTGTTCAAGCCCTCGGTGGCCATCAGGACAAAACGGTTGGTCTCTGGATCAAGCAAATAGACCGAGCAGACCTGGCTGCTCATGGCCTCTTTGACGCGCAACACAATAATCCCCAACGCCGCCTTGAGATCCTTGGCGGAGTTAACTTCCTGGACGATCTTGCGCAGCGTATTGAGCATGGCTCGGGGTCGAACTCCGTGTCAGGCGCGCGTTAAAAGGCGCGGGGCAAGCTCTTTGAGAGCGCGACGGTAGACCTCGCGCTTGAATGTCACCACCTGGCCCAACGGGTACCAATAACTGACCCAACGCCAGCCATCGAACTCCGGTTTACCGGTCAAATCCATCCGCACCCGCTGCTCGTTAGAGACCAGGCGCAGCAAAAACCACTTCTGCTTCTGGCCGATGCACAGCGGTTGGCTGTGGGTACGGACCAGGCGTTGCGGCAAACGATAACGCAACCAGCCTCGCGTGCAGGCGAGTATTTCTACATCTTCGCGTTCAAGGCCAACTTCTTCGTTCAGCTCACGGTACAAGGCGTCTTCCGGCGTCTCATCAGGGTTGATACCTCCCTGTGGAAACTGCCAGGCGTCTTGATTGATACGGCGAGCCCAAAGTACCTGACCAGCGTCATTTGTCAGAATAATCCCGACATTAGGGCGGAAACCATCGGGGTCGATCACGGCAACAACCTCGCAAACGCATGTCGCCGCATTGTTCCACAAAGGTTGTGAAAGCAGCAACGCGCCTTCCTGCCTTATGTGCACTCTTATTAAAAGACCGTATTCTTGTGGCCTTTTCTCAGACAACTCAACGGGTAACCTCAATGCGTCTGGCTTTATTCGACTTGGACAACACCCTTCTGGGCGGTGACAGCGATCACGCCTGGGGCGATTACCTGTGCCAACGGGGCATTCTCGACGGCGACGCGTACAAGGCGCGCAACGACGCGTTCTACCAGGATTACCTGGCCGGCAAGCTCGATAACGCTGCCTATCTGAACTTCAGCATGGAAATCTTTGGCCGCCATGACATGGCGCAACTGGATCAGTGGCACCGCGAATTCATGCGCGACTGCATCGAACCGTTAATGCTGCCCAAGGCCCTGGCCCTGCTGGCCAAACACCGCGAAGCGGGCGACACGCTGGTGGTTATCACCGCCACCAACCGTGTGGTCACGGCCCCCATTGCCAAAAAACTCGGCGTGGAGCACCTGATTGCCACCGAATGCGAAGTCGTCGATGGCCGCTACACCGGCCGCAGCACCGACGTGCCGTGCTTCCGTGAAGGCAAGGTCACGCGCTTGAACCGATGGATTGAAGAAAACGGCTACAGCCTTGAAGACAGCTACTTCTACAGCGACTCGATGAACGATTTGCCGCTGCTGGAGCAAGTTGACCACCCGGTGGCGGTCGATCCGGATGAAAACCTGCGGGCTGAAGCGCTCAAGCGTGGCTGGCCGGTGATTTCACTGCGCGACTGAAAGAGCCCCTCACCATGCCTCTCACAAAGGGAGAGGCATGGTGAGGGCAAGCGTTACACCGGCTTGGCGCCCATCAGCCCTGCAATCGCGATAAAGCAGACCGCCGTAAAAACCGCCAACACCAGCGTAAACCACGGATACCTGGCCATTCGCCCCAACCGCAGGCGATTAAGGCGCACCACCAGCCACACCCAGCTCAGGCTGCCAACCAGATACAAACAGCTGCCCGCCAATAGCCACAACTGGCTCTGCGGCCAGCCGGCCAGGTGCACCAGAAACCAGCCACTGACCGGCAACGCCAGCAAACACAGCCCCATCAACGCCCATACAAAACTCCATGGCCGCTGCACCACCCCGCCCGACAGGTTTTTATCCCCTGCCCGCCAACGACGGATCACCACAACCAGCAAGGCAATGGCGCTGACAAACAACAGCAGTGTCGACACGCCATGCAGCAGTTTTAACGCCGTGAACGTTTCCATTTGATTAATCCCTTGAGCCGTTCACTCAGCGTAGCGGCTATCGGCCAAGAAACAGCTGATAGGCCGGGTTATCACTTTCATCCCAATACGGGTAGCCGATTTCAGCCAACGCGGCCGGCACCAGATGACGCTCATCGGCAGGCACTTGCAGTCCGGCCATTACACGGCCATCGGCCGCGCCATGGTTACGGTAATGGAACATCGAAATGTTCCAGCGCCCACCCAGTTTGTTAAGGAAGTTGAACAGCGCCCCCGGGCGCTCCGGAAACTCGAAACGGAACAACAGCTCATCACTGACCTTGGCCGCGTGCCCGCCCACCATGTGCCGGATATGCAGCTTGGCCAGCTCGTTCTCGGTCAGGTCGACCACCGGAAAGCCCTGCTCTGCCAGGCTGGCCAGCAGCGCACGGCGCGGGTCGTTCTCGGGGTGAGTCTGCACGCCGACAAAAATGTGCGCTTCGCTGCCGGTGTGGTAGCGGTAGTTGAATTCGGTGATCTGACGCTTGCCGATGGCCTGACAGAACGCCTTGAAACTGCCCGGCACCTCAGGGATGGTCACTGCGATGATGGCTTCACGGCCTTCACCCAGCTCGGCGCGCTCGGCCACATGGCGCAAGCGGTCAAAGTTGACGTTGGCCCCGGAATCGATCGCTACCAGGGTCTGGCCGCGAACGCCGCGCTGCTCAACGTACTTCTTGATCCCGGCCACGCCCAAAGCACCGGCAGGTTCGGTGATCGAGCGGGTATCGTCGAAGATATCCTTGATTGCTGCACAGATCTCGTCAGTACTGACGGTGATCACTTCATCCACATAGTCTTTGCAGATATCGAAGGTGTGCTGGCCAATCTGTGCCACGGCCACGCCGTCGGCGAAGATGCCCACGGCTGGCAACACCACGCGCTCGCCGGCGGCCATCGCGGCTTGCAGACAGTTGGAGTCATCGGGCTCGACACCAATGATCTTGATGTCCGGGCGCAGGTATTTCACGTACGCCGCGATCCCTGCAATCAGCCCGCCACCGCCCACCGGTACGAAGATCGCATCCAGCGGCGCCGGATGCTGGCGCAGAATTTCCATCGCCACGGTGCCCTGCCCGGCAATGGTGTGCGGGTCATCGTAGGGATGAACGTAGACGTAGCCTTCTTTCTCAACCAGCAGCAGCGAGTAGGCAAGGGCTTCCGGAAAGGAATCGCCGTGCAGCACCACAATGCCGCCACGGGAACGCACGCCTTCAACCTTGATCTCGGGGGTGGTTTTGGGCATCACGATGGTGGCTTTGACGCCCAGCACCTTGGCCGCCAGGGCCAGGCCCTGGGCGTGATTGCCCGCCGACGCCGTGACCACGCCACAGGCCCGCTCGGCATCGCTCAGGTGCATAAGCTTGTTATACGCGCCGCGAATCTTGAACGAGTACACCGGCTGCAAATCTTCGCGCTTGAGCAAAATCTGGTTGCCCAGCCGTGCGGTCAACTGATTGGCCGGCTGCAATGGGGTTTCTACGGCAACGTCATAAACGCGCGAGGTGAGGATCTTCTTAACGTACTGTTCGAGCATCGGAAAGCTTCACTGAGCGGGTTGGCAGGGACCAAGGAGTCTACCCCAGCGTTTGCGCGGGCGACCATACGATTCCAAAGGTTTTACAGCCTTGGGTTATACTCGCGGCCCTTCTGTTTACCCTTCCCGCCCCGGAGCCCCCATGACCCAGGACCAACTCAAACAGGCCGTAGCCCAGGCTGCTGTCGACTTCATCCTTCCAAAACTGGATGACAAGAGCATTGTCGGGGTCGGCACCGGCTCTACGGCCAACTGCTTTATCGACGCCCTGGCCCAGCACAAGGGTGCCTTCGACGGCGCCGTGGCCAGTTCCGAAGCCACTGCCGCCCGCCTCAAGGGCCACGGCATTCCGGTGTATGAGCTGAACACGGTCAGCGACCTGGAGTTCTACGTTGATGGCGCTGATGAGAGCGACGAAAACCTGAACCTGATCAAGGGCGGTGGCGCAGCCCTGACCCGCGAGAAGATCGTGGCAGCCGTGGCCAAGACCTTTATCTGCATCGCCGACGCCAGCAAGCTGGTACCGGTGCTGGGTGCGTTCCCGCTGCCGGTTGAGGTGATCCCGATGGCCCGCAGCCATGTGGCCCGCGAACTGGTCAAGCTGGGCGGCGACCCGGTTTACCGCGAAGGCGTGGTGACCGACAACGGCAACATCATCATCGACGTATTCAACATGCAGATCACCAACCCGGTTGAGCTGGAGCGTCAGATCAACGCCATTGTCGGCGTCGTGACCAATGGCCTGTTCGCCGCCCGTCCGGCTGACCTGCTGTTGCTGGGTACGCCAGAAGGCGTGAAAACCCTGAGCAAGTAACTGAAAACCTGTAGCCGCTGCCGCAGGCTGCGATAAGGACCGCAGGGCCTTCGCTTTTAAGCAGGGTCGCTGCGTCGCAGTGGCGCACCAAACCCATCGCAGCCTGCGGCAGCGGCTACAAATCAGGGTTTTTTGAACACATAAAACAGATTCGGCTCACTCACCACGTACAACGTCCCCTCGCCGTCCATCGCGACACCTTCTGCCTGCGGCACTGATTTCTTCAGGCCATGGCGCCCCTTTTTCAGCGACAACACACTGATGGGTCGCCCTTCAAGATCCAGCTCCAGCAACAACCTGGACTCATCCGATAGCGCCAGTAAATGCCCGGTGCGTTCGTCAAACTGCAAGCTCGACAAATCCCGTACAAACAATCGCGCGTCACGTCGCGGGTTGGTCACCACATGGGTGGCGTAAGGTTGCTGGGGATTAGCCTGAGGGAACCCGCGCACTTCATAGATCAGCATCGGGTCGCGCTCCTTCGCCACAAACAGACGCTTGCCGACAGAGTCGTAGGCCAGGCCCTCAAAGCCCTTGTTACCCGACTGATTGATCCCCAGCGTCAATTGCTCCGCATCCTTGGCATCCAGCACCCGGGTGCTGTCTTCGATCGTCACCTTGATCAGACGCTGTTGACGCTCATCGGTAATGACGTAGGTGTTTTCGCCAATAAACTCAACTGCCTCGGCATCGCCAAAGCCGACCAACGCAATACGCCGCAAGACCCGCCCATCGAGGGACAGCTCTATCAGCTCGGCTTTTTTGTTGGTCACGGTAAACAGGCTTTTGCGCAGCGGATCGTAGGTCAGTGCAGAAACATCGTCCTCAAGCCCCTCAATCGCCTTGCCTTGCAGCACGGCCTGGTATTGATCCAGATTGATCGATGCAGGATCGGTGGTCTGCCACAGTTGGCTGGCCTGAAACCAGGTACGTTCGAACAGGCGAAAGTGCTGCGCAGCAAAACCGGCGGCCGCAAGGGCCACCAGCGTTACACCAAGAACAAGAACGGTAGAACGGCTGACACGGCGCATTGAGGTCAAACTCTGGATAGATCAGGCAGGAGAAATACCACTATTGCCTGAACTCAACCTTAAACCTCAATACACAGTGTGTCTTTCACGAAAAAAGGCAGGTTACGGGGCCTTCTTCTCGAAGCGATAAAACAGGTTCGGCTCGCTCACCATATAGAGCGTACCGTTCTCATCGATCGCGACCCCTTCAGCCCGGGGAATAGTCTTTTTCAGGCCGTTGAAACCGCCGAGCAAGGTCATGAAACTGACTTGCTCGCCCAGTTCATCGAGCTCCAGAAGCATGTGCGAATCGGCCGACAGCACCAGTGTATGACCGGTGCGAGGGTCAACGCTGAGGGCCGAGAGGTTGCGCAGGTCCAGCTCATCGCTTGGGACTTTCTGCTTGCTACCGGTGAGTACCTGGCCGCCATCGCTTTTCCATACAAACAACTGCGGCGGGCGCTCTTCACCCAGCAACAGCTGCTGGCGACGCGGGTCCCAGGCAATAGCCTCAAAGGCCTTGTTCTGGTTTTTCGAAGGGCCCAGGTCGTACTTGGGGAAGTCGGCAATATTCAGGCTTTTGGTGTCCGCATCGACCTTGATGATGGTCAGCAAATGCTCACGCTCATCGACAATGGCCAGCAGGCCGTTCTCCATCACCGTCAGACCTTCCGGGTTGCTCCAGCCCACCAGCGGAATTTTGCGCAGTACATCACCGTCGAGGCTCAGTTCCACCAGAAACGGGTTTTTACCCATCACCGAAAACAGCGTTTTGCTCAAAGGGCTGTAAGCCAGATCCGAGGCTTCGTCCTTTTCCATCCCCGGCAACGGCTTGGCATCAATCACCGCCGTATAGTCGGGCAACCACACACTTTCATTCTGCTCTGTCGGGCTCTCAAACCGCTCCAGCACCCACAATGCACCGCGGTCATCCCAATGCATGGCTGACGCTAATGTATAAAGCGCTGCGCCAAGAAGCAGAAGCCAGTGGTACCAGCGCAAGTTAAAGCGCGGTCGGCGGCGGGCAGGCGGAGTCAACTGAGGGTCTATGGCCATTTGAATGGTCTTCCGAGAAATTTGGCTACGTCTAAATATCACAAAGCGGGCAAACCGACTGCCCCGCACGCAGTGATTATGCAAATACCGTGTGAAAGAAATGGTAAATGCACAAAAAAATCGTCAGGGCACTGGCCCAACTCGATTGAACTAGCAGTGTAGTCCAGCGATAAAAAGCAGCCTGGGACTATAATCACACATGTAGGATACATCTTTAACGCCAGTCGCTAAATTCAGCCTATTACTTACTTATATCAAACAGCCAAGACCCTACAATATCTTATAAAACCCTTATTCATAATTTCATTACGAACAGTACACTCAGGATACTGTTCAGCGCTCTGCCAGTAGGAACTTTCCGAATAAACTAAAGACATCCATATTAACGCCTCTCGTCCTTGACACTCATCCCCCCAGCCTCTTATCTAATAAAAACAAGTCGCTCCAGCCCGAAGATAAAAATCATGACGGCTGCCGCACCACTCTGCTGAAAAGCCGAAAAACCGGCCTGTTCAGGCGAGCACCGTTCCCTTGTACGCCAGAAAGGAATCTTTTATATATGCCCTTCACCACATGCCTCAACAAACTGCCGCCTCCTGCACTTTCAAACCCGGACAAAAACACTATTTGTGCCCGCGCGGCCGAACAACTGCTTATTACAATAACGCCTTATAACAATATGGAAGAGGGCGACCTGATCGAATTATTCTGGGACGGTTGCTATGTCACCTCACAACAACTTCACAAGGCGGATATTGGCCGACCTGTTTCATTAAGAGTACCGCACAGTTTTATTCAAAACGGTACGGCACGCCTTTATTACCGGGTCATGCATATCGGCAGTAGCCCCGCGCTCTCTGCGCAACTTAAAGTGTTTATCAAACTTGATTGCCCCGGTGGCGAGGCCATCGGTGACGAAAACCAGGGGCTCGCCCCGCTCATGATTCCGGAACCCATCCTGCGTTACGGGGTTAACCCCGGGCAGATGAAGCGCGGCGTTCCCGTGATCATCGAACCTTATCGAAACATGGCCTGCGAAGATGCAATCACCCTGCTCTGGGGGGATGTGCGGCTGGATTTGCCCAAACTGCGCAAGGCCGATATCGACCAGCCCGTCAGCATCTTCATCCCTGCGCACATCATTCAGGAAGCCGGTGAAGACCCCAAACTGGAAGTCACCTACTGCGTGATTGATCGGGTAGGCAACAATTCACGCTGGGCACCGGCACGCACACTCAAAGTGGGTGCCCCGAAGCGCTATATCAATCCCTCCCCCCGCGAGGTGCTTCGCGCTGCAGAACCACGGCCCAACTGGCGCAACTAGGCCTGGGGGCTCGTTGGAATCTTCTATACATATTCCTAAAAGTTAGTTCTTTTAATTTTTATACTCGATTAGGGTATATGCACCGGACCACCGGACTCTCTGCTGTTATTCGCGCCGCTCAAGCGGCGCTCCAAAACGAGATGCGAGGTAGGTATGGTCAGTAACACAATCACCCTGGCCCCAGGGCATTGCGTGCAGCCAAGGAGCGGCACTGATGTCTGACTTGGCCAATGCACACCTGCAAAGCGACCAGGATGTAGCGCCTCTGTTATTGGCAGCGCATGTTCTGCGCACCGATAACGAAGCCCTTGAAGCCGCCCGCACACTGGCTGCCAGCGCCCTTGAGCATGCGGCCAAGCGCGACCGGCAACGCAAGCTGCCGTGGTCACATATCGAAGCATTCACCCGTAGCGGGCTGGGCAGTATTTCCATTCCCCGTGAATTTGGCGGGCCGCAGGTGTCTTTTGTCACCTTGGCTGAAGTGTTCGCCATCATCTCGGCCGCCGACCCGGCGCTGGGGCAGATCCCGCAAAACCAGGTGGGCCTGCTCAGCCTGATTGCGAACACCGCGACGCACACGCAAAAAGAGCAACTGTTCACCAGCGTGCTGCAAGGTTGGCGCATCGCCAATGCCGGGCCCGAGCGCGGCAGTAAAAACACTCTGGAGCTGAAGGCTCGCATTACGGCTGAGGGTGATGATTTCATCATCAACGGTCAGAAGTTTTACTCCACCGGCGCACTGTTTGCCCACTGGATCGCGGTCAAGGCACTCAATGACGACGGCAAGCAGGTGATTGCCTTTGTCCGGCGTGGCACGCCGGGCCTGCGCGTGGTGGATGACTGGTCAGGCTTTGGTCAGCGCACCACCTCCAGCGGCACCGTATTGCTCAACAACGTGCAGGTTGAAGCCGAGCTGGTGGTCGAAAACTGGCGCCTCAACGACTCCCCGAATATTCAAGGCGCCGTGTCGCAGCTGATCCAGGCCGCCATCGACCTGGGCATCGCCCGAGCCGCCATCACCGACACCATCAGTTTTGTGCGTGAACGCTCCCGCCCCTGGGTCGACGCCAAGGTTGAGCGCAACAGCGACGACCCCTACGTGATCGCCGACATCGGCAAGTTGAGCATTGAACTGCACGCAGCTGAAGTTCTGCTGCGCAAGGCCGGCCGAGTGCTCGATGAGGTCAGCGCCGCACCGATTGACGCGCCTGCCGCTGCCCGGGCTTCGATTGCCGTGGCCGAAGCCAAGGTGTTGAGCACAGAGCTGTCGTTGCTGGCCAGCGAAAAACTCTTCGAGCTGGCCGGCAGTCGCGCCAGCCTCGCCGAGTTCAACCTCGATCGCCACTGGCGCAACGCCCGGGTGCATACCCTGCACGACCCGGTGCGCTGGAAGTACTACGCCATCGGCGCTTACCGCCTCAACGGGACTCTGCCCGCCCGGCATTCCTGGATCTGACTACGGAGACACCCATGTCACTGATATCCAAACAGGTCCCGGTTATCCACAGCGATGCCGAGGCCCTGAGCGTAGCCCGTGAACTGGCCGCACATTTCAAACGCGACAGCGCCCTGCGTGACCGTGAACGCCGCCTGCCTTTTGATGAACTTGAACTGTTTTCCCATACTGGCCTGTGGGGCATTACCGTGCCCAAAGCCTACGGCGGCGCAGACGTGTCCAATGTAACCCTGGCTCAGGTGGTGGCGTTGATAGCCGCTGCTGATGCCTCGCTGGGGCAAATCCCGCAAAACCACTTTTATGCACTGGAAGTCCTGCGGGTCAACGGCTCCGAGGCGCAAAAACAGCGGCTGTATGCCGAGGTATTGGCCGGGCAGCGCTTCGGCAATGCGCTGGCAGAAATCGGCACTAAAACTGCCCACGACCGCACCACGCATCTGGCCAAGGCCGAGCAGGGTTATCGGATCACCGGCCGCAAGTTCTACGCCACCGGCGCACTGTATGCGCAGCGCATCCCTACCTCTGTAGTGGATGACAACGGCGTCCAGCAACTGGCATTTGTGCCCCGCGACAGCGACGGCCTGAGCGTGATTGACGACTGGAGCGGCTTTGGCCAGCGCACCACAGGCAGCGGTTCGGTGGTCTTCGACAACGTATTTGTCGGCGCTGAAGACGTTATCCCCTTCCAGAGCGCTTTCGAGCGGCCGACCACGGTTGGCCCGCTGGCGCAGATCCTGCACGCGGCCATCGACACCGGCATCGCCCGCGCCGCCTTTGAAGACGCGCTGCACTTTGTGCGAACCAAAACCCGGCCGTGGATCGACGCCACCACCGACATTGCCAGCGAAGACCCCCTGACCCTCAAGAGCTTCGGCCACTTGAGCGTCCGCTTGCACGCCGCCGAAGCCTTGCTGGACCGGGCCGGGGAGTTTCTCGACGAGGCCCGGTCCGACACCACCGCCAGCACGGTGGCTGCCGCATCGATTGCCATCGCCGAGGCACGGGCCATCAGCACCGAAATTTCCCTGGCCGCCGGCAGCACCCTCTTTGAACTGGCAGGCAGCCAGGCCACCCTGGCCGAACACGGTCTTGATCGCCACTGGCGCAACGCCCGGGTGCACACGCTGCACGACCCGGTGCGCTGGAAGTACCACGCCGTGGGCAACTACTACCTCAACGATGCCAACCCGCCGCTGCGGGGGACCATCTGATGAGCAAAAAGAAAATCCTGATCAATGCCTTCAACATGAACTGCATTGGCCATATCAACCACGGGCTGTGGACGCACCCGCGGGACACATCGACCACGTTCAACACCCTGGAATACTGGACTGAGCTGGCGCAGTTGCTGGAGCGCGGGCTGTTTGACGGGCTCTTTATCGCCGATATCGTGGGCGTGTATGACGTTTATCAACAATCGGTTGATGTGCCGCTCAAAGAGGCGATCCAGCTGCCGGTCAATGACCCGCTTCTGCTGGTTTCGGCCATGGCGGCTGTCACTAAAAACCTCGGATTCGGTTTAACCGCCAACCTGACCTACGAAACGCCGTACTTGTTCGCACGCCGCATGTCGACCCTTGACCATCTGACCCGTGGCCGCGTGGGCTGGAACATCGTCACCGGCTACCTCGACAGCGCGGCCAAGGCTATGGGCCTGACCGAACAGGTCGAGCACGACCGCCGTTATGACCAGGCCGACGAGTACCTCGAAGTCCTCTACAAACTCTGGGAAGGCAGCTGGGAAGACGACGCCGTGATCAATGACCCGGTGCAGCGCATCTACGCCCGGCCCGACAAAGTACACAAGGTCAAACACGACGGTGAGTTCTATCAGGTGGAGGGTTATCACCTCTGCGAGCCCTCGCCCCAGCGCACGCCGGTGCTGTTTCAGGCCGGCAGTTCGGATCGCGGGCTGGTATTTGCCGGGCGCCATGCCGAGTGCGTGTTTATCAGTGGCCAGACCAAGGCCGCCACCAAAGCCCAGGTAGACAAGGTCCGCGCCAGCGCCGTGGCGGCGGGCCGCAACCCCGACGACATCAAGCTGTTCATGGGCCTTAACGTGATCGTGGCACCTACCGAAGAACTGGCGCAGGCCAAGCGTGACGAGTACCTGAGCTATGCCAGCGCCGAAGCGGGCGTGGCGCATTTTTCCAGCTCCACGGGCATCGACTTTGCCGACTACGAACTGGACGAACCGATCCAGTACGTGAAGAGCAACGCGATCCAGTCGGCGACCAAGGTGCTGCAAAACAACGACTGGACCCGACGCAAGTTGCTCGAACAACACGCGCTTGGCGGGCGTTACATAACCCTGGTGGGTTCGCCGGAACAAGTCGCTGATGAACTGGAGTCGTGGATCGCCGAAACCGGCCTCGACGGTTTCAACCTGACCCGCATCGTCACCCCGGAAAGCTACGTCGATTTTATCGACCTGGTGGTGCCCGAACTGCAACGTCGGGGCTCCTACAAGACTGCTTATGACACCGGCAGCCTGCGCCAGAAGCTGTTTACCGACGGCGATGCGCACTTGCCGCAACGCCATACCGGCGCCGCTTACAGGCACAACCCATAACCCTCTTTTGTTGTGGGAGCGAGCCTGCTCGCGAAGCTTGCAGGACTGCCGCACTTTCGCGAGCAGGCTCGCTCCCACAACGTTCGAATTCCGACTCTTTGACTGGGCAACTATCATGAACAAAAAACACGCACTGGTTCTGGCCCTCGGGCTGTTTAGCGGCATCGTCCACGCGGCCGACAAGCCCCTCAAGGTCGGTACCACCGCCGCGTTTGCCATCCCGCTGGAAGCCGCCGTGGCCGAAGCCGACAAACAAGGGCTAAAAGTCGAACTGGTGGAGTTCACCGACTGGATCGCCCCCAACACTACGCTGGCCGCCGGCGATATCGACGTGAACTACTTCCAGCACATCCCGTTCCTGGAAAACGCCAAGGCCGCTGCCGGGTTTGATCTGGTGCCGTATGCCAAAGGCGTGATCAACAACGTGGGGCTGTATTCGAAGAAGCACAAAAGCTTTGAAGACTTGCCGGTGGGTGCCACGGTGGCTATCGCCAACGACCCGATCAACAGCGGGCGCGGCCTGCAATTGCTGGCCAAGGCGGGTCTGATCACCCTCAAACCCGGCGTCGGTTACAAGGCCACCGAAGAAGACATCATCGCCAACCCGAAAAAGATCAAGATCCTCCAGGTCGAAGCCGTGCAGCTGGTGCGCGCCTACGACGATGCCGACCTGGTGCAGGGCTACCCGGCCTACATCCGCCTGTCCAAGACCTTCGATGCCGAATCGGCACTGTTGTTCGACGGTATCGACCACCCTGAGTACGTGATCCAGTTCGTGATCCAGCCCAAGAACAAGGACGACCCGCGTCTGGCCAAGTTCGTCGACATTTACCAGCACTCGCCCGTGGTAAAGGCTGCGCTGGATAAAACCTACGGCACCTTGTACCAACCTGGTTGGGGAGGCTGATCATGAGCGTGGCCATTGCTCGCGTACGGCTCGATGAGCCGCTGCCCGGCGCGTCCCATACCGAGCTGCACCCCGAACTGAGCCGCGCCCATGTACGGTTCATTGGCGTCGGCAAAACCTATGAAGGCCGCCAGGGCCCGGTCGATGCGCTCAAAGGCATCGACCTGGCGATTCAGCGCGGAGAAATCTTCGGCATTATCGGGCGCAGCGGCGCCGGAAAATCGTCGCTGATCCGCACCATCAACCGCCTCGAACAACCCAGCACCGGTCGCGTGCTGATCGATCAGATCGATATCGGTGACTTCGATGAAAACAAGCTGGTAGCGCTGCGCCGCCAAACCGGCATGATTTTCCAGCACTTCAATCTGATGTCGGCAAAGACCGTGTGGCAAAACGTCGAGCTGCCGCTCAAGGTGGCGGGCGTGCCCAAACTGCAACGCGAGCACAAGGTGCGCGAGCTGCTGGAGCTGGTCGGCCTGCAAGGCAAGCACACGGCGTACCCGGCGCAGCTCTCGGGCGGGCAAAAACAGCGGGTGGGCATTGCCCGGGCGCTGGTTCACGACCCGGCCATTCTGCTGTGCGACGAAGCCACCTCGGCACTCGACCCCGAAACCACGCAGTCGATCCTCGGCTTGCTGCGCGAGATCAATCAGCGCCTGGGCCTGACCATCATCCTGATCACCCATGAGATGGCCGTGATTCGCGACATTTGCCACCGCGTGGTGGTGCTGGAGCAAGGCCGAGTGGTCGAGCAAGGCCCGGTATGGCAAGTGTTTGGCGACCCGCAGCACGAGGTCAGCAAAACCCTGCTCGCGCCCTTGCAAGACGCCCTGCCCGCTGCACTGAAAAACCGGATCACGGCGCAGCCCCTGTCAGCACAATCCAGCGTGATCCTGCGACTGCGCTTTACCGGCAGTCAGGCGCAAGAACCCGACCTGGGCGCGTTGTTCAGTGCCCTGGGCGGTCAGGTGCGACTGCTGCACGGCGGCGTCGAGCAGATTCAGGGCCACGCGCTGGGGCAATTACTGCTCAGCGTAACCAGCACGTCGCTGGGCGCGGATGAGCTGCGCAAACGCGCCGGTCAATGGGCACAACAGGTCGAGGTGGTGGGCTATGGGATTTGATCGTTTATGGCAGGGGGTGATCGACACCTTCTTGATGGTCGGCGTGTCGTCACTGATCGCGCTGATACTGGGGGTGCCGCTGGCGGTGATTCTGGTCACCAGCGGCAAGGGCGGGATCTATGAAGCGCCTGCCCTGAACAAGGCACTGGGCGCGTTCGTGAACCTGTTTCGCTCGATCCCCTTTCTGATCTTGATGGTGGCGCTGATCCCGTTTACCCGCTTGATTGTGGGCACCACCTACGGCGTCTGGGCAGCCGTAGTACCGCTGACAATAGCGGCAACACCGTTCTTTGCGCGGATCGCCGAAGTCAGCTTGCGGGAAGTTGATCACGGTTTGATCGAAGCCGCCCAGGCCATGGGCTGCAAGCGCCATCACATCATCTGGCACGTGCTGTTGCCCGAAGCCTTGCCGGGCATCGTCGGCGGTTTCACCATCACTCTGGTGACGATGATCAACTCCTCCGCCATGGCCGGGGCGATTGGCGCCGGCGGTCTGGGCGACATTGCTTACCGCTACGGCTATCAGCGCTTCGACACTCAAGTGATGCTGACCGTGATTGTATTGCTGGTGGCCCTGGTGGCCTTGATCCAGCTCGGTGGCGACCGTTTGGCCCTGGCCCTCAACAAACGCTGAGGTATAGTCGGCGGCCTGACTGCCGCCGACCGAGCCCGCGATGCCCCTCGACCCAAAAACCCTCGAACAGATTGCTGCCATTACCCTTGGCCACTATCAACAGAGCGCCGAAGACTTTCGCGAAGGTACCCGCGATCACGACGTGAGCCAGAACATCGACGCATTGCTGCGCCATATTCAAGGCACCCCGCCGTTCACGATCCTGGATTTTGGCTGCGGGCCAGGCCGCGACCTGCAAACCTTCACCCGCCTGGGGCATATTGCAGTCGGGCTGGATGGCACCGAACGCTTCACCCAAATGGCCCGCGAAGACAGCGGTTGCGAGGTGTTGCATCAGGACTTTCTCAAGCTTGATCTGCCCGCCGGGCGCTTCGATGGCATCTTCGCCAACGCCTCGCTGTTCCACGTACCTACCCAGGAACTGAGGCAAGTGCTGGGCAAGCTTTACGCCACCTTGAAGCCCGGAGGCGTGCTGCTCAGCTCCAACCCCCGTGGCGACAACAGCGAAGGCTGGAACGGTGAGCGTTATGGCGCGTATCACGATCTGGAACACTGGCGAGCCATGCTGACGGCTGCCGGTTTTGTTGAACTGGAACACTACTATCGCCCGGCGGGCTTGCCCCGCGACCAACAGCCGTGGCTGGTGAGTGTGTGGCGTAAACTGACTGCGCAAACTCTGTAGCCGCTGCCGAAGGCTGCGATAAGGGCCGAAGGACCTTCAAAACAAGAGGGCCGCTTCGCAGCCCATCGCAGCCTCGCTACGCTCCTCAGCGGCTACAGACTTTTGTGTTAGCCGAAGAACCAGTAGCACACCAGAATCGCGGCCACTACGCCCGCCAACTCAGCCAGCAAGGCGCAGCCCACCGCATGCCGGGCACGCTGGATGCCGACGGCGCCAAAGTACACCGCCAGCACATAAAACGTAGTTTCAGTACTGCCCTGCACCGTGGCGGCCACCAGTGCCGGGAAGCTGTCCACGCCCTGGGTCTGCATGGTTTCGATCAGCAACGCCCGAGCGGCGCTGCCCGAAAAGGGTTTGACCATTGCCGTCGGCAACGCGTCGACAAAACGGGTGTCCCAGCCCAGCCACTCGACCACATGGCGAATGCCATCGAGGCCAAAGTCCAGCGCCCCCGAAGCCCGCAGCACACCTACCGCACAGAGCATCGCCACCAGATACGGCAGCAGGTTCTTCGCCACATCGAAGCCTTCTTTGGCCCCTTCGACAAACGCTTCGTACACCTTGACCTTGCGCAGGGCGCCAATCACCAAAAACAGCATGATCAGCCCGAACAGCGTCAAGTTGCCCAGAATAGAGGACAAGCTGGCCAGTGCCGTGGCCGACAGGGTCGCCAGCAGCGCCATGAAACCGCCGAGGATCAACGCCCCCGGCACCAGATACGCCAGCACCACCGGGTCCCACAGGCGCAAGCGCTGCACAACGGCCACCGAGAGCAGGCCGACCAGGGTCGAGGCGCTGGTGGCCAACAGGATCGGCAGGAACACCAGCGTCGGGTCAGGGGCACCTTGCTGGGCGCGATACATAAAGATCGTGACCGGCAACAGGGTCAGGGACGAGGCATTGAGCACCAGAAACAGGATCTGCGCATTGCTGGCGCTGGTGGCGCTGGGGTTGAGCTCTTGCAGCGCCCGCATGGCCTTCAGGCCAATGGGCGTGGCCGCGTTGTCCAGTCCCAGACCATTGGCGGCGAAGTTCAGGGTGATAAAGCCCAGCGCCGGGTGGCCTTCGGGCACCTCCGGCATCAAGCGCTTGAACAGCGGCCCCAGCGCCCTGCCCAGCCAGTCGACGATCCCGGCTTTTTCGGCAATGCGCAAAAACCCCAGCCACAGGGTCAGGGTGCCGAACATCAGAATCATCACTTCGACCGACAACTTGGCCATGGCGAAGATGCTTTCCACGATCGCCGAGAAGATCCCCGCATTGCCGCCCACCAGCCACTGGACGAGCGCCGACACCATAGCGACGACGAAAAAGCTGAGCCATAGGCCGTTGAGCATCGAGAGAACTCCTGGAAGATGCGGCGAATGATAGCGGCCAACCCCCAGAAACAACAAACCCCGGACAAGTCCGGGGTTTGTGGGAGTGCGACTGCCGAGGGGCGATTATTCGCCTTTTGGCAGGGCTTCCTTGCTGCGCCAGTGCGGCAGCGAGTTCCAGTAACGCTCGCCCTTGGCGTCGTCGTACATGCCTTCCCAACGCGAGATCACCAGTACCGCCAAGGCGTTACCAATCACGTTCAGAGCGGTACGGGCCATGTCCATCACACGGTCAACACCGGCGATAAAGGCCAGGCCTTCCAGCGGGATACCCACGCTGCCCAGAGTGGCCAGCAGCACCACGAAGGATACGCCCGGTACACCGGCGATGCCTTTGGAGGTCACCATCAGGGTCAGTACCAGCAGCAGCTGCTGGCTGATCGACAGGTCGATACCGTACAGCTGAGCGATAAAGATCGCCGCGATACTCTGGTACAGGGTCGAACCGTCAAGGTTGAACGAGTAGCCGGTCGGTACCACAAAGCTGCAAATGGCTTTCGGCGCGCCGTAGGCTTCCATCTTCTCGATCACGCGCGGCAGCACGGTTTCGGAGCTGGCGGTGGAGTAAGCCAGAACCAGCTCATCCTTGAAGATGCGGATCAGCTTGAACACAGAGAAGCCGAACAGCTTGGCGATCAGGCCCAACACCGCAACGGCGAAGAACAGGATGGCGCCGTAAACCAGAAGCACCAGCTTGGCCAATGGCACCAGCGAGGCGAAACCGAAGTTGGCGACAGTCACGGCGATCAGGGCAAACACACCGATTGGCGCGTAGTTCATGATCATGTGAGTGACTTTGAACATCGACTCGGACACGCCCTGGAAGGTTTTCACCAGCGGGTCGCGCAGTTCGGCGTTCAGGCTCGACAAACCGAGACCGAAGAGCACCGAGAAGAAGATGATCGGCAGCATCTCACCGCGAGCCATGGCCGCGAAGATGTTCGATGGAATCAGGTTGAGGATGGTCTCGATAAACGCATGTTCATGCGTTACTTCAGCAGCAGTGGCTGCGTATTTGGAGATATCGACCGTGCCCAGGGTGCTCATGTCGATCCCGGCACCGGGTTGGAACACGTTGGCCAGCACCAGGCCGACCAGGATCGCGACGGTGGTCACCACCTCGAAGTAGATGATGGTTTTAAAACCGATGCGACCGAGTTTCTTCGCATCTCCCACGCCTGCAATCCCGACAACCAGTGAAGAAATCACGATTGGGATTACGATCATCTTGATCAGACGGATAAAGATATCGCCGGCAGGTTGCAGAACGTTACTGATCCACCAGGCCTTTTCAGCACTGAAATGGTTAAGCAGCGCGCCGATTGCAATCCCGAGGACCAGACCAATCAGGATCTGCCAGGCGAGGCTAAGTTTTGCCTTCTTCATGTCATTACCCTTACTTCAAGTGGACTCGGGTAAAGGCTCAGACTAGAGCGCTGCGAAGCGCTAAAACCAGAAACCTCTACCCCCGTAGAAGGTCGCCCAAACCGAGCCAGAAAGGCTCTTTGGCAGGCGAAAAAAGGCGCAACTATTCCCATGCATGAGGTGGCCGTCTAATGCCGTAAACGCCTACCCTATGCCGAATCGGCATGGGTTTTGTCCGACAAGACCTCAAATCGCCCCTTCTGCGATTACACAGAATAGACGACATAAGTGCCGTGGACCGGCTGTTTCAAGGTCTTTCTAGACAGGGAATGGGTGACAAAAAGCCACATATATCCAAGAAATATCCGACAACACAAATCAGATATAAGGACGGGCTATTTTTCTTTTAGTCGATATACGGTCGACGTTTTGAAGGACGCCTCAAGCCACATTTTTTTGAAAAAAATGAGCCCTGATAAGGCATTACAAACACAGAATAGTTCTCGGCGGGCACAAAAAAACAGGGCAAGCCCTGTACAAGATTTTCTGTAGTCGCTGCCGAAGGTGGCGAGAAGGACCAGGCAGCCCATCGCAAACTTCGGCAGCGACTACAGGTTTTGGAGTGGCAGATTCAACCTCGACCGCGGCGGCCAAAGATGAACGACACCACAAACATCACCAGGAACACGACAAAGAGAATCTTGGCGATGCCGGTCGCGGTGCCCGCAATACCACCGAAGCCCAGAACAGCAGCGATGATGGCGATAATCAGGAAGGTAATTGCCCAACTCAACATGGTGATTCTCCTTATTACTGTGCGAAACAGGATTAGGCCAGTGGTGCAACTTGACGCCCGGCGTAGGCCTCAAGGTTGTAAACGCTTAAAACACCCAGCGTTGCGGTTCAGGTTGCGAATTCGCTATTTGCGTTTCATCCGACGCCGCCAGTTCGTAGTGGCCAGGTGAGCCTGCCCACCCCGGCGCCTTGAAATGCTGCTGGGCGACGACCGGGTGATGCACAGTCGTGCCAGGCTGAGGTGATTGCTCCCAGCGGCCCCATTGCTGACCACCGACCAATGTCACCAACAACGCCAGGCTCGCAAACAAGCCTTGCTGCAGGTGCGATGACGAAACACGCATGTTGGATAAACCTTGACGATTCATGCTCAAACTCCTGCTACCCGGTGGTCAATGTGAAGTCAGGTTGCCAGCATTTGCGGGCCTTCCGACGGTTGTACCAAGGTAATTGCAGGCTGCATGCCAGCTTTTAGATAAAATTAATATCTATATAAATCAATTACTTATGTTTATTTAGAGTTCGCCTTTACGCGCATCCTGCACGATGCCCGCTAAGCTGGTCGTGCGTTCTGCACGATCTGTACTGATTACCGCATTGGCGTGGCCCGGATTGCTGACGCCGCAGACAGCAGTGGCCTGCACGATTTGATTTTCGTGCTCAAAACCAAATAAAAACGCTTTAAAATCATGCAGTTAAAAAACAAGACCGGACACGGGAATGCCAGCACCACAATCATTCCTGAATAATCATGCAACTTGCCCGATTATTCCGACACTAACCAAGATCACTCATTAAGGAACGTAGGAAATGGAATCAGCCAAAGAGCACCAGGGCCGCATTCTGCTGGTCGACGATGAGTCCGCCATCCTGCGTACATTCCGCTACTGCCTCGAAGACGAGGGCTACACCGTCGCCACCGCCAACAGCGCGGCACAGGCCGACGCGCTGTTGCAGCGCCAGGTGTTCGACTTGTGCTTTCTGGACCTGCGCCTGGGCGAGGACAACGGCCTGGATGTGCTGGCACAGATGCGCATTCAAGCCCCCTGGATGCGCGTGGTGATTGTCACGGCCCACTCGGCCGTCGACACCGCGGTTGATGCGATTCAGGCCGGTGCCGCAGACTATCTGGTGAAACCCTGCAGCCCTGACCAGTTGCGCCTGGCCACGGCCAAGCAATTGGAAGTGCGCCAGCTGGCCGCCCGCCTTGAGGCCCTCGAAGGTGAGGTGCGCAAGCCCAAGGACGGTCTGGACTCCCACAGCCCGGCCATGATGGCGGTGCTGGAGACTGCCCGCCAGGTCGCAGACACCGATGCCAATATCCTGATCCTGGGCGAGTCCGGCACTGGTAAAGGCGAGCTCGCGCGGGCGATTCATGGCTGGAGCAAACGCGCCAGGAAGTCCTGCGTCACTATCAACTGCCCGTCCCTGACCGCCGAGCTGATGGAAAGCGAGCTGTTCGGCCACACCCGCGGGGCGTTTACCGGCGCCAGCGAAAGCACCCTGGGCCGGGTCAACCAGGCCGACGGCGGTACATTGTTCCTGGATGAAATCGGTGATTTCCCGCTGGCACTTCAACCAAAACTGCTGCGTTTTATTCAGGACAAGGAGTACGAACGCGTCGGCGACCCCGTAACCCGCCGCGCCGATGTACGGATTCTGGCTGCCACCAACCTCAACCTTGAAGACATGGTGCGCGACGGGCGTTTTCGCGAAGACTTGCTCTACCGCCTGAACGTAATCACCTTGCATCTGCCGCCGCTGCGCGAACGCAGTGAAGACATTCTGACCCTGGCCGACCGCTTTCTGGCCCGTTTCGTCAAAGAGTACGCCCGCCCTGCCCGTGGTTTCAGCGAAGAAGCCCGCCTGGCGCTGGCCAATTACCGATGGCCGGGCAATATCCGCGAGCTGCGCAACGTGGTGGAGCGGGCGAGCATTATTTGCCCCCAGGAAGTGGTCGAAGTCAGCCACCTGGGCATGGCGGAGCAAACCACCCCCAATGCCCCGCGTATCGGTGCGGCACTGAGCCTGGACCAACTGGAAAAAGCCCATATCGGCGCCGTCCTGGCCACCAGCGAAACCCTGGACCAGGCCGCAAAAACCTTGGGCATCGACGCCTCGACGCTGTATCGCAAACGTAAGCAGTACAACCTGTGAGCATCCGATGAAACTGGCGATCAAGCTGCGCACCCGTCTGTTCCTGAGCATTTCGGCGCTGATTACGGTGGCGCTGCTCGGGCTTCTGCTGGGCGTCGTCAGCGTGATGCAAATGGCAAAGACCCAGGAAGCGCTGATCCGCAACAACTTCATCACCCTGGACCTGGGCCTTAAGCTGCGTCAGTCCCTGGGTGACCAGTTGATCCTGATGCTGCGCAACCAGCCCGACCCGAAGGCGCTACAGGCATCGACCCGGGAGTATCTGGCACTGCTCGACGAAGGCATCGAGCATGAGCGCAAAAACGATTTGCACAGTGGCTTTGCCCGGGCGCGGGAAGACTACAGCCACTTTCTGCAAGCGCTCCATCAGGCCGACAACGAAGCACTCAACCTGAGTACCGACAACGAGCTTTCGAGCCGTTTCAATCAGTTGCGCAATGGCCTGATCACCGAGCACCGCCGTGCACTCGACACCATTTATGCCGCACAGGCATCGGCCCGTGACCGGGCCCTGATCATCGCCTCCCTGCTGGGCCTGGTCGGGCTTGCGGTGCTGATCATCGGCTTTATTACCGCCCATGGCATTGCCAGGCGCTTTGGTGCACCTATCGAGGCACTGGCCAAAGCGGCTGACAACATCGGCAAGGGCAACTTTGAGGTGGTGCTGCCGCTTTCGTCTGCCACTGAAATGAACCTGCTGACCCGGCGCTTCGGAATCATGGCCGAGGCTTTGCGCCAGCATCAGGCAACCAATGTCGACGAACTGCTGGCAGGCCAGCAACGGCTTCAGGCGGTGCTCGACAGTATTGATGACGGACTGTTGATGATCGATCAGCAGGGCCGGCTTGAGCATTTGAACCCGGTAGCCCAGCGACAGCTGGGCTGGGACGAGAGCCGTCTCGGCCAGCCGTTGGGTGAAGCGTTGAAACGCCCCGAACTCGACCAGCAGCTGCAAACGGTGCTGCGCGGCGGCAGCCTTGAACGGCTACCGGAAGACCTGAGCGTCGATATCGAGGGCGAGAACCGCCTGCTGACCTACAGCCTGACCCCGGTCAGCCAACCCAAAGGGCCGATTCTCGGCGCAGTAATGGTGCTGCATGATGTGACCGAGCAACGCGCTTTTGAGCGTGTACGCAGCGAATTCGTACTACGCGCTTCCCATGAGTTGCGCACTCCCGTGACCGGCATGCATATGGCGTTCGGCTTGTTTCTGGAGCGTGCGCGCTTTGATCCTCAATCCCGTGAAACGGATTTGCTCAACACGGTGAACGAAGAAATGCAGCGGTTGATGCAGCTGATCAATGACCTGCTGAACTTCTCCCGCTACCAGAACGGTCTGCAAAAGCTCACGCTGGCCCCCTGCGATATCGAGGAAATGCTCGAACAGGCCCGCGCCCGCTTCGCCGACAGGGCAGCCGCCAAAAGCATCGAATTGTTGATCGACCTGCAGCCGCCACTGCCCGGGCTGAATGCCGACCAAGCCCAACTGGAGCGTGTGCTGGACAACCTGCTGGATAACGCCTTGCGCCACACCGCCGATGGCGGGCAGATTCGCCTGCAGGCCCGACGCCATGGTGAGCGGGTGATCATCAGTGTCGAAGACAATGGCGAAGGCATTGCCTACGGCC
This sequence comes from Pseudomonas deceptionensis, assembly GCF_900106095.1. NCBI lineage: Bacteria > Pseudomonadati > Pseudomonadota > Gammaproteobacteria > Pseudomonadales > Pseudomonadaceae > Pseudomonas > Pseudomonas deceptionensis. The sequence continues at coordinate 1,142,495 of NZ_FNUD01000002.1, read as the reverse complement.
AGCAAGGACGTATTTTCGAGCCCTTCGTGCAAGTAGGTCGCAAAAAGGGCGGCGCTGGCCTTGGGCTGGCCCTGTGCAAAGAGATCGTGCAACTGCATGGCGGGCGCATCGGGGCGTACTCGCGGCCCGGGCAAGGCACACAGTTCTACATGGCGCTGCCGTTGCTGTAGTCGCTGTCGAGGCACGAGGGTACGCAGATCAGCCCTTTTGCGTGTTCAGCACTTTCAGGATGGCCGCACTTTCTGCATCGGGTGTGCCATCGAATCGTGAAGGCCGAAAATGCATCTGGAACGCCGCCAGCACGTGGCGGGTTGCTACATCCAGCTCACCGGTTTGCGGGGTTTCGTAGCCCAATAGCGCCAGTTGCTGCTGGAACCAGGTAATGCTCGGCAACGCGTTGGCATACAGGGCTTGTTCGCGGGCGACCGCCTGAGCGTTTGGCCAGATACCAAAGCCTTCATCGGCCAGACGCTTCCAGGGGAACAACGGGCCCGGATCGAGCTTGCGCAACGGGGCTATGTCGCTGTGGCCGATGATGTTGTGCGGGTCGATCTTGTAGCGGGTCGAGATGTCTTTAAGCAGCGCAATCAGAGACTGGATCTGGCCTTCGGTATAGGGGTACCAGACTCGCCCGTTTGGCGTATCACGGAACCCCTTGTTCACGATCTCGATACCGATGGAACTGGAGTTCAACCAGGTACGGCCTTTCCATTGGCTTTCACCGGCATGCCAGGCACGCTGGTTCTCGTCCACCAGCTTGTAGATGGTCGGCGGTGTATCGCCCACCAGGTAATGGCTGCTCACAGGCCCTCGGGTCAGCAACTCCAGCGAGCGCTCCAGCGAGGTCGAGGTGTAGTGGAGCACCACGAACTGCACACGGCTGTCGTGGTTGATCGAAGGATGGCTGGTGTCCATGCGAGGACCGCTGGCGCAACCGGCCAGCAAAGCGATAGACAAAAGCAGGGCGGATAATTTCATGGGCAAAGACAACACAGCTAACAGTTAATGCTCAAGCATACCTCACTGCCCTTGTCGCGCAGCTGAAGTACTGCACCGGGTTGAAGCAAGCCCCCTGCTCGGCCAAGAGCAAGGGGCCAGCTGTTATTTACTGCACATCAGGTAAAAGCTCATCGATGAGTCGCCAGACGGCCCACCAAGCCCCAGCATCAGGCCAATGACATTGACCTCTTCGCGGGTCGGTTTGCCCGACAGCTTTGCGATGCCATACAGTGTGTGTTCATAACTTGATGTGTCGTCGGTCGATACCACGCAGAACTTCGGCGCTTTTTGAAAGGCACCGGGCGTCAACTTAACCTTATAACTGGCAGCATAATTATGCTGACTGGAATATTCGATGCCTTGAATCCAATGAGGCGACTGAGCCGCCAACGTTCCATCTTTATTGATATAGGCTGTATATATATGTGTTTTAGCCGCGGCATTAACCGAGACGGCACCCGCCATTAAAACAAGGACGGACAACAAGGAGATTAACGTTTTCATACATTACCTTTTTGAGTCGCGCAGGGCACCACATCGACTGAATACGCCAGCAGAGCACTGTTGATGAACATCCGATTGAGAAACCGATGACAGTACTGCGGCTACTGGAGAAGTAACCTTTCACAGCCTGCCATTTCATATAAGTCGCTCACGCGCAGCGCGTCAAGAAAGCAAAGTTGATATTAACCGGCAAAGTTTAAAAACCGACAAGTACTACCCAGCATCTGGAAATCCATTACATGCACTTAGTACCGACCACTCAAACTTTAATTATTGGCACACACCCACTACACACTTCTGTTAATTATCTGACGAGCACGGTTCAACGCCATTGCGCCCATTGGCCTTGGCCCGATACAACGCCTCATCTGCCCGTTTGAGCACGTGGTCGCTGCGATCACCGGCCTTGAACGCTGACACACCGATAGAAGCCGTCAGGGTCACAGGTTCGCCCTTGAAGTGGAAAGGGCATGCCTCGATGGCCGCCCGCAGTTTCTCGGCCTGTTGCAGGCCGGTCGCCAGTGTTGTGTCGGGCATCAGCAACACAAACTCTTCGCCGCCAAAGCGGGCAACAAAGTCGCCGGGGCGCAGGTGTTTGCACAACTGCGCGGCGATGATCTTGAGCACCTTGTCTCCGGCCAGATGGCCATAGCCATCATTGATGCGCTTGAAGTGGTCAAGGTCGAGCATGGCTATCAACAAGGAGTTGCCATGGGTTTGCCACGCCTGCACCTCATGCTGCAGCCGCTCACCCCAGGCGGCTCGGTTGGGCAGCCCGGTGAGGGGGTCTATCAGCGCTTTCTGGCGTTGCTCTTCAAGGTGTTCGCGATAGCCCTGGGCTTGCTGCTCCATGTGCGCTACGCGCTCGGTCAGCCCTTGTAGATGGGCGCACACTTCTTGCTCGCGGGCATTACGCTGTTGCTGGTGCCGGTCCAGCGTGCTCAACAACCCTTCAAGGCGGTTTTCCAGAAGGTGTTTGAGGCTGTTCAGGTCGACGGCCGATTGCACGCTGTTTTGCATGCCGCCGAGGTGTTCGCGCAATTGGGCGTGCAAATCGTCGGCGGCGGACTGACCTTCAGCATGACCCTCACTGGCCGCCTGAAGGTTGTTCTGGAACGATTCCAGACGCCCGTTCAGCTGTTTGAGATAGGCCTCGAACTCGTGCTGGCCACTGTCAGTGATGGCCAGCATCAAGACGGCAAGATCATCGAGGATCGGCAGTAACTCGTACCAGTTGAGCCCTTTTTCCAGACGCCGACGCATGGCTTCGGCCTGCGGCCGGTGGTGCTCGGGCAGTGACAGATCGTTCAGCAAGCCAAGCAATGTGGCTTCGATATGCGCCGCGACCGAGCTGTAAGACGGCTCGGGGCTCTCAGGCAGGGCATAGACCGCATCAATGTCATCTACGACCGGGGCGGGGCTGTCGATCGCTGCAAGGGCAGGCAGTTCGATCCGCGCCTCAGGCAGGTTGTTTTCTGCGTCTACCAGCGCAACAACCGACTCCAGCGCACCGCTAGCGGCCTGCTCTACAGGCGCTTCAGGAACCAGGGATTCAGGCTCCGGCTCAACTTCAGGGAGCGGTTGGGGCTCAGCGTCGGCCAAAGGCACAACCTGCGGCTCCGGGGCTTTGACTTGCGCAGGGGCGACCTCAATGACGGCCCGCGGCGCAACCTCTGGCGAGGGCGCTGCCAGCGGTCTGGCAACAGCCGGTGGCACTACAGCTTCACTGGGTTCGCTTGGCGCTTTATCGGCGTCGTGGCCCCCGAACAAGCGTTGCAACAACCCCGGACGGGGCGGGCTTGAGCCATTGAGTTGTGGCGCCAGTGCCTGCCCTTGCAAGTGGCTGAGCTCTCCCAGCAGCAATGGTATTTCACGTGCGTGGGCCACCCGGTTTTCGAGCTGCTTGGCAAATGCCTTGAGTGGCTTGCTGACTTCACGGGGCAGCGGCAAAGCTTGCAGTTGGGTAACCAGGCTATTGAGCGCCTCGCTGACTTGCTCGACCCGCGTCTCGCGGCGCTGCTCGGAGTCGAGCACGGCTTTTTCCAGGCGTGGCAACAAGGCGGCCAGGGCAGCGTCCATCTCATTGGTGCGCACTGCTTCGCGCATTTCCTTCATGCACTGATCGACAGTCCGGTCGGTGCCTTCCGCCGCCAGGGTGCTGCGCACCAGCCCACGGCGCAGCAAATCGAGACGGGTATTCCAGCGGCGCTCAAGCGTGTCCTGCTGTTCAATACTTTTGAGGTATTTTTCTTTCCAGTGAGCTGCGTCGTCTCTCATGCCTTGGGCTCAATGCCAGGTGGTCTCAACACAAGCTGCGAATCAACGCCGACAGAGCCGGGCAAGCGTATATCGACCGCTACTGGCAGATGGTCAGAAATAGGCTGGTTCAGCACCTGCACCCGTTCAAGGGTCAGGCTGGGGCTAAGCAAAATATGATCAAGGCAACGCTGCGGGCGCCAACTGGGGAAAGTAGCCTCCATTTGCGGCGCCAGCAAACCGAGGTCGCGCAGAGGCGAAGTGTGCAGCAGGTCGTTGGCATGGGTGTTCATATCGCCCATCAGCACTTGATGCTGATAGCCACCAATGAGCTCACGAATATAGGCCAGCTGCAGGGTGCGGGTTTTTGTCCCCAGTGCCAGGTGCATGACCACAACCACCAATGCATCCGGGCCCTCACCAAAACGCACCAGAATCGCGCCACGACCCGCAGGGCCGGGCAAGGGATGATCTTCAATCGCGCTGGGGCGCAGACGGCTGAGCAGCCCGTTGCTGTGCTGGGCCAGGCGGCCGAGATTGCGATTGAGTTGTTGATACCAGTAGGGGAATTCGCCCTGTTGGGCCAGGTACTTGACCTGATTGATGTAGCCGGAACGGTGACTTCCACCGTCCGCCTCTTGCAGGGCGACCAGATCGAAGTCGCCCAACAAGTCGCCGATGCGTTCCAGGTTTCCGGCCCTGCCCTTGTGTGGCAGCACATGCTGCCAGCTGCGGGTCAGGTAGTGCCGGTAACCCTGGGTGCTGTTACCGACCTGGATATTGAAACTGAGCAAACGCAAACGCCGGTCATCCGGCATCCCGCAAGCTGCCAGATGGTCCTCGTTGACCTGCGGTTCATGCAGGCCAACGATTCGTTCGCTCTTCCAGCCGCGCACGGAAGAAGGCGCCGCTTAGTTTTTAGCGTTCGCTGCTCGCTCTTTGGCGATCAGCTGATCGGCAACATTGAGCGTGCCTTCAGGGCCACCCGAAGTGCCCAGGTCGAAGCGGTATTTGCCATTGACAACCATGGTCGGTACGCCGGAGATCTGGTAGGCCTGAGCCTTCTTCTTGGCATCCTCAACCTTGCCTTTGACGGCGAACGAGTTGTAAGTGCTCAGGAACTTGTCTTTATCGATGCCTTCGCCGGTCAGGAACTCGGCCATTTCTTCAGGGGTAGCCAGCTTTTTGCCGTCATGAATGGCCTGGAACACCGCTTTGTGGACCTTGTTTTCAACGCCCATGGCTTCAAGGGTGATGAACAGTTGGCCATGAACATTCCAGATCCCGCCAAACATGGCAGGGATACGCACAAAGTTCACATCCGCCGGCAGTTTTTCAGCCCACGGGTTGATGGTTGGCTCGAAGGCGAAGCAATGCGGGCAGCCATACCAGAACAGTTCAACCACTTCGATCTTGCCAGGCACGGCAACCGGAACGGCGCTGCTCAGCTCTACATATTGTTTGCCCGCTTCAAGCGGTTCGGCAGCTTGAGCGGTCATGCCAAACAGGCTGGCACTAACGAGAGCGGCGCTGAGGATCAGATTACGCATGCTTTACTCCTGGGCAGATAAGGTCGCTTCAACGTGACCTGTATTCAGACAGGTCCGTTCTGGCTTGAGTTCTGTAGTGTAACGGCAGATGCCATGAAAAAGGGCAGCCGAAGCTGCCCTTTGAGGTTCACATCCAAGGATTAAACGATCGTTAACGTGACCATATGTATCAACCCCTGGCCCCGCTGACCGTATAAAACCTAGTGCAGGCCTTGAATGTAGCTGGCCAGTGCCTTGATGTCCTTGTTACTCATCTTGGCCGCAATACCGCGCATGATCATCGAATCACCATCGTTGGTGCGATCGCCTTCACGGAAATCCGTCAGCTGCTTCTCGATGTAACTTGCGTGCTGGCCACCCAGGTGCGGGAAGCCGGCAGCTGCGTTGCCCTGGCCGTCTGGCGAGTGGCAACCGGTGCAGGCTGGCATGCCTTTTTCAAGGTTGCCGCCACGGAACAGCGCTTCGCCCTGTGCAACCAGTGCCGGGTCAGCAGCGCCGACTGAACTTTTCTGGCTGGAGTAGTAAGCCGCGATGTCCGCAAGGTCCTGATCGTTCAGGTTAGCCAGCAGGCCGGTCATTTCCAGCACCTGGCGCTTGCCGTCCTTGATTTCATGCAACTGCTTGAGCAGGTAACGATCACCTTGCCCGGCCAGTTTCGGGAAGTTTGGGGCCATGCTATTGCCGTCTGGACCGTGACATGCGCCACACACAGCGGTTTTTGCCTGGCCTGCAGCAGCATCGCCTACAAGAGCGGTGCCTGCAGCCTGGGCAATACCGGTGACGCCCAAGGTCAACAGCAGACTCACGAGTAATTTGTTCATCAGCTAATCCAACTACGGCTAAGGGTTAAAGAGTTATGGGCCGGGCTCACTCGCTTATCCACTGTAGGACAGTTCGGTGATCCTCGACACTGCAGTCCATGCACAAACCACGCGGCGGCATCGCCTTGAAACCCTGGGTCACGTGTTGCACCAGCGCCTCCATACCTTGCTCAAACCTTGGCCCTACGTTGGCCAGCATGGCAGACAATACAAACGCGGTTGTACACGGCTTCCGGATCCTGTGTAGCCTGAGCGCTGTAACGTGGCATCAAGATACCGGCAGCTAGCAGCCATTTCGTCATAAAACGACCTTTTCAGGGTTGGGAGCTTGCTGCGTTCTAATGCGCAACCTAGGTTTTTCGCTCCCGTGTACTTCATCCTACGCTGGGACAAAGCGCACACAAAATCTGCGGCATTATATACTGGCGCCACTGAAACGGAAACGACACGCTCGCCGCGTCCATTCCTGACGCCGCTCACATCGGAAATCCCATGCAACTCAAGAACCCCATTCTCGGTCTGTGCCAACAGGCTACCTTCATGCTCAGCGCTGCCAAAGTCGATCAATGCCCCGACGACGAAGGCTACGAAGTCGCGTTTGCCGGCCGCTCCAATGCCGGCAAGTCCAGCGCACTCAACACTTTGACCCACGCCAGCCTGGCGCGTACGTCGAAAACGCCAGGGCGTACTCAACTGCTGAACTTCTTCCAGCTGGACGAAGAGCGTCGCCTGGTCGACCTGCCGGGTTACGGCTACGCCAAGGTGCCAATCCCGCTGAAGCTGCACTGGCAGCGTCACCTGGAAGCCTATTTTGGCAGCCGTGAAAGCCTGCGAGGCGTGATTTTGATGATGGATATCCGTCATCCAATGACCGATTTCGACCTGTTGATGCTCGACTGGACTGTATCCAGCGGCATGCCGATGCATATTTTGCTGACCAAAGCCGACAAACTGACGTACGGCGCAGCCAAAAATACATTGCTCAAAATTCAGGCAGATATTCGCAAGCAGTGGGGCGACGCAGTCACTATCCAGCTATTCTCCACCCCAAAGCGCATGGGTCTGGAAGAGGCGTATACCGTGCTTGCACGCTGGATGGAACTGCCGAACAAGGGCGAAGAGCTGGTTGAGGCCGGCGAGTAAGGAGTTGCGGGCAAAAAAAACCCCGAACTTCGCACGGGGGGGACCGGAAGTTCGGGGTTCAAGTACTGGACCTCTAGGGCGGGGTCCAGATATCTGCCAACACTTAACACAACATTAGGAGCTTTGAAGGGCTTCACCACCCATTCAATAAATCTGAGTGGCGATGGGTCGATTTAGTTCCCAAAGGCTAAAAACCTTTTGGAATAAGCCCTTCTTGTTCGAGCATTATCGCAAGAAACCCTGTAACCGCTGACTACCTGAGAATGCCGGGGCTGCTTCGCAACCCGTCGCAGCTTTCGTGCCCCGTCAACGGCTACAGGGTGCGGCGCGTTTTAGTGCGCCTCATCCCAGTTGTTGCCCACACCCACCTCGACCACCAGCGGTACATCAAGCTTCGCCGCTTCGCTCATGTGGATACGCACTTCATCGCGCACCTGATCCACCAGGTCTTCGCGCACTTCGAGCACCAATTCATCGTGTACCTGCAAGATGACGCGGGCATCGAGGCCTGACGCACTCAACCAGTTGTCCACCGCCACCATGGCTTTCTTGATGATATCGGCCGCCGTACCCTGCATCGGGGCGTTGATCGCGGTCCGTTCTGCGCCTTTGCGCAGTGCTCCATTTTTCGCGTTGATTTCCGGCAGGTACAGACGGCGACCGAAGATCGTTTCGACATACCCTTGCTCGGCTGCCTGGGTGCGTGTGCGCTCCATGTAGTCCAGCACACCCGGGTAACGTGCGAAATAACGATCGATATAAGCCTGCGATTGCTTACGGTCCACACCGATCTGCTTGGCCAGGCCAAACGCGCTCATGCCGTAGATCAGGCCAAAGTTGATTGCCTTGGCGCTGCGGCGCTGGTCAGTAGTGACATCACCCAGCTCAACCCCGAAGACCTCGGCAGCCGTGGCGCTGTGAACGTCCAGATTGTTGCGGAAGGCGTGCAGCAAGCCTTCGTCCTTGGCCAGGTGCGCCATGATCCGCAGCTCGATTTGCGAGTAGTCCGCCGCCAGCAGTTTGTAGCCTTTGGGTGCCACGAACGCCTGACGGATCCGACGACCTTCCGCGGTACGAATCGGAATGTTCTGCAGGTTTGGATCACTGGAGGACAAACGTCCGGTCGCCGTGACCGCCTGGTGATAAGACGTATGAATCCGGCCTGTACGCGGGTTGATCTGCTCTGGCAGGCGGTCGGTGTAAGTGCTTTTGAGCTTGCTCATCGAGCGGTACTGCATCAGCACCTTGGGCAGCGGATAGTCCTGCTCGGCCAACTCGGCCAGCACGGCTTCAGCGGTCGAAGGCTGGCCCTTGGCAGTTTTGCTGAGAATCGGCAGACCGAGCTTTTCGTAAAGGATCACACCTAGCTGCTTGGGTGAACTCAGGTTGAATTCTTCACCCGCAATGGCAAAAGCCTCACGCTCAAGCGCAACCAGCTTGTCACCCAGCTCAACACTCTGGATACCCAGCAGGTTGGCATCCACCAGTGCGCCCTGACGCTCGATACGGGCCAGCACCGGCACCAACGGCATCTCGATATCAGTCAGTACGGTGTTCAGGCTCGGGATCGCGGCCAGCTTTTCATGCAGCACGTGGTGCAAACGCAGGGTCACGTCGGCATCTTCAGCAGCGTATGGCCCGGCCTGCTCCAGGGAAATCTGGTCAAAGGTCAGTTGCTTGGCACCTTTACCGGCGATGTCCTGGAAGCTGGTGGTGGTGTGCCCCAGGTATTTGAGCGCCAGGCTGTCCATATCGTGGCGCGTGGCCGTGGAATCGAGTACGTAAGATTCGAGCATGGTGTCAAAGGCAACGCCCTGCACCATGATCCCGCACGCCTGATCACCACCAATGGCGCAATTGGCCAGGATGTTGATGTCGTACTTGGCGTGCTGGCCGACCTTGGCTTTGCCCGGGTCTTCCAGCAACGGTTTGAGGGCACGCAACACGGTGTCGCGGTCCAGCTGCTCCGGCACGCCCATATAAGAGTGGGTCAATGGAATGTAGGCCGCTTCGCCAGGCTTGACCGCGAACGACAAACCCACCAATTGCGCTTGCTGCGCGTCAAGACCGGTGGTTTCAGTGTCGAAGGCAATCAATTTGGCGTCGTTGAGTTTCTTCAACCAAACGTCAAAACGTGCCTGGTCGAGGATTGTTTCGTATTGCTGCTGCTCCTCTTCGGCGAGGGCTTCAGGCGCTTCATGCACAATCACCTGGCCGACACGCTTGGCCTCGCGCTCGACTTCGGCAATCCAGCTTTTGAATTCCAGTTCGGTGTACAGCTCGATCAGTTTGTCGCAATCCGGCGCCTTGAGGTGCAGGTCTTCCAGACCAACATCCAACGGCACATCGACCTTGATCGTGGCCAGTTGGTACGACAAAAACGCCATTTCCCGGTGCTCTTCCAGCTTGGCCGGCAGGTTTTTAGCACCTCGAATGGACAAGGTCGGCACGATATCGAGCTTTTCGTACAGATCGGCCAGACCACCGCCTACACCCATCAGCAAGCCAGAGGCGGTCTTGGGGCCAATACCCGGCACGCCTGGAATGTTGTCGGACGAATCGCCCATCAGCGCCAGGTAATCGATGATTTGCTCGGGCGAGACGCCAAATTTCTCTTTCACGCCCTCAATGTCCATCACGCTGCCGGTCATGGTGTTGACCAAGGTGATATGGCCATCGACCAGCTGCGCCATGTCCTTGTCGCCGGTCGAAATCACCACCGGGCGGTCTGCCGCGGCGCTGCTGCGGGCCAACGTACCGATCACATCGTCCGCTTCAACGCCTTCGACGCACAACAAAGGGAAGCCCAGCGCGATCACACTGGCGTGCAACGGCTCGATTTGCACGCGCATGTCATCGGGCATGCTCGGGCGATTGGCCTTATATTCGGCGTACAT